>NZ_CP133778.1:2445714-2751428 GCF_034347405.1 Pseudomonas sp. CCC3.1
TGAACATGCCTATACGCAATATATTGCTGCCATAGGCCGTAAACCCGCCCCGATGCTCGCGGATTTTGCGGCGCAGATTGCAGCGGGCCAGGTGCATGTTTGCGTCGATGAACACGATGACTTGCAAGGGTTTATCGTGTTCTTTGTCGTTGGCCAGCACATGTTTCTCGAAAATGTAGCGGTTTCAACTAAGGGGCAGGGCAAAGGTATCGGCAAGGCGCTGGTTCAGTTTTGCGAGACGCAGGCGCAACAACTGCGCCTGCACAGCGTTCTCCTTTATACCAATGCAAAGATGACCGCCAATTTGGCCATCTACCCGCGTCTCGGTTACGTCGAAATCGATCGCCGCCTGGAAGAGGGTTTTGATCGGGTCTATTTCGAGAAGCGCTTTAGCTAACCTGCTCCCACAGAGGCAGAGATCGCTAATGTGAACAACATGGCCGCATTTACTTCGAAAACACCACCGGCACCGTGAACCGCAGCTTGCTGCCTTCCGGTGGACGTGGCACTGGCGAGGCGCGGTTGATCATCTCCAGTGTCGCGTTGTCGAGGTCGCTAAAACCGGCAGAACGGATAACGCTCGCGCTCAAGACCTTGCCGTTGCTGTCGATTTCAAAACGCAGGTAAGCCACGCCGCGGTCACCGCGATCACGGGCGTTCTGCGGGTAGCGTTTGAAACGCTCCAGGTGCGCCAGCAACTCTGCTTCCCATTGCACTTTCAAGGCCGGGTCGGCCATGCCCCGTGAAGATTGTGTCGCCGCGGTGGTGGTAGCTGTTTGTGCGTCGAGTTTGGGCGGTGCCGTGGTCGCCGAGGAGGCCGGTTGTTCATCCTGCTTTTTCGGTGGTGCCTGGAATTGCGAACCTTCTTCGGGCGCGCTCTGGTAGGTGCCGTGGGCTGTGTCTTTAAGCGGGGATTTGGCCTGTTTGGCCGGGGACGGTTTGGTCGCTGGGGTGATTTTTTTCACCACCTCTTTGGGCGGTTGGGCAGACGGTGTGCTGATCTGTTTTTGCACCTGTTTGTCGGGTGCCACTTGCAGGTCTTCTTCGACCGCCTGAGCAACGGGCACGGCGGCCAGTTCGATCATCATCGCCGCCGGTGCCGCCTCGACCGAAGTGCTCGTCGAGGTGTGCAACAACCAGGCGGTGATGCCCGTGTACACGCTCAGGGTGATCAGTGTCGCCACGCTCCAGAGTGTCTTGCGTGATTGATTCAGATAGGTCATGGGCTCATCAATAGTAATCAACGTAAAACGGGATGCCGTTCAGGGCATCCCGTGTGTTAACGCGCCTCAGGTCAGAACTTGACCGTCAGCCCCGTACGCAGCGTGCGCCCCGGTGCAGGCATAAAGCTTTGCGCCAGCGGGTCGAGGTAATAGACGTTGGTCAGGTTTTGCACGCCGAAATCGATTTGGGTGCCCTTGTAGATTTCGTAGCTGGCGAACAGGTCGAAGATCGCCGATTTCTGGTAGTAGATCTGGTTGGTGGTGATGCCATCGTTCCACGGTTTGTTCAGTTTAGCGGTCGGCGCGCTGTTGTAGACCATGCGCCCGCCGAGTACCAAATGGTTGTCAAACCAGCGAGTGCCCACGGTGGTATTGATCGAATACTTGGGCGGATTTTGGGTGTTGGTGTACGACCCCGGGAAGCCACCGTCCACGCAGTTCGGCGTCGGCGTGCCGTCATCGCGCAGTTTCTGCGCCAGGTCCGGGGCACAGGTTTTGGCGTTCAGGTAGTAGGTGGCCGACACGTCAGTGAACACGCGACCCATGTCGTAGCTGGTCTGCAACTCGATACCCTTGACTGTGAAGCTGTCAACGTTTTGCAGATTGCCCGCAAAGATGTCGAGGTAGTCACGGGTGATGTAGTTTTCGATTTTGTTGTTGAAGTACGCCAGCTTGGCTGCGGCGGTATCGCCCTCAAGGAACAGATCGTTTTTCAGGGTGCTGGCACCCACTTCCCAATTTTTACTGTGCTCAGGCTTGAGGTTGGCCCCCGGCACGGCGGCGGTGAACAGGCCCAGCGTGGATTCGAACAGGCTCGGCATGCGCACGCCTTCGCTGTAATTGAGGTACACGAAGCTGGCGTCAGTGAGGTCGTACTTCACACCGAACGACGGCGTGAAAGCATGATCGCGACGTTCGATCGGCTTGGCATAGCTGTAGCTGGTGGCGTACTTCAGCATCTCGGGATCATCGGCCTCAACGCGGTCGTAGCCGGTGCTGCCGACGGTGCCTTTTTCATACGGTGTCGCGTTGAGCGAGTCTTGGGTGAAGTTGCCTTGCTGGTCCGGGCGCCAGTACACATAACCAATGCGGTCTTTGCCTTTGTACAGCCAGGTCCAGCGCACCGGGCGGGTGCCAAAGGTCGCAGGTGAGGCGAGTCGGTTGTGGTCCTTGCTGCTGAATTCGCTGTAGCGGCCGCCCACGGTAAAGGTCAGGGGCTTGATCGGTGCCCATTCCAGCGAACTCACCAGGCTGCCTTCCTGACGGTCGCCGCTGCGAATAAAGCGGTTTTGCTCCAGGTCAGATTGCAGCACCGGGGAATTGTCATCGGGGCGCAGTTTCTCTTTTTGGAAGGAGCCGCCGTAGTACCAGGCGAGCTTGCCGATTTGCGTATCGAAGCGCGAGGTGTTGCTCACGTCCACCCCCCAGCGATTGTCCTTGGTGCGATTGCGCAAGGCGTCCTGATAACCGTCCTCACCCAATTGATCTGGTTCGCCTTCATAGCCAAACAACGGGGTTACCGTGCTCAAACCGTTGAACGCTTCGCTCTGGGCCTTGGTGGTCCAGGCGTTAGCGCTGAAATCGATCAGCGGGTTATCTTCCGGCTTGAAGGTGTAGCGCGCGGTGTAAGCGTTGATCCGCATGCTGCCGGGCTGCCACTGCGGCACAGTGCCGGTCTTGTTGCGGATGATTCGCGACGGCATCACTTCACCGTATTCGCCATCGGTGTAACGGTAGGTCAACTCAAGGGCTTGATCGGGTGACGGTTTGATAATGGTCTTGAGCAACACCGATTCGGTGTCGGTAGAGGTATTGAGCACCTCGTTGCCCGCCTTGAATACCTTGGCCGGGCTATTGGCTTCTTCGGTGACGTAGATGTACTTCTTGGTGGCAGGATCGTAGCGGCGTACTTGCTGGTACACCTGGTATTTCTTGAAGCCCTTTTTACCGGCGTAGTAGTTGCCGCTTTCGCGTTGGGTGTAGGCACCGACAAAGTCAATCATCTCGCTGGTGCTGGCGAACGCCACGCTGCCCGAATGCGCCTGCGGGTCGAAAATGCTGTTGCTGCCACTGCGCGGCGTTGCGTTGTACGCGTGCGGGCGATCAACGCTGTTGCTGGAGATGTCACCTTTGAGGCGAACACCGTAGGTCTCGCCGTCTTTGAGGATGTCCTTGGGCTGCAAGGTTTTCATTTTGACCATGCCGCCGATGGCGCCTGCTGCATCGGCGCCAAGGCTTGGGCCTTTGTCGACCGTAATGTCGCTGATCAGGTCGGGGTCGATGTAGCTGCGCTGCTGCATGCCGCCGTAACCGCGATAAGCGTCAATGGCTTGCTGGCTGCCATCGATGGTCACCGGCACGCGGCTCTGGCCCTGAATACCACGGATGTTGACGTCCAGTGCACCGCCGTTGCGGGTGTCACCGGTTTGTACGCCAGGCACGCCTTTGAGAATGTCGGCGGGGGATGAACCCCGGAAGCGATTGATGGTTTCGCCAGAGATGTACACGCTGGAGCCCGCTTTGGTGTAGACCTGCGCGGCCGAGCCGGTCAAACGGCTGGTCTGGCCGCCTTTGATCGTCACGGCGCCGAGCATTTCGGACGCGTCCAGCCCGTCATCCAGGTCGGCGTCGAGGCCTGCACTGGCCGCGCCGCGCGGGCTGAGGATAAGACTGCGCTGGCTGTCGATTTTCCAATTGACGGGCGCATCGCCAAGCAACTGATGCAACGCTTGCTCATTACTGAAGTTACCGCGCAGCGCGGGTGCTTGCAGGCCGTCCACCAGCCCGGCAGCCAAGCCCAATTGCAGATTCGCTTGCCGTGCAAAAGCGCTCAGGGCGCTGGTCAGGGGTTGGGCCGGGATGTCGAAAAAGCGGGTAGCCTGATCACTCGGCAGCGCGTTGGGTTCTGCCGCTACCGCCGACGGCGGCTGAAAAATCGCGCTGTTGATCGCCACACACAGTACGGCCAGCGCCACCGGTACTTTGGAGTGCGCAACGTGTGATCGGTTACCCATGTGTCATCGCCTTATGTTTTTTGGTATTACGATTCATTCGCAATACAAGGAGCTACAAAGACGTACACCTGCGGTTTTTTTTTCAGCAATAACGAAAATAATTGTCATTTGGCGGTTTTTTGGTTGCCTATGACCGTCAGCAAAGGGGAGTACTGACGCACTTCACCGCCAATCGGCGCCACCAGGGCTTGCAGCGCGCGTTGGGTATCGCGCATGTCATACAGGCCTGTGACACGCTTGTTGGCCAGTGCCGGGTCATTGATCACTATCCAGCCGCGCTGGTAGTGGTCGAGTTGCTCGACCACCTGAGCCACGCTGGCATTTTCAAAGAACTGCGCGCCATTGATCCAGCCCGCGACTTCAGCCGGCATCACCCGCGATTGAGTGGCGTTGCCCGTTTTTCGGTCGATCCACAAACGCTGCCCGGCGCCGAGCCGATAGTGCTGGTTGACGCCCACGGTGCCTTCGCGCACTTCGACACTGAGCCCGGCATTGCGCTGCGCCACGTCGAAAGCCGTGCCCAGCACGCGGATAACCGCTTCTTCGCTGCGCACCTCAAACGGTTTTTGGGCGTCGTGTGCCACATCAAAAAAAACTTCACCCTGCACCAGCGTGACTTGCCTTAAATGATCGTTGAAGGTCACATTGACCGCGCTTTGCGGGGCCAGGGTCAGACGGCTGCCGTCGCTCAAAGTGACCTCGCGGGTCTGCGCCGTGCTCGTGCTGTAATCGGCGCGCCAGCCGGGGTTTAACACCAGCGCTGCGCACACGGCCAGGGCGCTGACGCACGCGGCGGCCAGCCATGGCAGGCGAGCGTGGGGCCGCAGCGGTGTGACATTCGAGGGCGCTTGCGGCCAGTGTTGCTCAGTGCTGGCGGGTTGCGCTGCGAGTGCTTCCCAGGCGCGATTAACCTGCGCCCAGGCTTCAAAATGTTCATCGTTGCTGTGCAACCAGCGATCGAAGTCTTCGAAGCGCTCGGGCTGATGTTGCAAGTCCAGCAGCCACTGGCCGGCGTCTTCGAGGCTTTTAGCCGAGACAGTCCGAGGCAGGAGGGCGTTATGCATACGGGCGTTCCTTACAGTGCGCGCTGGGGGCAAGGTCGTGGGTGGCGACGCTTGAGGCCAGGTGAACAATGGCATCCTTGACCAGACGATGGGCGCTGGAAAGCGAGATGTTGAGGTGATCGGCAGTTTGCTGCAACGTGAACCCGCCCAGACGATGCATCTCGACTGCAATACGCATTTGTTCGGGCAAGCTCGCCAGGGTCGCGGCAATGCGACTGGCATCATCGCCATGAACCACCCGTTGCTCCGGCGACAACTCCTGGCCAGGGCGCATCCACTGTGGCGGCGATTGTTGCTGACGTTTCTCGGTGGCCTGGCGGCGCACCGCGTCCAGCGCCAGATTGCGCACGATGCGATACAGATAGGCCACCGGTTGCTCCACGACCTCGTCAGTGCTGGCAAAAAAGCGCAAAAAGGCGTCCTGCACCACATCTTCGGCACGCGCATGATCGCCCACCACAACCTTGGCGTAGTTGATCAGTGCGGGGCGGTGGTCGAGATAGAGTTGCAGCCTGGCGGTAGTGTCGGTCACGGGGGAACTCAAAAAGTGATGAGCCTGGAAGCGCGGCGACGTTAAGTTAACTGAGAGTAATTATCAATACCGCTGTTTGTGTGGGCATCTGAATCCCCCTTTTTTCATTCAAAAGCAGGGCCGCTGCGCAACCCATCGCAGCCTGCGGCAGCGACTACGGGATTTCTCTGCTTAACACACTGGTATTCAGGTAACACGGGCAGTTATGGTGCGGAATCCTTTTAGCCCTTTGCCACGGATTTGTTGTGATGAACACACCGCGTACTGCTGTCGGCCCGATCAAGGCCGTGATTTTCGATATGGATGGCTTATTGCTGGATACAGAAGGTATCTACTCCGAAGTCACGCAAATCGTCGTCGAACGTTACGGCAAGACTTATGACTGGAACATCAAGCAGCACATCATTGGTCGAGGCGTTCAGGACCTGGCTGAGTACATTGTCAAAGCGCTGGAATTGCCCATCACCTGGAAAGAATTTTTGCTCCAGCGTGAGCCGCTGATGGCCGAGCGTTTTTCCAAAGCCCTCGGCATGCCGGGCGCTGAAGCGCTGGTGCGGCACTTGAAGGCTCACAACATTCCGATTGCCGTGGGCACCAGTTCGTCGAGCGGTGGCTTTGGTTACAAAACCACCTTGCACCGCGAGTGGTTTTCGTTGTTTGACACCATCGTCACAGCCGATGACCCGGAAGTCGGCGCTGCCAAGCCTGCGCCCGATATTTTTCTGACGGCTGCCCGCCGTTTGGGCATTGCGCCTGAAGATTGCCTGGTGTTCGAAGATTCGCCCTTTGGCGTAACGGCCGCCAAAGCCGCCAACATGACCGCCATCGCCGTGCCTGATGCGGCCATGGTCGACAGCAAGTATCACCACGCCGACCTGATCATCCGCAAGTTGGCGGAGTTTGACCTCGGGGCCTACGGTCTGCCGCCGTTGCGCTGAGGTTAATCCCGAGCCCCTTGATCCTTGGCTATGCTGGTGGCTTGTCCTGCATCGGCAGGCTGTTAAGGATGAGGGGTTTTCATGATTTCAGAGTGGGAAATGTGCGTGCGCTTGCTGCTGGCGGTGTTGCTGGGCAGCGTGATCGGTTTTCAGCGAGAGCACCTGTTTTGGACGGCCGGTTTGCGCACTCACATGTTGGTCGCAACCGGTGCTTGCCTGTTTATGATCGTCTCCGCTTTTGGTTTTCAGCAGGCGCTGACCATGCCGGGCACACAGCTGGATCCCTCTCGAATTGCTGCACAAGTGGTCACTGGCATCGGCTTTTTAGGCGCGGGTTCGATCATGGTGCGCGGGGACGTGATCAGGGGCCTGACCACGGCCGCGAGCTTATGGGCCGTCGCCGCCATCGGCATGGCCATTGGTAGCGGGCTCTATCTGCTGGCCGTCGCTGCGACGGTCATCATTTTGCTGACCTTGATAGCGCTGGGGCCGGTAGAGCGGCGCTATCGCGATTATGTAAAGGTGCATGTGGTCAAACTGATAGCGCCCACTGGCGTCGTCTCCTACTCCAGCCTGCAGCAACTGTTGGGCGAGCGTGCGGATCGCATCAAACAGGTGATCGTTGAGCGCGGTCCGGACATGGGCACCGAAAGCGTGATCGTCCAGTTCGGAAAAACCACCCGGATAGAAGCAGTGGAATTATTAAAGCAAATCCTGACCCTGCCCGGCGTGCGCGAAGAACCGGCCCCGCATTGACCCACATTCCCTTAGGAGCGAGCTTGCCTCGCGATCTTTAAAAAGATCAAGAGATCGCGAGGCAAGCTCGCTCCTACAGCGGTTTAGTGTTCGATATGCAACTGTTGGTAATCCAACAGCCAGACAACACTCTGTTGTGTATTTGCGCAGCTTCAGGCCTTTTTTCCTGCCGTAAAGCCCGGTTTCAGGCAGCGGCATGGTCTGTGCAGTGTTCCTGACAAACAACTCAGGAACCGCCTTCATGCCAGATGTCACCGCCCCTCAACCGCGTTTTCGTCGTTCCCGATTTCTGCACGCCATGGCGTTGGCGCTGATCAGCGTCGGTGTGGGCGCACAGGCTTTTGCTGACGACAGTGATGTGCCGTCGCTGGCCGGCAAGCGCATTGCTATCAGCATGACCGGCACCAGCCACTATTTTGATGTGAAGGCCTTCGAGGCTCAGGTCGCAGAGGTCAAGCGCCTCGGTGGCACGCCGATTACCCTCGACGCCGGGCGCAATGACAAGAACCTGGTCACGCAGTTGCAAACCGTGGTCACCCAGAAACCCGATGCAGTGATTCAGACCCTCGGCACCCTGAGCGTGATCGACCCGTGGCTCAAGCGCATCAGTAAAGCCGGGATTCCGCTGTTCACTATTGATGCGCCATCGCAATACAGCCTCACTAACACCACTTCAGACAACGTCGCTACGGGTAAAAACCTGGCCGAACAGTTGATCGCAGACAGTGGCGGCAAAGGCAATGTACTGGTGTTCAACGGCTTTTATGGCGTGCCGGTGTGTGCCATTCGCTATGACCAGCTCAAGCTGGCACTCAAGGACCACCCGGACCTGCACATCATCGAGCCCGAGCTGCGGGATGTGATCCCGAACACCGTGCAGGATGCTTACAGCCAGATCAGCGCGTTGCTCAACAAGTACCCCAAAGGCAGTGTCACGGCGATCTGGTCAGCCTGGGATATTCCCCAGCTGGGTGCCAGCAAGGCGCTGGTGGATGCGGGCCGCACCGAGATCAAAACCTATGGCGTTGATGGCACGCCCGAAGTGCTGGAACTGCTCAAACGCAGCGATTCGCCTGTGGGTGCGGTGGTGGCTCAGCAGCCCGCACTGATCGGCAAGACCGCCGTGCAAAACGTAGCGCGCTATCTGGCGGGCCAGCATGACTTGCCGAAAGAAACCCAGGTACCAACCTTGCTGACCACCGCCGCTAACATTGAGCAGGTGCAAAAGCTGCGAGGCGACCAGTGAGTGCCGCACCACCCGCTTTGCACCTGCAAGGCATTTTTAAGCGTTTCGGACCGACTCAGGCGCTGGACGGAGTGGACCTGCGGGTTGAGCGCGGGTCGATTCACGGCCTGGTCGGAGAGAACGGTGCGGGCAAGTCGACACTGATCAAAGTGCTGGCGGGCATTCATCGCGCAGACAGCGGCACGTTGGCGGTCGATGGGCACACGTTCACGTCGCTAAGCCCGCGGCAGATTGAAGCGCTGGGGGTGCATTTTATCCATCAGGAGCGGCTGTTGCCGCCGAGCTTCACCGTGGGTGAAGCCCTGTTTTTCGGGCATGAACTGCGTTGCGGGCCGTTTATTCGCAGGCGCGCCCAGGACCGTGAAGCCGCGCGCTTGTTGCGCGACTACTTCGACCTGGAGTTTCCGCCGGGGGCATTGGTCAGTGAACTGGACAGCGCCCAGCGGCAGATTTTGCAAATCACCCGGGCGCTGCTGGCCAAGCCAAAAATTCTGGTGTTTGACGAGCCCAGCGTGTCGCTGGTCAAGCGCGAAGTCGATCAGTTGCTGGCGATCATTCGTCGCCTGCGCGATCAGGGCTTGTCGATTTTGTACATCTCGCACTATCTGCAAGAAATCGAAAGCCTGTGTGATCAGGTCACAGTATTGCGCAACGGGCGCGCTGTGGCGGTGGTCGATCCGCGCAGCACTTCAAGTGCAGAGATTGCCCGGCTGATGGTCAATCGTGACGTCGGCGACATGTACCCCAAACCGAAGGTCAAATCGGGGGAGGTGGTGCTTGAACTCAAAGACCTTGCGGCGGGACAGGCGTATCGCGCCATCAACCTGAGCGTGCGCCGGGGTGAAGTCATAGGGTTGACCGGGCTGGTGGGCTCGGGGGCCAAGGAACTGCTCAAAAGCCTGTTCGGGTTGGTTCAGCCAGACCGCGGCAGCATCGCCTTGCAGGGCCGTCTGCTGCGTCTTAACTCGCCGCGCGATGCCGTGCGTCAGGGCATTGCGTTGGTTCCTGAAGAGCGTCGCAGTCATGGCGTCGCGCCGCTGCTTTCGGTACTGGAAAACCTGACCTTGGCCGGGCTGTCACGCTTCAGTCGCTGGGGGCTGCTGGATCGAGCCGCGCAAGTCCGGGAAAGTGAGCGTCTGATCGCCGAACTGGGGATCAAGACCGCAGGCCATGACGCGGCGGTGCAGCAACTCAGTGGCGGCAATCAACAGAAAGTCGCGCTGGGCAAATGGCTCAGCCGCGACGCTGCCTTGTACCTGTTGGACGAGCCCAGCGTAGGGATTGATATTGGCGCCAAGGTCGAGATTTATCGCTTGATCGGTCGTTTGGCCGAAGCAGGTGCCGCCGTGCTGGTGTTGTCGTCGGACTTGCCGGAACTGATCGGCATCACCGACCGGATTCTGGTCATGCACCGAGGCGAACTGGCGGGTGACTTCGATGCGCGCCACGTCGACAGTGATCGCTTGCTGGCCTGCGCGACGGGTGCCAGTGAGTTACCGGGCACAGTTGTTTATACCGAGCGGGAGGCAGAACATGCCGTCGTCTGAACTTCATACTCATCCGCGCCTTTCCCAAAGACTCGGACTGCTGGTGCTGCGTCGCGGCTCACTATTGGCATTTCTGCTGATTCTGGCGGTGTTCGCCGTGAGCGCCCCTAACTTTCTAAGCCTGACCAATATCGCCAATGTATTCGCCCAGTCGGCGATTCTGGGCATTCTCGCGTTCGGCCTGACCTGTGTGGTCATCGGCGGTGGTTCCAACGTAGTGTCGGGTGGCCTGGACTTGTCGTTGGCGGCTAATTTGGGGCTGTGCGCGGCGGTCTACAGCAGCCTCAACAATGCAGGCTTCAGCGCCGGGCAAGCGATAGGCCTGACGTTGCTCTGCGGCCTGGCAGTCGGTGCCCTGAATGGCGTGAGCGTGGTGGCCTTGCGATTGCCGCCGCTGCTGGCCACTCTGGCGAGCATGAACTTGATTGCCGGACTGGAGCTGGTCCTGACCCAAAACAGTGTGCTGCCCACCGACTCGGCCTTGCTCGACACATTGGCCAATGGCGTCTGGTTGCAGGTGCCCGCGCTTGCCTGGGTGCTGCTGGTGGTCGCGGCCGGTTTAGGCTTGTTGATTCAGCACAGCCCTTATGGCCTGCGGTTGTACGCGGTCGGCGAGTACCCGGAGGCGGCACGTGCCGCAGGGCTGGGGGTGGGCCGTTATGTGTTCTCCAGTTACCTGTTGGCCGGGGTGTGCGCGGCGTTGGCTGCCTTTTGTTCGGCGTCGTATTTCAGCGGCAGCACCACGGGTTCGGGCGAGATGCTGTTGTCGGTGGTCGCCATTGCCTTTTTAGGCGTGGTGTTCTCAAGACGGCTGGTGGCAAACATTCCCGGCACGTTATTGGCGACGCTGTTGCTGGGTTTTTTGATCAACGGTTTTCAGTTGTTGAACATTGCCAGTTTCTGGGTCAACGGCGTCCAGGGCGTGCTGATTCTGTTGGTGGTTGCCATGTCCAGTGCGTTGCGCAAAGAGGAGGGCGGACAATGACCGCGCTGGCTATCAATACCTCATCTTCATCGCTGTTGGCGCACGTGTTGCGCGGGATATTGCCGCTGCTGATTGTGATGATCGTCGCGTTCTTTGCGGCGACTGCGCCGGGTTTTTTGAGCGTGGGCAATTTGAGCAGCCTGGTGCTGAACAACTTCGTGCTGCTGGCGATTGTCGCGATTGGCATGACCTGGGCCGTGGCTGCCGGGGGCATCGACTTGTCAGTGGGCACCGCCGTCGACTTCGCCAGCCTGGCGTTTGTGGTGTTGCTCAATGCCGGGCATGGCTTGGGCGTCGCGGTGGCGGGGGCTGCACTGGCGGGGGCTTTGGTGGGCGGCTTTAACGCGGGTTTGATCGCCGGGCTTCGGATTACCCCGTTTCTGGCGACCTTGGGCACGTTGTTTATTGGCACCAGCGTGCAGCAGTTGCTGTCTGAGGGCGGCCAGCCGATCTATATCGCGCAAAACGTTTTGCCCGGTATCACGGCGGTGTCCTGGCTGAATGTGCCTTTGCCGCTGTGGCTGGTGGCTGGGTTGGCAGTGATCTACGGGGTGATTTTGGCCCGTGGACGACTGGGGCGGGAGATCCTCGCAGTCGGTACCCAGGCGCAACTGGCGCGCTATTCGGGGCTCTCGATACGCCTGATCATGCTCAAAGTCTTTATCGCCAGCGCAGTGGCCTGTGCCTTGGCCGGGGTTCTGCTGAGTTCCACGGTCAACGCGTACGTGCCGATGTCCGGCAATGCTTACTTGATCAACGCTATCGGTGCGGTCTTCATGGGCACGACCTTAAGCAGAACCGGGCGCGCGAACATTCCCGGGACGTTGTTGGGCGTGCTGTTTATCAACGTGATTGCCAATGGATTACTGCTGATTGGCTGGAATTTCTACTGGCAGCAAGTGGCCACCGGCGCGTTGATTCTGTTGGTACTGGCGTTCAGTTTTGCCAGTCGGCGCCTGACCCGCACATAAGAAAAGCCCCGTGCAGGCGCGCAACGCTAGCCCCACACAGAGGCAGAAATCACTTAAGTGAACAGTGCGTTACATCAGCGCCAATAGGCGTTCGCCCAGTGCCTGAGCGCTGGCCTGCGAGTCAATATTGGCGAAGCCCAGCAGCAGCGCTGAGGGCTTGTCACCCAGTTGGCTCCATTCGCTCAGCGCTTCGGCAAACAGACCGGCCTCACGCATGCGCTGTACCAGCAGGGTGTCTGACTGTGGCTCATTGAGCCGCAGGATCAGGTGCATGCCGCCGGGGTTGGCATCAATCTGGATGCGCTCGCCAAGCACGCTTTTCAGCCCGGTCACCGCTATGGCCCGTCGCTCGCTGTAGAGTTTGCGCATGCGCTGGATATGGCGGGCAAAATGCCCCTCGGCCATGAACGTCGCGGCGATGGCTTGATTCAGTTCGGGGCAACCGCCCTGAAAGGTCTGGCACGTGCGTTCAAAGCATTCCACCTGCGCCGAAGGAACGACCAGGTAGGCAAGGCGCATGCCCGGAAACAACACTTTGCTGAATGTGCCGCTGTAGAGCACCCGGCCCTCGCGGTCCAAACTTTTGAGTGCGGGCAGCGGGCGGCTGACGTAGCGGTACTCGCCGTCGTAATCGTCTTCGACAATCCAGGCCTGTTGTTGGCTTGCCCACTCCAGCAATGCCAGCCTGCGCGGCAACGACAGAGACACGCACAGCGGGCTTTGGTGTGCTGGCGTGACAATGGTTGCGCGAGCGCCGAGATGTGCATTTATTGCCTTGGAGATACACAGGCCGTCCTGATCAACCGGCACCGGGATAGGCGCCATGTGCAATTGTTCAAGCAGGCGTCGGGTCGGCGGGTAGCAAGGGTCTTCAATCAGCACCCGGTCGGCAGGTTGAAGCAAGGCATGGGTGATCAGCGACAGCGTCTCCCGATAGCCGCCTGTGACAAATACCTGCGCGGGCGAACAGGCGATGCCACGAGAGACCTGCAAATAGGTGGCAATGGCTGCGCGCAAGGCGTGCAACCCATACACCGACGGGTTGGCCATATTGGGGGGCTGCGTGCTGCGAACGCAGCGAGCGCCGATTTGAGCCCATATCTTGCGAGGGAAAACGTCCAGTGCCGGAAGGCCCATTTGAAAGGGCAGAATGGGCGACTGCTCACGGATCGCCAGCTGTGTTGTCGTGCGCCGGGCCGTCGGAGCGGGGTCTGACGTTGCAGTGCCGGTAATCCCCTGAGCGACGATGGTGCCCGCCTGACCACGTGACAACAGGTAGCCTTCGGAGGTCAGGAGCGAGTAGGCCGTGTCGATAGTGCCGCGGGCCAGCCCCAGTTCCTTGGCCAATGCACGGGCGGCGGGCACCCGATCTCCCGGCTTGAGCAAACCGGCGTTGATCGCCTCGCGGAATCGCCAATAGAGCTGGCGGTAAATCGGCTCGCTGGACGCAGGGTCCAGCGGGGAGAAGCTCGGGATTGAGGTTTGCATGGTTGGGCCTGGGGTAGATAGCCGTAATCTTGGTCTAGCGATAAAGCTAAATCATGGACCTTTTTGACAGGGCCAAGAAACCGCACTATGGCGCCACTGAACTCACCAAAGCAAGGGCAAAACATGAGCAAGCGTATCGACTATTCCAAGGCCTCCCCTGAAGCGTTCAAAGCGTTTGGTGGCGTGCACGTCGCGCTGCAAAACAGCGACCTTTCCAAGCAACTGATCGATCTGGTGTATCTGCGGGTGTCGCAGATCAATGGCTGCGCCTATTGCATCGACCTGCATTCGCGAGACCTGCTCAAGCTGGGCATGAGCGTCGACAAACTGGTGCTGGTGCCTGTGTGGCACGAAGCCCAAACGCTGTTTACGCCGCGTGAACAGGCGGCTCTGGCGTGGGCTGAAAGCGTCACCCGCGTCGCTGAAACAGGAGTTCCGCAGGCTGACTATGACGCGGTGACGGCGCACTTCAACGACAAGGAACTGGCAGAGCTGACCTACGCCATCGGGCTGATGAACGCCTACAACCGCTTTGGTGTGGCCTTTCGCATGGTGCCGGGCGCTGCCAAAGGTTAACTGTTCACTAGGGCTGAAGTTTACGTTTGCGAAACTCAGCGACTTTATGGCGATTGCCGCACAGCGCCATGCTGCACCAGCGCCGTTTATGGGCTTTGGTGCGGTCATAAAACCACAGCACGCATTCCGGGTGTTCGCAGGTGCGGATCAACTCGAAATCGCCCTGCACCAGCAACACAGCAGCGGCTTCGGCAATCGGGGCGAGGAACTGCTCAGGGGTCTGCTGCTTGCGCTGGCGCTGCAGGTCTAACTCGCCGGGGGCTGCCCACACCAGTTGCGGGTAGCTGACGGCCTTGCGCAAAAAACTGTTCAGAGCGCCAGGGTCGCCTTGTTGCCCGGCCTTGCGTCGCTCCAGCAGGTCACGAATCACTTCACGCAAATGCCTGGCCGCTATGAGCAAGGCACCTTCCTCGAATGCTGGCACTGCACCTTCTGCAAACCAGCCGAGACGCACCAGCCAACGCTCGACATTGGCATCGCTTTGCCAAAAATCCAGCGGCTCACCGTCAACATTGGCCAGCGTATTGAGCATGTCCAGCACGGGCTCATCAGCCAGTACATAGGGTTCAAGCGGTGCAGCAGGGGAGGCAGAACTCATGGTCGATCCTCGGAAGCAATGCGCAATCGTAACCGTTATTCGGTGCTCTGTGTAGTTACTGGCTCGCGGATGGTAACTGTAAAAATCTATTTGACAGGTTACACAATAAAGCGCAATTTTCGCCTCGAGTAACCCTAATAAGCGATTTAAGCAGTTACATGAGGAGTGCCGTTATGCCGTTTTCAACCCCAGTGGTGCGCTACCAGTCCGTCGATGCCGATGGTGTACGGGTGTTTTATCGTGAAGCGGGCGACCCTTCGGCGCCGGTCATGCTCTTGCTGCATGGTTTTCCCAGTTCGTCGCACATGTACCGCAACCTGATCCCGTTGCTGGCCACCCGTTATCGGGTGATCGCGCCGGACTTGCCGGGCTTTGGCTTCACTGAAGTCCCCGCAGAGCGCGACTACACATACAGCTTCGACAACCTGGCAATCACCTTGGGCCATTTCGTCGAAGCGCTGAAACTCACTCGCTATGCGCTTTATGTTTTTGACTATGGCGCGCCGGTCGGCCTGCGTCTGGCAGTGGCGCACCCGCAGAGGGTCAGCGCACTGGTGTCGCAAAACGGTAACGCCTATCTCGAAGGACTGGGGGATGCCTGGGCACCGATTCGCGCGTATTGGGCTGAGCCGAGTGCGGCTAATCGCGAGGTGATCCGCGCTGCTGTCTTGAGCCTGGAAGGCACGCGCTATCAGTACCTGCATGGGGTCGAGAGACCCGAATTAGTGGCGCCTGAGTCGTGGATGCTTGATCTGTTGTTGATGCAGCGGCCGGGCAATGACGAGATTCAGTTGGACCTGTTTCTCGACTATCGCAACAATTTGACCCTGTACCCGCAGTTCCAGGCGTTTTTCAAGGCTGCGCAAATTCCGACGCTGGTGATTTGGGGCAAGCACGATCCATTTTTCATTCCGCCGGGTGCCCACGCCTATAAAACCGACAACCCCAGCGCGGTGGTGGAATTGCTGGACACCGGCCACTTCGCGCTGGAGACCCATGTCGAACGCATCGCCGAGCGGATTCTGGCGGTGTTGCCGCGGGCATAAACCAACGTGTGAGAGCTGGCTTGCCAGCGATGGTTTCGGTGCGGTCTACCCACAAGATCGCATCGCCCACATCGCTGGCAAGACAGCTCCCACAGATTGTCCGGCCCGTTGCCGCTTTTAGAATTTCCAGCTCACGGACGCCGTCACATTACGCGGATCGCCGTAGTTGCTCTGGCCATAACGTACGCTTTGCAGGTACTTCTGGTTGGTCAGGTTGTCGAGATTCAGCTGGGTGCTCCAGTGCGAGTCGATCTGGTAACTGCTCATCAAGCCCACGAGCATATAGGCGGCCTGATTGGCTGCCGGGGTTGTGTCGTTTTCAACCTCGCTCTGCCATTTCACATTGCCACCGATCTTGATTTTCGGTGCCATCGGCAGTTTGTAAGTCATGGACGAAGTCAACGCATTGCGCGGGATAAACTTTCGGCCGCGCTCATTATCAGCATCGGTGATGTACACGTAGGTATAGCCGCCGCTGACTTGCAGGCCCGGCGCCAGCTCGCCCGAGGCTTCCAGCTCAATCCCGCTGCTCTTGTAGGACATGCCGTCGTACAGATAGCCGCCCAGGGCTGCGTTATAGCCAGAGTAAGTGGCGACGTTGTCTTGCTGGGTATGGAACACCGCGGCCGTGACATTCAGTTTGTTATCCAGCACATGGCCCTTGATCCCGGCCTCATAACTCTTGCCTTCCAATGGGTCGAGTACTTTGCCCTGTGAGTTCAAGTAGTACTGCGGGTTGAAGATCTTGGTATAGCTGGCATACAGCGAGTACTGAGGTGTCAGGTCGTAAACCACGCCCGCGTACGGCGTGACCTTGCCATGAATACTCACCTCGCGTGCCGAACCATAGTTCTCGCCATCGCTGTCGGCGCTGAGCATGCGCGCGCCGGTGATCAGGTGCAGGTCATCGGTCAGGTTAAAACGCGTACCGACATAGACACTTTTCTGGCGGTCGGTGTAGTCCGAGGTCGCGTCGGCGCTGGCAATGTCGTAAGTGGGTTTGGCGATCGAGCCGTTCAAAGCGTCTTGCAGCGAGACCGAGGTGTAGTACGACGAGGTGCCGTACAGCGAGGTTTCCTGGGTTTTAGAGCGCGCCACGTTGGCGCCGAAGGTCAGTTGATGCTCGCGGCCGCCGAGGCTGAACGGGCCGCTGAACGAAACGTCGCCATCCAGTTCGCGGGTCTTGTCCTTGTATTTGGAGGCCAGACCGGTATAGCCAGTGGACGATGTGCTGTCCCCGTAGATGTAGAACATGTTGGTGTCTTCGCGGTGATCCATGGCAGTCAGGGTCAGCGTTGACTTCCAGTCATTGGCGAAGCTGTGTTGCCATTCGGCAAAGGCGCGCGTGGTGTGCACGTCCCAATACACCCACGGCTGAGAAATGTTCGAACTGGTGCTGTGGTAGTGAATGGCATTGCCGCTGGCATCGGTCAGCGGCAATGCGCCCCAACTGGCGCCGTTGGCGTTGGACTTCTGGTCTTCATAGCCCACGGTCAGGGTGTCGCTGTCAGTCAGGTCGAAGGCCAGCATGCCGCTGAAGATGTTCTTTTCCCGGGAGTAGTTATCCAGGTATGAATTGCCCACTTCGTTGGCGTAAATCAGCCGTCCGCGCACATTGCCCGAATCGGTCAATGGCCCGGAGACATCCAGGTCGACTCGGCGCTTGTCCCAAGAGCCGCCACTGACACTGATTTTGGCTTGGGTGTCAGCTGTCGGGCGTTTACGGATGAAGTTCACGGTGGCAGATGGGTTGCCGGTGCCGGTCATCAGGCCGTTGGCGCCGTGCAGAATGTCGACTTGCTCATAGGGCGCCATGTCGATATCGCCCACCAACAGGCCGTTATTCAACGGCATGCCCATGCCGTCGTACTGAAAGTTGGTGATGTCAAAGCCGCGGGCCGTGAAGTACGTGCGGTCGGTTTCGACCTTCTGCACATTCACTCCCGGCGTGTTGTCCAGCACATTGCGAATACTGTTGAGGTTGAAGTCATCGAGTTGCTCGCGCTTGATGCTGGTAATGCCTTGCGGGGTTTGCTGGGCGCTGAGGTTGAGCCGGGTGGTCGTCGCGCTGGGCTTGCCCTGATAACCATCAGGCGTGTCTTCCTCGGTGTCAGCGGCACTGACGGTGGTGGCAGGCAGATCGACTGTGTTGCCAGAGGCGAAAGCGTGGTTGAACAGACCTAAAGCGACCAACGTAAAGGCCGATGTTGGCAAGGTGAACATTTTGCGCATGATCTGCGAATACTCCAGATGAGGAACTGCGTAACCGAGAAAGGGTTACAAAGCTTCACACCTGAACGAATAGCAATCATTGTTATTTACAAATCTTTACCATTTGTATTTGCACGGTTTCAAATCTCTTGTGGGAGCCTGGCTTGCCAGCAATTCAGGCAATGCAGTTTTCTGTTAAACCGCGTTGATACTATCGCGGGCAAGCCCGCTCCCACAGGATCATCCTCACTTCGGCATCGCTGGCAATACCGCTTCTTGCAGGATGCGCGCTGCCGGGTGCTCGAAGCGCATGTGCGGGGTCACTTCACGGTCTTCGACCAAGCAGCCTTCGGCAAGCACCACAACCCGCTGGCAAAAACGCTGCACCAGGCTCAGGTCATGGGTGATCAACAGAAAACCAGTGCCGGACGCTCGGCGCAGGTCAGCCAGCAGGTCCAAAATCTGTACTTGCAGCACGCGGTCCAGGTTGGACAGGGCTTCATCGAGAATAATCAACTGCGGGCCAACGGCCATGGCCCTGGCAATTCCAGCCCGTTGCAACTGGCCGCCGCTGAGTTGCGAAGGCAATTTGTCGTGGTCGCTGGCCAGCAGTCTGACTTGCACCAGTAATTGCTCAACCCGTTCTTTGCAGGCATCACCATGCATGTTCGAAAGATGGCGCAACGGTTCGGCAATGCTCCAGCCAATCGTGCGCTGGGGATTGAAGGCGCTGAGGGCGTCTTGAAAGACCATTTGTACCCGTTGCAAGAACTGCGGGTCGAGCCCCTGCAAGGGTCGGCCATTGAAGGTAATGCTGCCTTGATCGGCATGTTCCAGGCCCATCAGCAGGCGGGCGAGGGTGCTTTTACCACTGCCGCTGCCGCCCAGCAGACCCAGGCTCTGGCCGTCGTGCAGGTCAAGATCAAGAGTGCTCAGCACCTGAATCCGATGCCGTTTGCTGAACAGCCCGCCCGCGGTGTAACCGTGGCTCACGTTGCGTACCTGGATAAGGCTCATGGCGTACAGGCCTCCATCGTCAATGCGTGATGCGCCGCCAGCAGCGTGCGCGCTTCTTCACTTTGGGGGGCGTGGAACAGGGTATGCACATCGGCCTGTTCGACGATCCGCCCGTGGGCCATGACCGACACCTGATCGGCGCAGCGTGCCACGACGCCCATGTCATGGGTGATCAACAGCACGCCCAGGTTGCGTTGCGCCACCAGCCGCTCCAGCAGGTCGAGAAAGCGCGCTTGGGCGACAACGTCGAGGTCGCTGGTGGGCTCGTCGGCGAGCAAGAAATGGCTGTCGGCCAACAAGGCCAAAGCAATCATGACCCGTTGCAGCATGCCGCCGCTGAGTTGGAAGGCAAACGAATCGAGAATCCGCGGCCCATCGAACAGTCCCACTTCATGCAGGGTGTCGTGGATCAATTGCTCGGCCTGCGCACCGCGCACGCCGCGGATGTGCAGAGTCTCCAGTGCATGCTGTCGCAGTGAGCGCACCGGGTTGAAGGCGCTGCGCGGGTTTTGCAACACCAGCGCCACCTCACGGCCACGCAGTTGGGCGGGCTGCACCACGTGCCCATCCAGGCGCAGGGTGGCGCTGCCGTGCACGCCCGGTGGCAGCAAGTCGAGAATGCCCAGGCAGCTCAGGGATTTGCCCGAACCGCTGGCGCCGACCAGCGCATGCACCTGACCAGCCTTGAGTGTCAGGTCCAGATGATCGACCAGTGTGCGTTGCTGGTGCTTGAGGCTCAGGCCTTGAATGCTCAGGGTTCGGGTCATTCTTTGATCTCCGCCAGGACGCTGGGGTCGAGCCGATCACGCAAGGCGTCACCCAGCAGGTTGAAAGCCATCACCGAGATAAAGATCATCAAGCCTGGCCACAGCAACAGTTGCGGGTGGGTCCAGATAAATTCCTTGGAATCATTGATCATCACCCCCCATTCCGGCGTGGGCGGGCTCACGCCCAACCCCAGAAAGGACAGCCCCGAGACGTGCAGCATCATGTGACCAATGTCCATCGAGGCCAGAACCAGCAACTGGCCCACTACGTTAGGCATCACATGTTGGCGCAAACGGGTCAGCCGCGAAGCCCCGGCCAGACGTGAAGCCAGCACGTAGTCACGATTGCGCTGGGCCAGCACCATGCCGCGCACCATTCGCGCATACCAGGCCCAGTGCGACAGGGCGATGGCAATGATCACGTTGGTCAGCCCGGTGCCCAGCAGGGCAATCAGGAAGAACGCCAGCACCAGAGTCGGGAAGGTCAGGAACATGTCGCACAGGCGCATCAGAAACATGTCGATCTTGCCGCCGACGATTCCGGCGATGCCGCCAATCGTCACCCCAAGTATCAACACCAGAGCAAGCACCAACACCACGCTGCCCAATGACAATTGCGTGCCGACAATCAGCCGTGAAAGCACGTCGCGCCCCAGATGATCAGTGCCCAGCCAGTGGTGGGTGCTGGCGGGGAGCAAGCGGTCGTCGAGGTTCACCAGCGTGGCGTCATACGGCGCGATCCAGGCACCGAACAAGGCGAATAGCAGTAGCACGCCAACCAGTACATACCCGACCCGCACCCCGCCTTTTTTGCTGGAAAATGCTGCGCTGAATGTATTCATGCCATCACCCCCGACAGACGCGTACGGGGGTCAAGCCAGGCGTAGCAAATGTCGACCACCAGATTGCACAGCACCAGCAATGTGGTCAGCAGCAGGGTGAAGCACTGCATCACCGGGAAGTCGCGATTGAGCACTGCGCTGACCGCGAAGCGCCCGACGCCAGGCCAGGCAAAGATGGTTTCGATCACCAGCGCGCCGCCCAGCAACTCGCCAATGTGCATGCCGGTGGCGGTCACCAGCGGCATCCAGGCGTTGCGCAGGATATGGTCGCGCCACACCTGGCGTTCGTTCAGGCCGCGAGCCCGCGCATAGAACACATGCCGCTGCTGGCGGACATCCAGCAGGCTGGCCCGCAACAGGCGGGCATTGATTGACATCGACATCAGCGCGATGGCCAAGACCGGCATGATCAGATGCTCCAGCCCGCCACGGCCCATGGGCGGCAACCAGCCCAGCCACAGCGAGAGCAGGGCAATCAGCAGAAACGCCAGCCAGAAGTTGGGCATCGACACCCCGATAAAGGTGATAAAGCGCACCACCTGATCCGGCCAGCGGCCTTTCCAGCGTGCCGCCGCAAGGCCCAGGGGAATACTCATCAGCAGCGTCACCAGCAGCGCCAATCCACCCAGTTGCAAGGTGGCCGGCAGGTAATACAGCAGGTCATCCAGCACCGGGCGCCCGGTGATGTACGAGATGCCGAAGTCCAGGTGCATGGCATTCCACAGCCACGTCACGTATTGCTCCGGCAGGGGCCGGTCCAGGCCCAGTGCATGCCGGGCTTCGGCCAGTGCCATATCCGTGGGCGGAATCTGCGACAGGCGCAGGTAATCCAGCGCCGGGTCGCCATTGCCCAGGTGCAGCAGCACAAAGACGATCAGTGACACCCCCAGCAGCACCGGGATCAGCAGCAACAGCCGAAAAATGATATAGCGCAGCATGGTTCAGGGCTTCCCGGCGGCAGGGCGCATGATTTCAAACGGCACGTCAAACAGCGTGCTGCCGAACTGCGCGTTGTCGACTTTTTTACCGCTGACACTGATGGCCGTGAGGTGCGAGATCGGCAAGTACACCGCCTGATCCTGCAAGGTGGTGAGGATTTCGCGGTAACCCTCGGCGCGTTTGGCGTCGTCGGTCTGGGCAAGGACTTCGGCGATTTTGTGATCGATCGCGTCTTTCATGGGCAGCCCGCGTTGCGCCATGTAGTCGGCGTGCCCGGCATAGCGCATGGAACTGACAAACGAGTGCGGATCGTAAGGTGCGCCCCACGTATCAGCGAAGATCATGCCGAAGCGGCCTTCACGCTGACGCTGCACCAGCGAGCCGTCTTCTTCGGCGCGCAGTTTGACATCTATGCCGACTTTGGCCAGTTCGCCCTGAATGATTTCAGCCAGGCTCTTTTGCAGCGCACTGGTGCCCAGAAACACCAGTTCAATGCGCAGTGGCTGGCCGTCTTTCTCGCGAATGGTTTTGCCGGTCGAGAGCTTCCAGCCCGCGTCATCGAGCCGTTGCCGCGCGTGCTGCGGGTCGTAAGGCAAGGCCTTGAGACCTAGATCGGCGTACGGCATGTTGCTGGCAAACAGCGCATCGGCGCGCGGCTCCAGGCCGTGCAGTACCTTGGCGATGAGGGTGTCTTTGTCCACGGCCTGATTGATGGCCTGACGCACCGCCAACTCGTTGGTCGGTGCCAGGCCGGTGTTCATCGCCACCGTGCGGGTGGCCAAGGGCGCGGAAATGGCGGTCTTGAAGCCCGAGTCGCGCAGCCGGACAAAAGTGCCGGGGGAAATCTCGCCTTCGGCGCCCTGAATCAGGTCCAGCTCGCCGGTCTGCAAGGCGATGGCGCGGCTGTCCGGGTCGGAAATGACTTTGACCAACACCGAGCCATAAGCCGGTTGTGCGCCCCAGTAATGCTCGTTGCGGTCGAAGCGGTCGTATTCGCCGCGCCGGGTTTGCGCCAAGACCCAAGGGCCGGTGCCCACCGGTGTGCCCGGCTTGGCGTCGGGGGCGGCAAAGCGCAATGGGCGCACTTGCGCCAGTTCCATCAGGGTCGGGTAATACGGGTGCTTGAGTTGCAGGACCAGCGTGTGTTCGTCCGGGGCTTCGACGCGCTCCAGGGTCGAGACCAGTTCCATCCACTGATGGCGCTTGCTGTTGGCCAGCACCGCATCGAGGTTGGCTTTGGCCGCCGCCGCATTGAACGGGCTGCCATCGCTGAACTGCACACCGTCACGCAAGGTGAAGGTGTACGTTTTGCCATCGGGCGACACGGTCCAGTGCGTGGCGAGCCAAGGTTCGAGCGTGCCTTGAGCGGTGTAGCGCACCAGTGGCTCGTACACCATCGCCTGCGCGTACATCTGGTTTGGCGAATAGCCTCTGGGGTCCAGCGGCCCGGCATTGGTTGGCCATGAGTAGATCAAAGTAGGGGCAGGGGCGGCGCTGAAGGCCGGTGTGACAGCGGCGCTCAGGCAGGCACCGATGATCATTAGGGCAAGCTGTTTTTTCGTCGGTGACTGCTTCACACTGCGTCTCCCAAAAGTTGATGGCCTTTCGCCTATACACGCGCTGGGTGTGAAGTTTATGTCAAAAGTTCATAACTGCGAGGCTAATTACATGCAAAGGGTCACCATTTCGCTGGACGAAGCCTTGCTGACAGCGATTGACGAGCGGGTGGGCACCCATGGCTATCAGGGTCGATCCGAGGCCATACGCGATTTATTGCGTGCCGGGCTCTTGGGCGAGGATGGCGGCGACCCGCAAGCCGCCTGTGTGGCCACCTTGAGTTACGTCTATGACCACGGCACTCGGGAACTGTCCAAGCGTCTGAACAGCGCATTTCATGAGCACCATGACCTGACCTTGTCGACCCTGCATGTCCACCTTGATCAGGGCAAATGCATGGAAGTCTCGGTGCTCAAGGGCAGCGTCGGTGAAGTGTCGGAACTGGCGCGCCACGTCATGGCCGAACGCGGGGTTCAGCATGGCAGCGCGCAGATCATTCCGTTAAGCGAGCTTGATCAGTCCAGCGCAGATGCCTGAGGGCTGGCAGATCTCGACTGAGACAGGCGCCGCCACAACAGGCGGCCAGCCGTGATTGTCCAGTTACACACGGCGATGACCAGAATGATCGACAGCAGGGCAGGGATGCCGTAGCTCACGATCACGTGCCCGGCCAGCCACGGAAAGCCGAACACCCCGACAAAATACGCCAGGCTGAACAACACCAGTGATTGTGAGGTGTACCCGACCGGTGCTTCGTTGGCGGCCAGGCCGTTAATCACCGAGTAGGTCAGGCCGTAACCCACGCCCAGGGTGATGGCAGCCAATACATACGTCGCGCTGGAGTGCACGGAAAACATGAACATCAGCACCGAAACCACAATCAAGGCAGTCAGCACGCACGCCATCACGTAAGGATCACGCTTGATGATAAAACCTGCGACCAACAGTCGGCAGGCGATGGCTGCGCCCATGAAGCCTAGAAAGAACAGCGAATAGTCCAGGTGATTGAGCGTCGCGTAAGAGGTTTGAAAGCTCGACAGCCCGCCGAAAATGGCGCCGCCCAGACCGACCATGACAATGGCGAAGACGGCTTTTGAACCCAGCACTGACACGGCAGCGCGCGGGGTTATTTTGCACACGCTGACTGGCCCGATCAGGCGGCTTTGGTGTTTGATTTTCGGGCCAATGCAGACGAAGACAAGGCCGCCCAGCAGGCTTGCAATGGCGGCCATCACAAACGCTGATTCCACGGGGTAGCCCAGCGCTTCGCTGGCACGCCCGATCAGCGGGCCGGTGCCGATGCCGGTCAGCATGCTGCCCGAGAGCAGGGCAAAAAATTTAACGCGGCGGGCCGGTTCGATAATCATCGCCACGATGATTGGGCCCAGGGTGTAGAACACGCCCCAGCCCAACCCCAGCAGCAAGCCAAAAATCAGCACCGCGGTGCCAAAAGTCTGGACGCTGGCAAAACCCAGGCACGCGGCAGCCAGTAACATGGCCCCGGCGGCGATGGCTCTGGGGGCGCCGAACAGATCAGTCAAATGCCCGGAGAAAATCACCGCGGCAAAGGTACTGAACATAGCCACCGAAATAATCGTGCCCGCGTCGGATTCACTGCCGCCGTGGGCGCTGAGCATCATGGCCAGTAAAAACGTGGTGCCATATGACACCGACAACAAGAAGCTGCCCAGACAGAAGAGGCCAAACACCCCATTCGAGGTTCGAGGAGCGGCAGGTGCAGAGGCGGGCATCAGGGGAGTCCTTGCGGGTCGATTATGGGTGCGTCCCTTTTAATACCAGAATGCGCATGGACGTCAGGATTCAAACGTTTGAATCCTGAGGTTGCGATGTTCTAAACAAATGCCAAGCGCCCGCACTTACAGACCTGCGCGAACGCTATAGAATGCCGCTCAGTGTGGTTCTGACTAAGCTCTGTACGACATGTATCTGCGCTCGGTTATGCTGCGTTGAAAACAGGCTCGAAATGCTCATTTACAACCCGTAAATTCCGCTTTCTTGCCTGTTTTCACCTTGCCTAACCTTCGCTCGAAAACATTTCGTACAGAGCTATGCTGTCTGCAAAGGCAGCCGAGTCACGAGCCTGTCAGACCATCGATAGCGAGCAGTGCACCCCTTAAATGAGCAATTCCCCTGCGACACCTAGCGCAAATTGGCAACCGGTCATCGCACTGGCGCTGGCCGCGTTTGTGTTCAATACCACTGAATTTGTCCCTGTAGGCCTGCTGAGTGCCATTGGTGCCAGCTTTGACATGTCCACCGCCAACGTCGGATTGATGCTGACGATTTACGCGTGGGTGGTGTCCTTGACCTCGCTGCCGATCATGCTGCTGACCCGCAACGTCGAGCGCCGCAAGCTGTTGTTGGTGCTGTTTGGCATGTTTATCGCCAGCCATCTGCTGTCCAGCATCGCGACCAATTTTGGCATTTTGCTGCTTAGCCGGATTGGTGTGGCGTTGTCCCATGCACTGTTTTGGTCCATTACCGCGTCGCTGGCCGTGCGCCTCGCCCCCGAAGGCAAGCAGGTGCAGGCCCTGGGCTTGCTGGCCACCGGGACTTCACTGGCGATGGTATTGGGTGTGCCGCTGGGGCGTTTGCTGGGCGAGGCCATGGGCTGGCGCACCACGTTCCTGGTAATTGCCGCACTGGCCGGATTACTGGTGCTTTGGCTCACCCGAACCCTGCCGTTGCTGCCTAGCCAGAACTCGGGCTCGCTCAGAAGTTTGCCGGTGCTGTTCAAACGGCCTGCACTGGTGGCGATTTATGTACTGACGGCCGTCGTCGTCACCGCCCAATTTACCGCTTACAGCTATGTCGAACCCTTTGTCGAAGGGGCCGCAGGCATGAGCAGCAATACCGTGACCTTGATTCTGCTGTTGTTCGGCGGGGCAGGGATCATTGGCTCCCTGTGCTTTAGCTGGTTTCACAAGTACAACCCTCAGGGCTTTCTGATGATTGCTGTAGGGTTGCTGGCGCTGTGCCTGCTGTTGCTGTTGCCGGCCAGTGGCTGGGTCGAGTCGCTGAGCGTTCTGAGTATCGTCTGGGGCATGGCGATCATGGGCTTTGGCCTGGCCTTGCAGTCGAAAGTCTTGACCCTGGCACCCGACGCGACCGACGTGGCCATGGCGATGTTCTCAGGCATCTACAACATCGGCATCGGCGGCGGTGCGTTGCTGGGCAGTTGGGTCGGCGGCCATTTGGGTTTTGCGTATGTGGGGCTTGTGGGTGGCTCGTTGGCCACTCTGGCGCTGGTTTTCTACAGTTGGACGATGTACCGGCTGACGCGCTCTGGTACAGCCAGTTGAGTTAACGAGAAGAGGAATCTGACGCGCTGTCAGACTCCTCTTTTGGTGCTCCCGGTATGGGCGCACTATCCAGGCCATGAGCGCTTACAGATCAAAAAGACCGCAGCCTTCGTGCCTCGTCAGCGCCTACACGATATGGCTGCCACTCTTCTTGTTTTATGAATGAGAGAGTGGATAAACGTGCGCCGTTGTATTTTTTGCTCAATAACTAACTGCGCAACTTCTTGCGCAGTTAAATTGAGATTTTTCTGTGAATAACGTTCTGCTGGCCAGAGCAATAAAGAGCTGTAGAGGAGTGCGCAATAAGTTGCGCAGCGCTGCGCAACTTATTGCGCAGTTTTGCCTGTTTTCCGCTCGATAGAGTCGCTGTTTTGACGGGTGTTTATTTCAACTGATTGATTTTTATCTATTTTTTTATTATTGGCATGGGTATTGATGTGCTTGGGTTCCTATCAGGGCGAGCCCTGCACCTGCGAGAGCCCTACTAATGTCGACTGTCTTCAGGCCCAAAAACCCCAACAACGTCAACCTCTCACGAGACGATGCGCGAAACAGCATGGGCACCTGCCCATTGATGAAAACCACCGTGCAACTGATCCCGCTGCGTTACGGGATGGTCGATAACCCAGCGCTGGACCCCTCGGGCGAAATTCCGATGCCCTACAGCCTTGGCGCTCGGCCACTAGGGATACGCCTGCTGCGCGATGGCTGGTTGTACGTGATTGAAAGTCGCAGTGGCACCTTGTCGGAGTACCGCATAGACGACGGGCTGGTCAGCGCCATGCTGTGGCAAGGGCTGGCGGTATTTGACGACGACCGCGACGAGCCGATCTACGAGCCGAACCTGATTTTCCTCAAAACCAGTACCTTGTACGTCGCTTACGCCGAAGTGCCGTGGACCGCGAAAAAGTGCCAGCAAGTGCTGAATTCGCCTTCCGAGCGTAACCACTTCATGCAAGCGGTTGATCTGCGCAAGGCCAACTGCGACACCGGCGGGCCGCACTTGCTGACCCCGGACATGGCCGAGCATTGGCTGGCTGAAGTGGCGACCGAGAAGATCGAGGCGCAGCAGCAGGCACCCGCAACAACCCTGGCTGAACATGCCCAACACACGCAACAACGTCTGGACATCGAACTGCCCGAGCACGAGCGCAAGCCGTATCTGTGGGAAAAACCTGCGCGCTTCAATGAAATCTCCATGAACCGCCTGACCGGTTGCATTCATCCTCAGTACCGCCATGACGTGCTGTACCTGGTGCTGGACGACACGCTGGGCGTGCTGCGCGACCTGGCCAATTATCAGGATGAGGTCGTGGGTTGGATCGATGACTGGAGCAATGGCGGGCCGAAAAAGGGCAATAACGAGCGCGACTATTTACTGGCGTGTTACATCGAATCCCTGAGCCAGCTCAATGCGCCGAATGTTCATACGCTGCTCGGTGACAGCTCTGACCCGGCGCATAAAGCCCTGCTCGATGATTTGCTGTGCATGGCTGAGCCGCAGCAAGGGGTGACGGACGCGGCGATCATTGAGTACCTCGAAAAGGGCGGCTTGATGACCCCGCCTGCGGGGAGCCCGGTGCCGGATGAGTTAGAGCTGTTGCGTCAGCGGGCACAGGCTGCAGCCCTTGATACTGACTATTCACGTGAGATGAGCAATGGCTCTGATGCGCTGAGTGCGCTTGAGGATGTTGATCGCCGCTTCTTCACACGCGAACACTTTCGAGTAGCGCCACCGGCATTTGTCGATAAGCACTTCGAGGTGTTGATAGCGCTGGGTAGGCAGCAGGGCCAGCAGATCACGGGCCTTTTATACGGGACTAAACTGGGGCAGCGCGGGATTAACGACCTGATCGACCGCGAAGCGATGGATCGCGAACTGTTTGCTCATCGTGCCGGGCTTGCACGCTGGAACCGCCAACTCGACCTCATCACTGCCGACCGAACAGACTTGATCTGCTCCGGCGCGTTTCACAAAGCCGCTTGGTACTTTGATCCGATGGACATCGGGCAGACGGGGCATGCCTTTACCCTCGAATACGCCTGCCTAAAAGACATTTGCCGCAGCGACGATGCCTGTGACCAACTGCTGGCTTATTGCGAGCGCGAGCCGCAATTTAGTCGCCCGCTGTACTACACCTTGCCCTACAGCGACCAAACCTCACTTTGGGTGCAGTACGCGTTCTTGCTGGCGGCGGGTATGGTTCTGTTCAACAACAGCCCTGAACTTTTGGCCCGTTTACGCACGATTGAACAGAGCCGTTTACCAGCGCTGGACGACCTGCCGCAGAGCACCCGCTCAGTGGCCAATGCCGCGCTCAACGCCCTGACCCCGGCGCTTAATCGTGGGTTGGAAAAAGTACTGCTCAACTTTGACGAATTCTTCAAAAACAACGCCATGCCGGACGTTGAAGAACTGCTGCGCAAACTGCCCACGGCTTTGAAGTCGCGAATACTGCAAGCGTCTAAAACCGAAGGCGTGACGTTTCACTTTTCTACCCCGCAAGAACAGGCCGCGCTACGAGAGGCGCTGCAAGAGACGTTGAAGCTGCGTACCCAAATAGCCCTGCTTAAAAAAAAGCGCGCCCAGTCCAATCGTAAGAACGGCCACAAATCGGCCACTTCTCGCGAATTGTTGGAACAGATCGATTACGACAACCAGCGACTGGACCTGGAGCAAAGGCGGCTGGCTGCGAGTATTAGCCCAATCCCGGAACTGCCGGATGAACATGCGCGGCTTTTTGGCTCTACACAGGGCAAAGCAGGGTTGACGGTCATCTTCTCCAATGAAGGCAAGCGCCAAGTGGCCGGGCTGATAGAGGATTTTCGTCAAGGTGTGAGCCGTGCGCCTGTGTTGAATGTGCTGGGGGATGGGGCGGCGCTGTTGCTGTTTGTGGCTCAGGCGGTGAATTTGGTGCAGGTGTATAAGGAAACGATGGCTGTTTCGAGAGACAAGAGGGATTCGGTTCTTCTCATGAGTGCGTTTGCTGCCACTGGCGCCGCTGGGTTTGCTGCTACTCAGGGAGTGTTTGATACGGCGCTAAGCGCTCAGTTGAAAAACTTAGAGTATGGTTTGGCTCGGACTGCGCTCAGTCGACTTCAAGTCACGATCGGCAAGTTGCATGTTGGATTGGGGTTTTTTAATTACGCCTTTGGGGTTATTGCTGCGGTTGCTAGTCTCAACAGTTATCACAGTAATTGGCTGCAAGCAGTTCGTAGTGGAAATCGAAGCGCTCAAAACGCTGCGATGGTGACTATGATTGCGGCAGGCAGTCTGGCGGCCAGTAATGCTTATGGATTTATCAATACAGTACAAGCAGGGCTAAATGTATTGCAGGCTGCCAAAGGTGCCGCTCGCGATACGGCGTGGAAGGTTGCTGGCACTCGTCTAAGCAGTGTGTTTTTTCGTTTTAACCTGGCGGGTGCGTTCTTTACGGTACTGGAATTAGCGGGTACCTGGCTTTACAACCGCTACAACACCAGTGCCCATGATTGGTGGCTGCAAAGCACTCCGTGGGGTCTTGATGTAGACAAACGCAAAGAATTAACCCTGCAAGAGTTTCAATATTACTTAGAGGTGCTGCAGCAAACGCCCTTTGTAGAAGTCAAGGGCTCCGGGGAGGAGTCGTTTTGGCAAAGCATGCTGCCCAATACCAAGCCGGGTGAGATTTGCATAATCCTTCCTGGGCGGGCTGTCTGCGACTATCACGTCACGCTGGAGGGGAGGGCCAGTCATGCTCTTAAGATCGGCGCTCAGCGCATCACTACGTCTTTGCGAGGTGATCGAGGCATTCCCATGGAACATCGCGAGTTCGTTACCGAACAGGTGCAGGCCGGGTTGTACCGTGTGGCAAGCAAGCTAGAAAAAGAACAAAAGGGTCCGGCACCCCTGTTGTTAAAGCTCACTTATCCACGCAACCCTGAGCCTGGGTTCGGCAAAGTGTCTGAGGAGTTATTGATTGAGCTTGAGCTCCATTCATTGGATGACAAAGGGCAACTGGTTCAGCGCACCTACCGCATTCGTTTTGATCCTGTTAAGGGCGGGCGCTTTATGCCGGCGCAGCAGCACTTCGAATCGAGCGCTGAGATGCCTTTATTGATGATTGAAGTAGATGCATTGGAGTTGCTGTCATGACCAAGGCCAAAGCAAAAGCCAAAGCTATATCACTTCAATCACCCATAAATGGGATGCAAAAAAAAGCAGGTGACCTAGAGTTGTTTCCTGGTGGGCGGCAGACCTATTTAGCTCCGTTACCCCTACCCACCGAAGCAGAACCTTGTTGCCCCTATATCAGTGATTACAACGATATCTGCTTGGACTTTGGAGGAGGGCGGCCTAATGTTTATTCGTATCAAATATGGCTGGGTGGACCGTTTACATTTTTCTGTTTAACCGCTTTTGGAGCCCCGCTATTATTTTGGTTTATGGGTTTGACTTTGGGATATGGCGCAGCAGAGAGTTGGGAATTTTCGGTGGACTATTTTCAGTTTGCTTGGAAATACTCAGCGTATATGTGGCTCGCATCCTCAGCCATGTGCCTTTATGTCTGGCTCGGAGCCCACAAACTCTTCACCACCGTCATCCCCACCCGTTTCAACCGCCAGCGCCGCGAAGTCTGCTTCATGCCCGACGGCGCCACTGAACCTTTATTCGTCCCATGGGAATCGCTCTCTGCCTGGATCGTTCAAGGCCAGAGCGCGAGCCAATACGGCGTCACTCGCCACTACGGAATGGGCATGGGGTTTGAGCATGAGGGCGAGTTGGTTCGTGTCGAATTCCAATGCGGCGCCTTGCAACTGGCAATCGCCAATTGGGAGGCGGTTCGCGGTTACATGGAGTACGAACTCAACGACCTGCAAGCCATTCAAGATCCGCTGGAGCTGCATGAACCCGGCGACCCGTCCCATGAAGGTTTGCACACCTTTCGCAATGCCCGCGCCAGTTTGCATCGGCGAATTCGCGAAAAAGAGGCGGGATGGATCTATGGCTTTTTTTGGTACGTCTACCACGTGATGACGTTATGGACCTTGCCCAATCATCTGGTCGAGTGGGAGATAAAACGCATCGCCAAAGTCGGCCGCCGAGCGCTGCCGCAGGCGATGCGCGAATGGTCCGAACCCTTGCCGCCTGAGCAGTGGGCCAAGCCCAGCGCCGAGTTGCTGCGTTTGAGCGCCAAGGTTAGAGCCTTGGTAAAGCGTTCACCCCGCAGAGCGATTACTGAGATTTTCGCTGAGGTAAACACCCGTTAAAACGTGAACGTGTACTGCGTAGTTAGGCCTTGTTCCCGTGAGCGTTTACCCCGCTGATTGTGGCTGGAGAGCGGTCTGTTAAAGGCCGTCCTCTGTACCGAATTTTTACGCCGCGCTTAAATGCTCATACAAGATCGTCGACCCGACGAGCATCAGCACCACTCCGCCGACAATTTCCGCACGCTTGCCCACCAGGCTGCCCAAGGCGCGGCCCAGCAGGGTGCCGATGATCACCATGGTCATGGTTGCCAGGCCTATGGCCGCTGCCGCGAGCCAGATGTTGACGTCGACAAACGCCAGGCCAACCCCCACCGCCAGTGCGTCGATGCTGGTAGCAATCGCTGTGATCACCAGAATCCAGAAGGAGTGCTGCGCAGGTTTGTCCTCGGGTTCTTCTGCCTCGGGCTTAACCCCGTTGTAGATCATGTAAAGCCCAAGCCCCAGCAGCAGGGTGAAAGCGATCCAGTGATCCCACTGGGTCACATAACTGCTGGCGGCCTGGCCGATGGCCCAGCCGATGACCGGGGTGATGGCTTCAATCACGCCAAAAATAAGGCCGGTACGCAGGGCTTCGCAAAAGCGCGGTTTGTGCAGGCTTGAACCTTTTCCAATGGCTGCCGCAAAGGCATCCGTGGACATGGCAAAGGCTAGGAAGATCAGGGCAATGGCGTTCACGATTACAGTCCAGTCGGGCTTGAAAACAACGACATGGCCCTGCGCGCCCGACTTCAGCACAGGTATGTCGTTGGTCTCGCAAATCCGAATGGATGCCATGGCCACGGCAGGTTGCCGAGAATGTTGACCAGAGCGCCGTCACACAGGTGACAGCCAGCTACTCCCCAAAGAAGGTCCGCAGAATAGCAGCCGTGGGTGAAAAAAATGTGAAAGCTCGTTCCTACAGGGGGCGTTTTTGTTCAATTCCAGACATGTTTGAAACGCGGGTCTTTGAGCCATTCCTGCAACTCGATTTCGGCCTGTTCCAGCGCGGTGCGGTTCAGCAGCTTGCGCAGCAGCGCCACGTTGACCGCGCGGGCGCGCAGGTTAAAGGCGGGTCCGCTGTCGCTGTCTTCTGCGGGCTGGCGCACGCCGAGTTTTTCGTAGAGCTGTTGCAGGCGATTTTGCACGCTGCGCAGCGACAGGTTGCGACGCTGGGCAATGATGCGGTCGGTCAGGCCCAACGCGATGTCTTGCAGCACTTCGTATTCAGTGTCGGTCAAGCCCAGCAGCAGGTTCTGGCTTTTTTGCTGGACCCCGCGCACTTCACGGTCAATCACGCATTGCTGTTCGATAAACAGGCTGCGCAGCGCCAGGCGCAGGCGATCTTCGGAGGCGGTCTTGAGGATGTAGCCGTAGGCCGCGCCCTCGGGGACGATGCGCGATATGCCACGTACGTAGGCTTCGTCGGCGTAGTTGGACCAGAACATGATTGAGGTCTGCGGGCGCTCGCGCCAAATGGCCCGTGCGGCCTCAACCCCTGTGCGGCGGGGCATCTGCAAGTCCATGACCACAGACGTGATGGCAAATTCATGGGCCAGGCGCTCGCCGACCAGCCCGTCTTCGGCTTCGAGCAAGCGCTCGCACTCGGGCAGCGCGCTTTCTATGACTTCTTTGAAGAAGGCCCGGTGCACCGGGTCGTCTTCGATTAACAGAATATCCATGGTGGTTCCTTAGGCGTGCGTCGGCAGCGGCAGGCTGATTTGCACGCAAGTGCCTTTGCCGCTCGGGCCTTTGTCGATCTGAACGTGCGCACTGAGCAGCTGCGCGCGGACCTGCATGTTTTTGATGCCGCCGGTTTCCAGGCGGCTGATAGGGTCCAGCCCGCGTCCGTCGTCGAGTATGGTCAGTTGCAGATGGCTGCTGGAAGCGGTGATTTCGACGATGATCACCCGCGGAGCGGCGTGTTTGATCGCGTTATTCACCGCTTCTTGAATGATTCGGAACAGGGCGATTTTCTGCGGCTCGGCCAGTGCGTTAGCCAGCCCGTCAGTGTTGTCGTGCAATTGCGTGATGATCGGCAGGCCGCTGTTACGCACGCTGCGCAGCAACAGGTCTTCGAGGCCTTCGACAAAGCCGAACAGTTGCAGGATGGTTGGTTTGACGGCGTCGATGATCAGCCGCAACTCTTGCATGCTTTCGTGCAGGGCCTGGCCGATGGGGGCGAGTTCTGACGGCGTCACGTTGTCTTGCAATTGCAGGCGGGCGATGCGCCGGTGCAGGCGGGTCATGTCCGCCAGCGTCTGGTCATGCAGGTCCATGCCGATGCGCTGGCGCTCGTTTTCCAGCTCTTCGGTGAGGCGCAGCACCCCTAGGCGCAGGCCTTCTTCGCGGGCGCGGATCTGCGCTTCGACAATGGCCAGTTGTTTGGCCTGTTCGGTTTGGTGCAGGGCGTAGAGGTATGAGGCCAGCAGGTCGGCCACGTGCTGGGTGTGGTGCACGTCATCGAGGGTGTAAAAGTTGGCCACGTGGGTCGAGCAACTCAGCGCGCCGATGACTTCGCCCCGAGCGCGCAGGGGCACATGCAGGCGGCTGCGCAGGTGCGCATCGAAGATCGGGTGGTTGAGTGCGCCGGGGAACTGGAAGCGCTCATCGACCATGGCGTCATCGCTGAGAATGTACGGCGTGTCACCCAGCAGCAGCGAGCGAATCGGGCTGCGCGCTATTTCCAGCGGATTAATTGCAAAGTCGCTCCACGAGGTGTGCAGACCTGTTTCGTAAGCCGACAGGTGATTGTCGTCATCGAGCAGCAAGCTGACGTCGAGATGATCGTGGGGCAGGATATGGCGGATCTCTTCGGACACGGCCTCGATCATTGACTGAAAGTCCAGGCGTCCGGCCAGCGCGCGGGAAATCCCGAGAAAATGGTGCAGCACGCTTTCAGCTGCGATGGGGGTTCTTTGTGCCATGGCCTGCGACCTGTCATGAGGTTCGCCCGCTGGCGACCCGAGCCACGATTATGGCTCAAAGCTGGGCTGCGGCATGGGCAAAAATGCTGCATGGATACGCGTATCTTTTGCGGGATCCCGCAGGTTATTTGCGCGCAAAGGGTATCAAGTGTGCAGTAACGCTCCAGACACAGGCCGCGTGGCCGTATCAGACTGGCGGCGTTATCAGGTACGACCGAATCAATCGGCGGCCGAAGCCCACAATAATAAAAAGGGTATTGTCATGGAACGTTTCACGCTGCGTTGCGCTTTATTGTCCACTGCATTGCTGCTTGCCCCCTTTATGTCCGCTCAGGCTGATACGGCCGACAAAACCATCGCGCTGTCCAACAACTACGCCGGTAACTCGTGGCGTCAAAGCATGCTCGCCAGTTGGCAGCAGACCACAGACCAAGCCGTTAAAACCGGGATTATTGCCGGGGCCGATTCCTTTACCACTGGCGAAAACCAGGCCACCGAACAGGCGGCGCAAATCCAGAACCTGATTTTGCAGGGTTATAACGCCATCGTGATCAACGCCGCTTCGCCGACAGCCCTGAACGGCGCGGTCAAGCAGGCCTGCGATGCGGGCATCATCGTGGTGTCGTTCGACGGGATCGTCACTGAGCCTTGCGCCTATCGGGTTTCCATGGATTTCAAACAAAGCAGTATTGATGTCATGGACTATCTGGCCAAGCGCTTCCCGCAAGGCGCCAATGTGCTGGAAGTTCGGGGTCTGGCCGGGGTCTCGGTGGACGAAACCATTCACTCCGGAATCGTCGCGGGCGCCCTAAAGCACCCGCAGCTGAAAATCGTCGGGGCGGTGAACGGCAACTGGTCGCAGACCGTGGCGCAGAAAGCGGTGGCCGGGATCTTGCCGAGTCTGCCAAAAGTCGACGCGGTGGTGACCCAGGGTGATGACGGTTTTGGGGTGGCGCAGGCGTTTATCGCCGCCGGACGTCCGCTGCCGGTGATCATCTTTGGCAACCGTGAAGAAGAGTTGGCGTGGTGGAAAAAGCAAAAAGACGCCAATGGGTATGAGTCGTTCTCCATCTCCAGCGCCCCGAGTATTGCCAGCCTGGCGTTTTGGGTGGCCCAGCAACTGCTGGATGGCAAGCAAATGCCGGACGGCAAGCCAATGCCCCATGACCTGCTGTCTCCTGCCCTCAGCGTGAGTCAGGACACCCTCGAAAGCTCGCTTAAAGGCCTGGAGAAAGGCGGGATTGTCAGCCACGTGTACAGCGTGGACGACGTGGCCCAGCTCAAGAGCCCCGTTGCGCACTAAGCGCGAGCAGCCGAGGAGAGTGTGATGAGTACGACTCAAGCACCGCTGGTTGACCTCAAGGGGGTCGGCAAGCGTTTTGGCGCCGTGCGCGCATTAGACAACGTTGACCTGATGTTTCAGGCCGGCGAGTGCCTAGGCCTGATCGGTCACAACGGCGCAGGCAAATCGACGCTGATGCATATTTTGGCCGGCACCCTGCGCGCCGACAGTGGCGCGCTGTTAATGGCCGGTGCGGACGTGCGCACCGGCTACTCGGTGCAGGTCGCCCGTCAACATGGGATTCGCTGCGTGTTTCAGGAGTTGTCGCTGTGTCCCAATCTGACAGTGGCTGAAAACACTCGCCTGATGTGCCCGGCGCTGCGTGGCTTTGGCTGGCGACGCAAGGCCGGGGCGTTGATTGTGGCCAGCCTGGACAGCATTTTTCCGGGACACGGGATCAGCCCCGGCGCGGTGATTGCCGACTTGCCGATCGGGCAGCGGCAGATGGTTGAAATCGCCCGGGCCTTTACCTGTGTCGACGAACACCTGGCCTTGGTAATTCTCGACGAACCGACCTCGTCACTCGACGCGCGGGTCGCCGAGCAACTGCTGCGGCATGTGCGGCGCTACGTTGAGGGGGGCGGCTGCGTGGTGCTGATCAGCCACATCCTCGGTGAAATGCTCGCGACCTGTGATCGCATTGCGGTCATGAGTGACGGTTGCGTGGTTGAAGTCCGCGCCGCCAGCGCTTTTACCCATGCGTCACTGGTTGAATCAATGGGCTCCATGGCCAAGGCACACGCTGCCAGCCACGTGTTTGTGTCCAAGCGCGACAGCCAGACCCCAGTGGTCAACCAGCGCCCGGCGCGCCAGCTCAACCAGCAAACCGTGGCGGCTTGGGCCGGTGAAATTGTCGGCCTGGCCGGGCTCGCGGGGCAGGGGCAGAGCCAATGGCTGGTGCAGTTGTTGCGCGAACGGGTGGCCAAAGGCCTGCCGGTGGCGCTGGTCGCAGGTGATCGGCAAACCGACGGTGTATTCAGCCTGTGGTCGATCGCCGAGAACATCACCATCAGCTCGCTGGCCGCGCTTAAACGCGGGGCGTTGATCGATCCGGCAGCCGAGCAGGCCATGGCGGCGCAGTGGCAGCAACGCATGGGCATTCGCACGCCGGACATGAACAGCCCGATTTTGTCGTTGTCGGGCGGCAACCAGCAAAAAGCCCTGTTTGCCAGGGCGCTGGCCAGCGACAGTGACTTGATTTTGATGGACGACCCGATGCGCGGCGTCGATGTCGGTACCAAGCGTGAGGTCTACGCCATCATCAAGGACGAAGCGAGCCGGGGGCGCACCTTTATCTGGTACACCACTGAGCTGGAAGAACTGGACCACTGTGATCACGTTTACGTGTTTCGCGATGGCCAGACAGTGGCCGATATGGCGCGTGATCAATTGAGTGAAGCGCAAGTACTGCGCAGTTCCTTTCAGGAGGAGGTGGCATGAACGCGCCTCAACCCATGACCTTAAAACCTCCACCGCAAACCAGTGGCGCCGTGACACCTTCGGCCGCGAGAGCGGTCAATCGTGCGCGTTTGTTACGCAACGCGCTGCCAGCCGTTTCGCTGATCGTGCTGTTGGCAACGATTTTCATCATGCAGCCTCGGGCCATGAGCTACATGGGCATGAACCTGATGCTCAACCTGGCGGTGCCCATCGCCCTGGCCACTATCGCGCAAATGCTGATCATCACCGTCAATGACCTGGATCTGTCGCTGGGTAGTTTTATCAGCTTTGTCGCCTGCGTAGCCGCCACGTTGCTCAACGATCACCCGTTGCTCGGGTGTCTGGCGCTGGTGGGGTGCGTGGCGGTGTATGCCTTGCTCGGGGCCTTGATCCATATCCGCCAGTTACCGGCGATTGTGGTCACCTTGGGCATGTCATTCATCTGGGTCGGGGGCGCAGTGCTGTTGTTGCCCGCACCCGGCGGCAGTGCGCCGCAATGGTTGCAGGCGCTGGTCAAAATCAAGACGCCGTTGTTGCCGTTCGCGGTGGTGGTGTGTGTGTTGCTGGCCGTGGCGGTGCATCTGTTTCTGATGCGTTCAACCTGGGGCGTGGTGTTGCGCGGCGCCGGTGGCAACCCGTTGGCGATTGCCAAGGCCGGGTGGTCGTTACTGCGGATCAAGGTCACGTTGTACGCCATGGCGGGCACGTTTGGCGTGCTCTCAGGCTTGTTTCTGGTGGGTTTGACCACGTCGGCTGACGCCAACATGGCCTTGCGTTACACCTTGCTGTCGATTGCCGGAGTGATTCTGGGCGGCGGTGAATTCACCGGCGGACGGGTTTCGCCCGTGGGTGCGGTGCTGGGGGCATTGACCCTGGTGCTGGCCGGGTCGCTGTTGTCGTTTATCCGCATTTCGCCGGATTGGCAGATCGGCGCCCAGGGCGCGATTTTGATTCTGGTGCTGGCCCTGCGCACTGCCGTCAACCGTCTAGAGGCTCGTCCAGCATGAACCTGAACCTTCATTTCGACCGTGTGCGCAGCAAACCCTGGTTGTGGTCGTTTCTGGCGGCCTTACTGGTGTGGCTCGCGACTCTGGTGTTTACCCGAGGCGAGGGCGCGGGAGCATTGACCTCCAGCGCGCTGTCTTTTTCAGCCTTTTTTGTGATCGTCGGTGTGGGGCAGATGTTAGTCATCACCACCGGCCCCGGCAATATCGACCTGTCGATCCCGGCCAATATCGCCCTGAGCGGTGCGGTCGGGATGAAGCTGATGGACAGCCAGAACGATCTGATCGTCCTGGGCGTGATTGGCGTGCTGGGCGTCGGGGTGTTGGTGGGGTGTGCCAACTACGCACTGATTCGCGTGCTGCGGATCCCGCCGATCATTGCCACGCTGTCGGCCAGCTTTTTGTTGCAGTCCGTGGCCATCGCTTACGGGCGCAGTGTGCGGATTGCACCGCCGGAGCTGTTTTATCAGTTCTCGACCGGGAACGTGATGGGCGTGCCTTATCTGGCGGTCGCGGTGATCGTGCTGACGGTCTTTGCAGGCTACCTGCTGAGCCGCACGCTCTATGGCCGCTGGGCATTGGCCGTGGGCCAGAACATGCGGGCGGCCGAGTTGGCCGGGGTACGGGTCGAGCGTGTGCGCTGGGCGACGTACGTGCTGAGCGCAGTGTTTGCCAGCCTCTGCGGTGTGTTGCTGGCGGGGTTTTCCGGTGGCGCGTCGCTGAGCATGGGCGATGAATACCTGCTGGCTTCGATTGCCGTGGTGGTGATCGGCGGCACGTCGGTGGCGGGCGGGTTTTCCAACGTGCCGGGCCTGTGGGGTGCGGCGCTGTTTCTGTATTTGCTGGTCAGCATGCTCAACACCTTTGGGGCCAGCGCGGGTGTGCGGCTGATCCTTACCGGGGTCATCATTATTGCGGTGATCGCCGCCGTTAGCGGGCGCAAAAGCCTGCGTAGCCTTTGAGTCAGGACCGAGAAATGAACGACGAGATTTACCAATACAACGACAATCGCTTTCGTAACCTGACGATACCCAACACCCAACTGGAGCGCCTCTATGAAGGGTGCCGCTGGGCAGAAGGCCCGGTATGGTTCAACGATGGCGGCTACCTGCTGTGGAGCGACATCCCTAACCAGCGCATCTTGCGCTGGATCCCGGGGCAGCCTGTCTCGGTGTTTCGCACGGAATCTAACTTTGCCAACGGCAACACCCGTGACCTGCAAGGGCGGCTGGTGACCTGCCAGCACGGCACCCGAAGCGTCACCCGCACCGAGCCGGATGGCCGAATCACGGTGCTTGCCGATCAGTTCGAAGGCAAACGTCTCAACTCGCCTAATGACGTGGTGGTGCACAGTGATGGCGGTATCTGGTTCACCGACCCGACCTACGGCATTCTCAGCGACTACGAAGGCTATCAGGCCGAGCCGGAACAGAGCGGGCGCAATGTGTTTCGTATTGACCCGAACACGTTTGAAATCACCTGCGTTGCCGATGACTTCGAACAGCCCAACGGTCTGGCATTTTCGCCGGATGGAAAGACCCTGTACGTCGCCGATTCGGCCCGTTCTCACGACCCGGATGCCGCGCACCATATTCGTGCCCTGCAGGTCATTGATAACTGCCGGCTAGGCCCGTCACGTGTGTTGGCGCAAATCGAACCGGGTATTCCGGACGGCTTGCGGGTCGATGTTCAGGGCAATATCTGGACCAGTGCCGGTGACGGGGTTCAGTGTTTCGATAAAAACGGTGTGCTGCTGGGCAAGATTCTATTGCCTGAAAAAGTGGCCAATCTGACGTTTGGCGGGCCACGGCGTAATCGCCTGTTCATCACGGCCAATACATCGCTGTACTCGATCTTTGTTGCGGTTGCGGGGGCTCAGTGGCCGTGAGGCGCACGCTTAGCGCTTGCTGTTGAAGCGCTCAGTTTCATAGGGGCTTCAATCTGTACCTCGTTATAGCCCGTACCGTTTGGTGTGCTGCGGCTGCGCAGCACACTACACAGGCTGCTGTTACCCGGCTGGCGATCTGCAGGGCCACAACTCTCAGACAGACAGCCGGTGATCATCGGCTGGTCGGGGTTGCCTTTGAAGAATGCCACCAGCACCTCTGTGCCGACGGGTGGCGGGGTTTCCCAGCTGGGAGGCATTGGCAGCCAACAGCAGCTGTTTTGAGCTTTTTGCACTTGGCTGTGCCAGTGAAACTGCACCTTGACCCGCTGGGCCGTGTCATTTTTGATCACGCGCGCGATGTGCGTCTCCAGTACGCAGGGCCGAGTGTGTTTGCATGCCGGGCGATAGGCCTCGCCCAGCAATGTGACGGCAAACTGATTGCGATAACCCTGAACAAAACCGTCTGTGGGTGTGTGCTCCAGTGTGTGCGGTTGTTTGCCTTGGTGATGAATTTCGGTCAGCAGCCACATTGCGTTGAAATAGCCGCTGTTCAACGCGGACGGATGGTTTTTATCGAAGAGAAACGGCGTCGGATGCTCAAGTGCCGAGAAAGCATTCTGGTTATCGCCAAACACCAGCAGATGCCCCTGGCGGGTGTGCTGGAAGTGATAGTGAATGCCTTCTTCTTCGCACAGGCGCTGGAGAAAGTGCAGGTCGGTTTCATGATGTTGCACGCAGTAATCACGAACGTGACACACGTGTTCGAGCTTGAACGCATAGGTGTCACTGAAGATGCTGTGTTCTTTGAGGAGTTGCCCAATGATTTGCTCGGCGGTTTGCTGCTCAAAGATGCGCTGGTTGGTGCGATGCTCAAGGTACGCCAGTTGCGGTACCAGGGTCAGTGTGTAAAGCGTGAAGTCGGGGTGGGGAAGGCCTTGGGCGATGGCATAGATTTGCCCGTGAACGCCTTGGCCATCGGTGCCGTAGGCCAGAAAGGCAGGCTGATGCAGCAGTTCAACGAGGTCCAGATTGGCGTGTTCGCAGACAATCTCGACAACGAAGGTATAAGGCAAATTGATGGCTTCGTTGCCGTTGAAGGAAAGAACGTGAAAGGCGTTGGTAATACCTTCGACCGTGAGACTGAAACGAGGAAGAGGGAGTATGCGTGACATGTTCGCGATTCCTTGCGCTGCGGGCACCCTGATGTAACAAAACGTCAGGAAAACTGTGGGTCACGCAAGTGTGCAAGCCGTTTTTGAAACTGGCTGTAGTACAAATCCTTTTAGTACTTAAGGAGTAAGCGAAGATTGGGTAGGGATGTTTTGTAGGTTGTCTAGGGTCTGTACGAAATGTTTTCAACGCCGCATAACCGAGCGTAGATACATTTCGTACAGAACCTAGGCCCAGCCCACAGTGACGGCGGTCAGCACCAGATACCGAGCGCCTTTAGCCAGCGTCACGATCAGCACGAAACTCCACAATGGTTCGCGCATGACACCGGCGATGACAGTCAATGGATCGCCAATAACAGGCACCCAACTTAACAACAAGGACCAGCGCCCGTAGCGCAGGTAGAAACGTTGTGCCTTGTCCAATTGGGGGTCGCTGACCGGGAACCAGCGGTGATGGCGAAAGCGTTCAATCGAGCGCCCCAATACCCAGTTCAAGACAGAACCGAGCACATTGCCCAGCGTCGCGACGCATAGCAGGGTTATAGCGACATAGTTGCCGGACAGCAACATGGCCACCAGCACGGCTTCAGATTGCATGGGCAGTATCGACGCGGCGCCGAACGCCGCGAAGAACAGGCCAAGGTAGCTGGTGAGTTCAAACACTCAAGTGCCTGCGTTAGTGGTTTTAATGGAGTTGCGTAGCAGCTGCCGAGCTGCGCGAGGCTGCGTCCGATTGCGCAGCGATCGTAAATAACGAACGCAAGGCTTAACTGATGTACCCTACAGCCCTTTCTTCACGACGGCAGCACCGCCGGACGTAGCCTCGCGCAGCTCGGCAACTGCTACGGGTGGTGGAGTTGCTATGGGCAGCCTTATCGCAGGCTTGGCCCGCAATCACAAGTCTTGCGTTTCCAGCACGTAACGCAATGAAGCGGGTAAGGTCTCGCCGTGGCTCATGCCGTCGAAGGTGTGGTAATCAACGGTCAGCCCCGGAATGCCGCTCAACTGGTGTTTCAACTGTTGCATCAAACGATCCGCTTGTCCGACGCTGGGCCCGCGCGGGTTGCCGGGTTCGGCGGTGCCGCGCATCAAGAGCAGGTGCGCATGATGGCCGTCGAGGCGTTGTTTAAAGTTAGCGGGCGGTTTGACCTCGGTCCACCACAACGACGGGCTGGCGGCCGCGTAATGGGCAAATTCTGCGGGCCGGGTGAGCAGGGCGTGCAGCACCAGCAAGCCGCCGTAGGAATGGCCCCACAGGGTTTGCTGTTGCAGGTTGATCGGTGCCTGGGCAGCAACGGCCGGACGCATTTTGTCACGCAGCAAGTCGAGGAATTCGTCGGCACCGCCGCTCGGTTGATCGGTCAAGGGGTCGGCTTGCCGGGCGAGACCGGGCCTGTTCGGGGTGTAGTCATAGGTGCGAGCAGTGCGCTCAATGCGCAGTGGCGTCTGGTAGCCGACGGCGACCAGCAATGGCGCTTTGCCGTCGGCCAGCGTTTTCAGTAACGGCGGGTCCAGTGCGCCGATGGCCGCATTGCCATCGAGCATCCATACCAGCGGGTAACCCCCTGCGGGCGGCGGGGTCGTGGGGCGGCCAATCCACAGTTGGTAATGGCGCTGGCCGTCTGCGGAATCAATCAATAGGCTGCTGAAGCGGTAGCTCAAGTCGTTGCGCTGCAGCAGGCGGGTATCCATTGGCTGGTCAGGCGCAGGCCTGGCCTGCGCGGCTTGCACTGGCAAGGCCAGGGCAAGCAGCAACGCCAAAAGGAGAGGCAGGTTTCTCATCAGGCGATCTCGTTATGGTTTAAAACGATGCAGTCAGGCTGGTGTAAATCGTGCGCCCCGGCTCGTTGTAAGTGGCGGCCCCGGCCCCGGCAATGTTGGTCACGCCCTGAGCATTGCCTGCGCGGAACAGGCGTTTGTCAAACAGGTTGTCGACGCCCGCCGTCACGCTCAGGTGACTGGTGATGGCGTAGGTGCCGCTGATACCGGTGATGGCATAAGGCGATACCTGGTGGTTGGAGGTACCGGTGACACGGTCGCCGTGGTAGTCATATTTTTTCGGCGTTTGCTTGCCGTACCAGGCCACGCTGGCTTGCAGCGACAGGTCTTGAGTGGCCTGCCAGTCCAGCATCGAGTTCAGGGTGTAACGCGGCGTGACAGACAGGTAGTCCCCGGTTTCCTTGTTTTTCGATTGCAGCATGTAGGTGAAGTTGTTGGTCCAGGTGACTTGCGGCGCCAGTGGCAGCGCCAGCGTGCCTTCCAGGCCTTCCACCAGTGCCTTGGGTATGTTTTCCCATTGATAGATCGCCGCATTGGCGTAAGTGCCAGTGCCGCCCACGGCGGTGCCGACCGGAGTCATGCCGGATTCGATCTTGTTTTTGTAGTCGTTGCGAAAGTACGTCAGACCCGCCACTACACCCTCGTGTTTGTACTCGATGCCCAGCTCTTTGTTGACGCTGGTTTCGGCCTTGAGGTCGGCGTTGCCTTGCAAGTAGCAACTGGTGCTTTGGCCGTAGCAGCCCTGGCCACGGCTATACAGCAGATAGTCAGGATCGAGCTGGTACAGGTTGGGCGCCTTGTAGGAACGGGCGATGCCTGCCTTGAGTGTCACGGTGTCGGTCAAGGCATGCGACAGGTTGAGCGACGGGCTCCAGTTGTCGCCCACAACGCTGTGATGATCCAGGCGCAAGCCGGGTGTGAGCATGGTGCCGGGGTACAGCTCAATGTTGTCGGCTGCAAACAGCGAGAAAATCTGCGCCGCCGACTCGGTGCTGCGGTTGGTGCTGGTCAGGCCGCTGACCGAGCCGCCTTCGCTGGTGGTCTGGGTATTGGCGCTTGGGTCGTCGAGTTTTTGCTGGGTCCACTCGGTGCCCAGGGTCAGCGTTTGGTCGAAACCGGCGTGCAGCGGTAAGTTGACCTCGCCATGGGCGGTCAGATCCTTCAGTACGGCGGTGTAGAAATCGTTGCTGCTGAAGATGCCTTCTGTGCCACCCGCAAGGCCTTCATTGATCCGCGTGTTGCGAGTCTTTTCGTATTGCAGGTAGGCCATGCTGTTACCGAAATCCCAATCGGCGCGGTGAGTCAGCGCGTAGGTTTCGCGGTAAGTGCGGTTAGTTTCGTGGCCCAACAGGTTTTTCACGTAGGTGTTGCTGTTGGTGTTTTGCGTGTCGCCGCTATAGATATTGCCCTGGCGGCTGTACCCGGCTTCGAAATCCAGGGTTTGGTCGGGAGTGATGCGCCAGCTCAGCAAGCCATTCACGTCTTTGTTGCGCACGCCTTCGCGGCCTGCTGGCAGGGTGCCTGCCTGGGTGCCGGTGCGCTCCGATTCGTGGCCGGAGTTGATGTCCCAGTCATCCGAATCGGTTTTCGCGACGTTGCCATAGACCCGATAGCTCAGGTTGTCAGTCAGCGGGCCATTGAGGCCGAAGCTCACCCGTTTGGTGGCACCTTCGTCACCGTGGGTCGGGAAGTTGCTGTACACCGTGGCGTTGCCGTGGGTTTCAGTCCCTGCCTGTTTGGTGATGATATTGACCACCCCGCCCGCAGCGCCGTTGCCGTAAAGCGCCGCCGCCGGACCACGCAGCACTTCGATACGCTCGACCTGATCAGCGGGTACCCAGTTGGTGTCGCCTCGGCTGTCACGCTCACCGCGCCAGCCGTAGCGCACAGAGTTGCGGCTGTTGACCGGCTTGCCATCCACCAGAATCAGCGTGTTTTCCGGGCCCATGCCGCGAATGTCGATCTGGCGGTTGTTGCCGCGCTGGCCGCTGGTGGAGTTACCCGTCAGGTTCACCCCCGGCATGGTCCGAATGATCTGTGACAGGTCATTGGCCGGCGGGCGTTTCTTGATGTCTTCGGCGGTGATGATCGACACCCCAGGCGCCTGCTTGGTTTCTTCCAGTGCAGTGGCAACGACGTTGGTGTTTTGCAGTTCCAGTGGCGCAGGGGTGGTGTCCTGAGTAGCAGCATGAACGGAACTGGCCAGCAACCAGCAGCTGGACAAGACAAAAGGGGCGAGAGGGCGCAGCGCATGTAACGACATCAGGTGATCTCCGAGACAACCAGATACAAGAAGATCACGAATGATAATAACTGCTAATTGAGAGTAAAGCGCATTAACTTTCTAAACACTTCTCGGCAGGCAACAACAGATGCATGCACAGGCCCGTCGGGCTATTGGTTGCCCACAATCGGCCTTGTTGCAGTTCGATAGCACGCTGGGCAATGGCCAGCCCCAGGCCGAAACCTTCACCGATTGAGCCCTTGAGGCGCTGATACGGCACAAACAGGTCAGGCAAGTCTTCAGCGGCCACGCCGGAGCCTTCATCTTTAAGGCATAAATGCCAAGCGTCGCCTTCGCGCCAGCCGCTTAACGTCACCTTGCCGTGTGCAGGCGAATACCGAATGGCATTGCGCAGCAGGTTTTCCAGGGCCTGGGCCAGGCTGTCGAGGTGCACATGCACATAACAATCGGTGCCGAGCAGGCAAGGCAGCCGCTCGGGAGCCCAGCCACTTTCGAAACAGGCGTCTTCACACAGCGCCTCCCATACCGACAACACCAGTACGGGTTCGCTGCGCAGTTGTGGGCGTTCAGTGTCCATCCAGGCCAGGTTCAGGGTGTCTTCCAGCAAGCGCTGCATGTCATCGATTTCACGGTCCAGCCGTTGGCGCAATTGGTCCGGCGGCAAAAGGCTGTCATGGGCGATACGCAAACGGGCCAGCGGCGTGCGCAGTTCGTGAGACAAGGTGCGCAGCAATAAACGCTGCTGGTTCAGGCTGCTGCGCAGGCGGCTGGCCATGTGCTCAAAGGCTTGAGCCAGTTCGCCCAGCTCATCGCGGCGCTTGATCAACGGCAGCGGCACCTCACTGTCCAGGTCATCGGCCCGTAGCGCGTCGGCCCGGTCGCGCAAGCGATTGAGTGGCAGCACCAAATGCCGATACAGCAACAGCCCGAGCAGGGCGGCGAGCAAGGTGGGCATCACGCCATGGCTGAGCACGTGGGTCCAGGGGGTGAGGCCACTTGGCAGCATGCGTTCAGGGAGCTGGATGACCAGTTGGCCTTGGTCAGGGTGGTTCGGGAACGGGATGCTGACGTAGGGCAGTGCGTCTTGCAGGCGTCTACTCATGGGCCAATGCAGTTGGCGCATAAAGGTCAACTGGCGATAAATCTGGGGCGTCAGCGGGGTGTTGCTCAGGCTTTCGAGGTTCGGGCCCAGTACGCTGACCCAGGTGTTTTCTTTGGCGGCCAGTTGCTGGGTGAAGCGTTCGAGCCCCGGCGTGCCTTGTGCTTGCCAGAGACTCTCGGCTTGTTGGGCGTAGTCGCCCAGATAATCACGCTCTTGCGCAGACAAGAAATAGGTTCGGCGCTCGGCCGAAAGGCCCCAGATCCAGATAATCCAGGTCAGCAGCAAACAGAAGCTGACTTGCAGCAGCGCCAGCTTCCACAACAAGGGATGACGGCGCATCAGGTACGCTCCGTCTCGACCAGGATGTAACCCTGACCGCGCACGGCCTGAATCTGAATATGCTGCGCGCCGATGGCGGCCAGCTTGCGCCGCACATTGCACACATGCACGTCCAGGCCACGATCCAGGCGGGTATAAATGCGGTGCAGCACATGCTGGTACAGAAACGCTTTGCTCAGGGGTTCGCCACCGTGTTCGTGCAGGGTCATCAACACGCGATATTCCGACAGGGTTAGCCCGGCGCTCTGGCCGTTATGCACGACGTCTTGCGCCGCCTCGTCAAAGCTCAATGCGCCGTTTTGACGCTCCGCAGGTACGGGCTTGAGCATGGCCATGCGCCGCAGCAGGGCGTCGGTGCGGGCGTCCAGTTCCGCGAGGCTGAAAGGTTTGGGCAGATAGTCATCGGCGCCCCGGGTAAAACCGGTGATGCGGTCTTGTTCGTTGCCCAGTGCCGACATCAGCATCACGGGGATATTTTGCTGGCTGCGCAGGGCTTCAAGCAGCGACAGGCCATCCATGCCCGGCAACATGATGTCGAGCAGCACCAGATCAAACGGACGTTCCTGTAAGGCCTTCAGGCCTTGAATGCCGTCAGGACAACTGGTCACGGTAAAGCCTCGCAGCAGCAGATGACGCTCCAGGTCGTGTCGCAGTCTGAAATCGTCTTCTACCAACAGCAGGTGAGTGGGTATAGGCATAGGGGGTTCTAATGAGAATATTTCACATTTGCGAATATCCCATTAATGTCAATGCTTCGCAAATGCTATCAAGGACGACGCGTCAGCTTTTATCAGTCTGGCGCGCAGGTTGCACAGCGGATCTGATCAACTACAGGTCGGATTCACACAAAAAAGGCGTCTTTGCATCTGTTCGAATGATCCTCAACGGCCCGCCCCGATGGCGGCTTCTGAAGTGCGATCACAGACAAGGGTAAATGACATGCAAATGCCTAAAACCATCCAGATCAAGAACGGCGAAAAAGTCACGCCGACGTTCTCGGCCCAGGAATACGCCAATCGCCAGGCCAAGCTGCGCGCCTATATGGCGCAAAACAACATCGATGCGGCGGTGTTCACCTCGTACCACAACCTCAACTATTACAGCGATTTCCTGTACTGCTCGTTCGGGCGCAACTATGCGCTGGTGGTCACGCAGGAGAGCGCGGTGACTATCAGCGCCAACATCGACGGTGGCCAGCCATGGCGCCGGACCATGGGCACCGACAACATCGTGTACACCGACTGGCAGCGCGACAACTACTTCGTCGCTATCCAGCAAGCGCTGCCCAAGGCCGGGCGTATCGGCATCGAATTCGACCACATGAACCTGCTCAATCGCGACAAGCTGGCCAGTCGTTACCCGCAAGCTGAGTTCGTCGACATCGCAGCGCCGTGCATGCGCATGCGCATGATCAAGTCCGCCGAAGAGCACGCCATCATTCGTCATGGCGCGCGCATTGCCGACATTGGCGGCGCGGCCATTGTCGAAGCCCTGCGTGACCAAGTGCCGGAATACGAAGTGGCGCTGCACGCAACTCAGGCCATGGTCCGCGAAATTGCCCGCACCTTCCCGGACTCCGAACTGATGGACACCTGGACCTGGTTCCAGTCGGGTATCAACACCGATGGTGCGCACAACCCGGTGACCACCCGCAAGGTCAACAAAGGCGACATTCTGAGCCTTAACTGCTTCCCGATGATTGCCGGTTACTACACCGCGCTGGAACGTACCCTGTTCCTCGATCACTGCTCTGACGAACACCTGCGGTTGTGGGAAGTGAACGTCAAAGTGCACGAGGCCGGATTAAAACTGATCAAGCCGGGCATGCGCTGCTCGGACATCGCCTTGCAATTGAACGAAATTTTCCTTGAGCACGACCTGCTGCAATACCGCACCTTTGGCTATGGCCACTCATTCGGCACGTTAAGCCACTACTACGGCCGAGAAGCCGGGCTGGAACTGCGTGAAGACATCGACACCGTGCTGGAACCGGGGATGGTGGTGTCGATTGAGCCGATGATCATGATCCCTGAAGGCCGGCCGGGCGCGGGTGGCTATCGCGAGCACGACATTTTGATCGTCAATGAGCAGGGCGGTGAAAACATCACCCATTTCCCGTATGGCCCGCAGCACAACATCATCAAGCAATAACCTGTGTGGGAGCACTTCAGACATCTGTGGGAGCCTGGCTTGCCAGCGATGGCATCGGCGCGGTTTAAACCGTAAAACCGCAGCGTCTGTATCGCTGGCAAGCCAGGCTCCCACCGTTTGAGGTGTGCCAAACGTTCTGAACACCCAACGCATGCGCGCTCAGACGCGCAGCGTTTTCTGACCCATTACCCCTGCCAACAAAAGCACAATGAGGGTATTTGTCATGTCCACAGTTTCGTCCACGCTGTCCCTGACCGTCGAACAACAGCTCGAACTCAGCAGTGAACGCAAGGCATTGCGCCGTGCGGCCACGGCCAGTTTTCTGGGCAACTTTGTCGAGTGGTTTGACTACGCTGCTTATGGCTATCTGGCGACGGTCATCGCCTTGACGTTTTTCCCGCAGACCGATGCCGCCACCGGGTTGCTGGCAACCTTCGCGGTGTTTGCGCTGTCGTTTATCGTGCGTCCGATCGGAGGGCTTATCTGGGGCCATTTCGGAGACAAATACGGGCGCCGCAGTGCCTTGGCCTGGTCGATTCTGATCATGACCGTCTCTACTTTTTGCATTGGCTTGCTGCCGGGCTACAACCATATCGGTCTGTGGGCACCCGCATTACTGTTGCTGATCCGGCTGGTGCAGGGCTTTTCGGCGTCCGGCGAATACGCGGGGGCATCGGCGTTTTTGGCCGAATATGCGCCCGAGGGCAAACGCGGTTTCTACACCAGTATCGTTCCGGCGAGTACCGCGGCCGGTCTGTTGTTTGGCGCTGTGTTTGTGGCGGGGCTGCACGCGCTGATGACTGTCGAAAACCTCCACGACTGGGGCTGGCGCTTGCCTTTTCTGCTGGCCGCGCCTTTTGGCCTGGTCGGGCGTTATATCCGCATGAGCTTGCAGGACTCACCCAAGTTCCTGGAGATGGAAAAACGCCTGGAAGCCAAGGAGTGCGCGACCCATGCGCCGATTCGTGAATTGCTCACGGTGCATCGCCGTGCCGTGATGATCGGCATTGGTGTGACCTGCCTGAACGCCGTGGCGTTTTACCTGCTGCTCAGCTACATGCCGACTTACCTGTCGACGGAAATGGGCATGAGTGAAAGCGATTCATTTATGGCGTCCACCGTGTCACTGGCGACCTACATCGGCTTGATCTTCTTGATGGGCAAACTGTCTGACCGTTTCGGTCGAAAAACCATGCTGGTGGCTGCGTCAGTGTTGTTTCTGGCACTGACATTTCCGCTGTTCGGGATGCTGGGCAACCCGTCGCTGGTGGTGATCCTGATGATCCAGATTGCCTTTGGCGCGATTCTGGCGATGAACGACGGCACCTTGCCGTGCTTTCTGGCCGAAATCTTCCCGACCCGAGTGCGTTTCAGCGGCTTTGCCTTCAGCTTCAACATCGCCAACGCCTTGTTTGGCGGCACGGCTCCGTTTATCGCCACGTGGCTGATTCAACTCACCGGCAACAAAATGGCTCCGGCCTGGTACTTGCTGGCCGCGGCAGCGGTTGCTTTGATCGCAATGCTGGCCAGTCGCGAAACAGCACACAAAGCACTGCAGGATTAAAAACCGGCCTCCCTGGGTTTGTGTAGGAGCGAGCTTGCCTCGCGATCTTTTAAAGCATCAAAAGATCGCGAGACAAGCTCGCTCCTACAGATTTCTGGGGTCAGTGCAGCGCCACTTGCTTGCGTTCGCCGATGGGCGAGACACCGAACAACCGGCTGTAGCATTTGGAGAAATGCGCCGCCGAAACAAAGCCGCAGGCGAGGGCAATATCACGCACTTGCGATTCACTGCGCAGCAACAAGGTCCGGGCGCGGGCCAGTCGCAACTCCAGGTAATACTGGCTCGGTGTACGTTGCAGGTGCTTGTGAAACAGCCGTTCAAGCTGGCGCACTGAGACTTCGTTCAAGCGCGCCAGGTCTTCGAGGCTGACGGGCTCTTCAAGGTTGGCTTCCATGATCGCTACCACCTGACTGAGCTTGGGCTGCGAAGTCCCCAACTTTTGCCGCAACGGCACACGTTGCTGCTCTTGCGCACTGCGCGCACGATCACACAACAGCAACTCGGCAGCATGCGCAGCGATTTCCCGTCCGCCCGGTTCTCGGGCAATCAATTGCAAGGTCATGTCCATGGACGCTACGCCCCCTGAGCAGGTATAGCGGTCGCGGTCGATCTCGAACAACTGGTTGGAAATAATGATGCCGGGGAAGTGGTCCTTGAGGGTTTCGATGTCTTCCCAATGGATGGTGCAGCGATAGCCCTTGAGCAGTCCTGCGCGCGCAAGCCAGTAACTGCCGGTGCAAATACCGCCGAGTGTTACCTGTTCATGCGCCAGCTTGCGCAGCCAGTTGAGCAACGGCCGGCTGCTGAGGTGCGAAACGATCGGGTTTGAACCGACCACCAACAAAATGTCCAGTTTTGGTGCGTCGCCCACGGCGTAGTCCGGCAGGATGCGCATGCCATTGCTGGCGGTGACCGGGTCCATGTTGGGGGCGATGATGACGCTGCGAAACATCTCGCGGCGAGCCGCCATATTGGCCATGCGCAGGGTTTCAATCGCAGAGGCAAAACCGATGGTGGTGAAGTTCGGTATCACCAGAAAGCCCACGGTTTTGACGGTGGGCACATTAAGCGTTGCCCCTGTAACAGGTGCTGCCATCCTCAGGTTCCTTTTTTCGTTCCAGGACGCGTCTAGCGTCGGGGCTCGCGCAATGCGTTGCGTCACCACTCCCGCGAGTGGGCGCAACCTGCAGTGCTTTTGGAACCTGATGAAGCATTTGTTATGCCAGTGCTGGCGCGTGTGATCCCGGTGAAACGCCGAGGTCTTCTCTCATCGGCCGCGGCAGGCTTTCAACGCCCCTCACACATGCGGATTGGTATGCGGCTTGATCTGCGGGCTGGCGTACTGCGGTTTGAGCGCGCCCTGATTGTCCAGCAACCAGGCGTCCATCACTTTACGCACCACAGGCCCGGCCACGCGGCCACCGGCTTCGCCGTTTTCAATCATTACCGAGATCACAATCTGCGGGTCTTCGGCCGGGGCAAAACCGACGAACAAGGCGTTGTCACGGTTGCGTTCGGCAGTTTTCAGACGGTTGTAACGCTCGCCTTGCTTGATCGCGACCACTTGCGCAGTACCACTTTTGCCGGCAATTCGATACTGCGCACCCTGTGCCGCCGCCCGGGCGATACCGCGCGGGTCATGCATCACGAGCTGCATCGCGTGGTTAACCTGTTCCCACTCCTTGGAGTCGTGCAGCACGATATTGGGCATCGGGTTTGCATCTGCCGGAGGGGTGCCGTCGATGGTCTTGGCCAGGTGCGGACGGTTCCAGACGCCCTTGTTGGCGATCAGCGCCGTGGCTTGTGCCAGTTGCAAGGGCGTGACCTGCATGTAGCCTTGGCCGATACCCAAAATTACCGTTTCACCGGGGAACCACGCCTGACGCCGGGTTGTGCGCTTCCATTCGCGGGATGGCATCAGGCCCGGCGACTCTTCAAACATGTCCAGCGAGACTTTTTGCCCAAGGCCAAACATCGACATGTAATCGTGCATGCGATCAATGCCCAGTTTGGACGCCAGGTCATAAAAGTAGGTGTCGTTGGAGCGCATGATGGCTGCGTTCAAGTCCACCCAGCCGTCGCCGCTGTGGTTCCAGTTGCGGTACTTATGGTCGACGTTCGGCAGTTGGAAGTAGCCAGGATCGAACACCCGGGTCGAGGCCGAAATCACGCCGCTGTCGAGGCCAGCAATCGCCACCTCCGGCTTAATGGTTGAACCCGGTGCATACAGGCCGCGCAAGGCCCGGTTAAACAAGGGTTTGTCCTGCGAGTCACGCAGCGCCGAGTAGTCCTTTGAGCTGATGCCAGTCACAAACAAGTTGGGGTCGAAGCTGGGTTTGCTGACCATTGCCAGCACTTCGCCGGTTTTTGGGTCAATGGCAATGATTGAGCCGCGACGGTCGCCCAAGGCGTCTTCGGCGGCTTCTTGCAGTTTGATGTCCAGGCTCAGGACAATATTTTTGCCCGCCACGGCATCGTGGTGGCGCAGCACGCGCATGACTCGGCCCTGGGCATTGGTCTCGACTTCTTCAAAGCCGACTTTGCCGTGCAACTCGTTCTCGTAGAAACGTTCGATGCCAGTTTTGCCAATGGACTGCGTGCCCCGGTACTCGGTGGGATCAAGCTGTTTGGCTTCTTTTTCGTTGATCCGGCCGACATAGCCGACCGAATGCGCAAAGTGATCGCCCTGCGGGTAATGGCGAACAAACTGGGCTTCGACATCAATGCCTGGCAGGCGGAACTGATTGACCGCCAGCAACGCGATTTGATCTTCCGTCAGTTCATACAACAGGGTCGAAGGGTCGAATGGGTGGCGGGCCTGTTTCATGGCCTTGGCGAACACGGCGCGGTCTTCATCCGGCAAATGCAGGACGCTCATCACCGTGTCCAGCACCTTGGCGGTGTCACCGGCACGTTCGCGGGTGATGGTCATGTTGAAACTGGGTTGGTTATCGGCCAGCAACACGCCATTGCGGTCATAGATAAAGCCGCGCTCTGGCGGGATGGGCAGCACGTGAACCCGGTTGTTCTCGGACACGGTCGAGTTGTAGTCAAACTCGGTGACCTGCAAAAAATACAACCGGCCGATGAGCGTGCAACTGACCGCCAGTACCAGCAGGGCGCATGCAATCAGTCTTTTATTGACCAGCCGCTTCTCGGTTTCGTGATCTTTAAGAGGGATCGGCTCGGGCATGTTCCGGGTGTCTCACGTCAGTAAACAGAAGTGCAGCAGCGCGCAGATCGTAAGCGGGCTACGAAAGTCGGCGCACACCTTACCAAGAAGCAGGCAATCGAGTCGCTTTATTGGTCGGTTGGCAAGCGAAAGCCGACAGGCTGTTGTGGCCGCGGGCTGCTGTAAACTCGCTTCCTTTTATCGGGAGTCGGTGTCGATGTTGCCTTTGATTGACTGGCGGCCGTGCGCGCTGTTGCAGAGCTTACACCTTGATTGGCTGCAACAGGCCGGGGTCGAGGTGGCCGTGCTGCGGCTGGACCAGATTGACCCGCTGATCAGCGGCAACAAGTGGTTCAAGCTCACCGAGCATGTGTTGGCTGCGCATGCCGCTGGCGCAGAGGGTTTGATCAGCCTTGGCGGGGCGCACTCCAACCATTTGCATGCGCTGGCCGCAGCGGGCAAACGTTTTGGTTTTGCGACGGTCGGTCTGTTGCGCGGGCATCCTCAGCAGACGCCGACCACGCTGGACCTTGAGCGCTATGGCATGCACGTGCACTGGTTGGGCTTTGCTGGGTATCGGGCACGGCATGCCCCAGGGTTCTGGGCGCCGTGGCAGGCGCAGTACCCCACGCTGCATAACGTTCCGGAGGGCGGTGGCGGCCTCGCGGGTGCCTTGGGTTGCGTACCGCTGGTCGCCCACGTGCGTGAACAACTGAGTGCGTTGGGCTGGCCAGACTACGACGCCTGGTGGTTGGCCGCAGGCACGGGCACGACGCTGGCCGGGTTGGTAGTGGGTGAGGCAGGGCAGCACAAGGTATATGGCGCGCTGGCGGTGCCGGACGATCATGGTGTCTCGCCGCAGGTTGAGGCGATATTGCAGGAGGCTGGCCATGCAGGGCGTCATTTTGAGCTGATAGAGGCCAGCCGCGGCGGCTTTGCCAAGGTGGACGACGCGTTACTCGGATTTATTCAGGACAGCGAAGCCGCCAGTGGTGTGCCGCTGGAGCCGCTGTACACCGGCAAGGCGTTAATGGCGCTCAAACACGCGGTTGAGTTGGGGCATATTGATAGAGGGCAGCGCGTGGTCTTCGTCCACACCGGCGGCTTGCAAGGCCGCCGTGGCTTTGCTCAAGATCCGACGGGGGATGTCAGCGTCTAGGCAGCATGCGCAGCAAGGTGTTGTCTTTGATCAAGTAGTGATGCCCCAGCCCGGCCAGTGCGTGCAAGCCAATCAACCAGTACCCGATCGTGCCGCCCAGTTCGTGCCAGCCCTTGATTTGCTTGGCGAGGTCAGTGTCTTTGGTCGTCAGGGGCGGTATCTCGAAGCCATAGAAGAACACCGGCTTGTCGTTGTGACTGAGGATCAAGTAACCCATCACCGGCATGGCGATCATGAACAGGTACAAGGCCCAATGCATCAACGTCGCCAGTGCGGTCTGCCAGGCAGGCGGAGTGGGCGTGATTTTTGGCGCTGTGCCCAAGGTTCGGGCTAGCAAGCGCAGCCAGACCAGCACGAAGACGGTCAGGCCAAGCATGAAGTGAGCGTCTTTCATCAGATTGCGGCCGTCGCTGTCTTTCGGGAAGATTCCGCGAAATTCAATCGAGGCATAGATCAGTACAAACAGCAGCACCATTAGCCAGTGCAGGGCGATGGACATTCGACTGTATTGATCGGCGGTGCTTTTCCAGGACATGGGCTTTCCTCACGGTTCAGGTTTAGCCTCCGTTCTTGTTCGACGGAGTGCGTTAACTGTAATACGTCTGACAGGGATTACGCTGATGCCCGTCAATTAACGCCTACCCCTTGTGGGAGCGGGCTTGCCCGCGATGGTGTCTACGCGGTTTAACCGAAAAAACGCATCGTCTGCATCGCTGGCAAGCCAGGCTCCCACAGGTTTCGCTGTAGTTAAAACAGCGTTCGCTTAGCGGACTGCTATTAAGGATTGCCCGGCACTTTTGGCCACAGGTCAGACACCAAAAACAGGCGCTCGGCTTCTTCCCAGTCGCCGTTGCCGTTTTCGGCCAAACGGACCATTAATTGCGCCGGTGCCTGCGGGTGCAGCTCTGCCAGCCACACGCTGAGCTGTTGCTCGCTCCATAAACCTTGAGGGCCATAGTGCGCCGGAGCGAGCCAAGCGTGCCGGGGCAACGGTTGCCAGCAACCTGCGGCGCTTTGGCGGGTAAAGGCAGGCCAGTCACTCTGGTGCAACCAGCGCCCGCGCAAATGCTGCGGGTGAGCACCCGCGGGCGGCAACGAAAGGCCGGGCCATGGGTACAACAGGTAGCCGCCCAGCCACATGCTGGCTTTAAAGCTCTGGATGTCGAGCGCGCCAAGGACCTCGCGGCTTTCGGGGCGGCTGGACATTGGCAGTTGATGCTGACAGAAGTGTTTGAGCTTGCGGTCCAGCCGGTCATTGCTGCCAGGGCCGAGCCAGTTGGCAGGGTCGCAGCCGTCTCCTGCCTGCGGGCCGAGATAGAGTTTTATCGCCAATTCCAGGTGATGCACGCCGTCACGGTCGCGCAGCAGCAGGTCCAGCTCGCCCAAGGTGTGGCCGCTCAAGCGGATGGGCAGGTTGGCGGCGATCAGTTCAACCCCTGGCGCGTGGTCGATAGCAAATTGCCAGAGCCGCTCGTAATAACGGCCCAGGCGGCGAGTCGTGGCCAACGCCAGCCAATGCAGCAGCGGCTCGCTGTGCTGATCCAGCTCATGCAGCCAGCGTTCCAGTTGATCGGGGGCCTGCACCCAGTCGCTGCCTGCCAGTGGATGCCGTTGCGGCCACGGGGTTTGGCTCAGCATGGGCGGGGCGAGGATCACCCACGCCAAATCACGCACCTCTGGGTGACGTAATTGGCGGGGCAGGTTGAGCAAGTCAGGAAAGAGGATCATTGTGCGAGCATAGCTCCCGCGGGCTGAAAGGGTTTTGTCTATTCTCGTGTTTCGACCATAATCGCTGTTTTCGCACGCCTAAAACCTTGCAGGAGCCTCATGGAGCAATTTCGTAATATCGGCATCATTGGTCGTTTGGGCAGTTCACAGGTGCTCGACACGGTTCGCCGACTGAAAAAATTCCTGCTTGAGCGGCACATGCACGTGATCCTCGAAGACACCATCGCCGAGGTGTTGCCCGGCCATGGCTTGCAGACGTCTTCACGCAAGATGCTCGGTGAAGTGTGTGACATGGTGATTGTGGTCGGCGGCGATGGCAGTTTGCTCGGAGCGGCCCGCGCGCTGGCCCGTCACAATGTGCCGGTGCTGGGCATTAACCGTGGCAGCCTGGGCTTTTTGACGGACATCCGCCCGGATGAACTCGAAGTCAAAGTCGCTGATGTACTCGATGGTCACTATCTGGTTGAAAACCGCTTTCTGTTGCAAGCCGAAGTTCGCCGTCACGGTGAAGCCATCGGTCAGGGCGACGCCTTGAATGACGTGGTGCTGCACCCCGGCAAATCGACCCGCATGATCGAGTTCGAACTGCACATCGACGGCCAGTTCGTGTGCAGCCAAAAGGCCGACGGCCTGATCGTTGCCACGCCCACCGGCTCCACGGCCTACGCGATGTCGGCAGGCGGCCCGATCATGCATCCCAAACTGGATGCCATCGTTATCGTGCCGATGTACCCGCACACCCTCAGCAGCCGACCGATTGTGGTCGATGGCAACAGCGAACTGAAAATCGTCGTGGCCAAAGACATGCAGATCTACCCGCAAGTCTCGTGCGATGGTCAGAACCATTTCACCTGCGCACCGGGCGACACCATTACCGTCAGCAAAAAAGCGCAGAAACTGCGCCTGATTCACCCGTTGGACCACAACTACTATGAAGTGTGTCGGACCAAGCTCGGCTGGGGTAGCCGACTGGGCGGTAGGAGCGACTGATGCTCGATCCTGCGCGCAGTTACGATTTGATCGGTGACGTGCATGGCTGTGCTCATACCCTTGAGCACCTGCTGGAGCGTCTGGGCTATCGCAAACTCGCCGGTATCTGGCGACACCCGCAACGGATGGCGGTGTTTCTCGGTGACATCATTGACCGCGGCCCGCGTATTCGCGAGTCGCTGCATATCGTTTACGACATGGTCCAAGCCGGTCAGGCGCTGTGCCTCATGGGTAACCATGAATTCAACGCGCTGGGCTGGTGCACACCGGCACCTGCGGGCAGCGGCAAGCACTATGTGCGCGAGCACAACCCACGCCATACCCGTTTGATTCATGAAACCCTTGAGCAATTTGCCCAATACCCCGGCGAATGGCATGACTTCGTGCAGTGGTTCTATGACATGCCGCTGTTTGTCGACGCCGGGCGTTTCCGGGTGGTCCACGCCTGCTGGGACGCCGATGTGATTGCCTCGCTGCGTGCGCAATACCCGGATGGCTGCATTGATGAGCATTTTTTACAGGCGGCTGCGCAGGCCGACAGCTTCGCCAATTTGACGTTCAATCGTCTGCTGCGCGGGACTGACATGCGCCTGCCGGATGGCATGACCCTGACCGGGGGCGACGGTCTGACGCGGGCGTTCTTCCGCACCAAATTCTGGGAAGACGACCCCAAGACCTACGGAGATATTGTGTTTCAACCTGATGCCCTGCCTGAGCGCGTGGCGCAACAGCCGCTGTCCTCGACTGAAAAAGGTGCCTTGCTGCGCTATGGCAGCGACGAACCCCTGCTGTTTGTCGGGCACTACTGGCGCAGCGGCAAGCCCGCGCCCATTCGGCCGAACCTGGCTTGCCTGGATTACAGCGCCGTGCTCTACGGCAAATTAGTGGCTTATCGCCTTGATCAAGAAACCCGGCTCGACCCCAACAAGTTCGTGTGGGTAGATGTAGAGCGTCCGGAGGCTGTGCAATGAGTGTGGTGGCTGTTTTACGTTTACCGCTGTCAGTTGATCTGAGCGGGTTTGTGGCCTTGCTCAAACGCATGCAAGTGCCGCATCGGGTGAGTGAAGAGGCGGGCGAGCAAGTGCTGTGGGCCCCCGAGACCATTGCTGATGATGTGCGCAGCTTGTATCAGCGTTTCCCTGCGGGCGACCCGAATCACGAATTGCCGATTGTCGAGCGTCCGGCGACCATGACGCGGCCCGGCTTTGCCCAGCAATTGCGCGACAGCCCGGCGACGGCGGTGATCTTGCTGCTGTGCATTCTCGTGGCGGCTGTCACGCAACTGGGCGACAACTTGTCTACCCTGAGTGCGCTGACCTTTGTGGATTTCACTATTCATGGGCAGTACATCGAATTCACCCCGTTGTCGGATAGCCTCGCGGCAGGGCAGTGGTGGCGATTAGTCACTCCGATGCTGATCCACTTTGGTTTTCTGCACATCGCCATGAACGGCATGTGGTACTGGGAACTGGGGCGACGGATTGAAATGCGTCAGGGCAGCATCAATCTGATCGGTTTGAGCCTGCTGTTCAGTCTGGCGTCCAACTTCGCCCAATACCTGTTTGGCGGCCCGAGCCTGTTTGGCGGGTTGTCCGGGGTGTTGTATGGCCTGTTGGGGCATGTCTGGATTTACCAGTTGATGGCGCCCAACCCGATGTATCACCTGCCGCGTGGCGTGTTGATCATGATGCTGGTGTGGCTGGCGTTGTGCATGTCCGGGCTGGTGTCGATGATCGGCTTTGGCCAGATTGCCAACGCGGCGCACGTGGGCGGCTTGTTGATGGGTTGCCTGACTGGCTTGCTGGGCGGGCTGTGGGCTCGTCGCAAACACGTTTAGACCCTCTGTAGGAGCGAGCTTGCTCGCGATCTTTTAACGATCAAAAGATCGCGAGCAAACTCGCTCCTACAGGAAATATATAAATTTCATACGAATGTTTTAGAGCAGGAAAAGAACCATGTCCTCTTTCAATGAAATGATTAAAAACATCACCCCTGAGATCTATCAGAGCCTGAAACTGGCCGTTGAAATCGGCAAGTGGGCCGACGGCAACAAACTGACGGCCGAGCAGCGCGAGCTGTCGTTGCAGGCGATGATTGCCTGGGAAGTGCAAAACCTGCCCGAAGAAGAGCGCACCGGCTATATGGGCCCGCAAGAGTGCAGTTCCAAATCGGCACCGGTGCCTAACATCCTGTTCAAGTCGGATGCTATCCATTGATTGAGATTGGTCGCGGTGCAATCAGCAAAATGTCGGCAAGTCTTCAAGCGCCGACCGTTCAATATGCGTTTCGTTTGGGCGATACCGAGGTGCCGGTCAATCCGTTGATCGGGACTAAACTGCGTCTGGAGTTTCTGGGGCAGATCAACTGCAGCCACTGTGGACGCAAAACCAAAAAGAGCTTCAGTCAAGGTTATTGCTACCCGTGCATGGCTAAACTGGCGCAATGCGACGTTTGCATCATGAGCCCGGAGCGCTGCCATTACGACGCAGGCACGTGCCGTGAGCCGTCGTGGGGCGAGCAATTTTGCATGACTGACCATGTGGTGTACCTGGCTAACTCGTCCGGGGTTAAGGTCGGCATTACCCGGGCAACGCAACTGCCGACCCGCTGGCTGGATCAGGGCGCGAGCCAGGCCTTGCCGATCGTGCGCGTGGCGACGCGTCAGCAGTCGGGTTTTGTCGAAGACCTGTTTCGCTCGCAAGTGGCCGACCGCACCAATTGGCGCGCACTGCTAAAGGGCGATGCAGAGCCGGTGGATCTGGCCGCGGTGCGCGATCAGTTGTTCGGCAGTTGCGCCGAAGGCCTGCATATCTTGCAGGAACGCTTTGGTTTGCAAGCGGTACAACCTTTGCATAGCGTCGAGCCCATCGAGATTAGCTACCCGGTCGAGCAGTACCCGAGCAAGATCGTCAGTTTCAATCTGGACAAAGACCCTATCGTTGAAGGCACGTTGATGGGGATCAAGGGTCAATACCTGATCTTCGACACCGGCGTTATCAATATTCGCAAATACACGGCCTACCAGTTGGCCGTGCATCAGTAAGAAGGATTCCTGCATGCGCACCGAACAACCGCAAATGATCTACCTGAAGGACTACCAGGCGCCCGAGTACCTGATCGACGAGACGCACCTGACCTTCGAGTTGTTCGAGGACCACACACTGGTCCATGCGCAACTGGTGATGCGCCGTAATCCGGAGCGCGGTGCGGGTTTTCCGGCATTGGTGCTGGACGGACAACAACTGGAACTGCTGTCCGTCCAGCTTGAAGACGCCGACCTGACCTCGGCCGACTATGAGCTGACCGACAGCCACCTGACGTTGCATCCGACCACCAAACACTTTGTGGTCGACACCAGCGTCAAGATCCACCCCGAATCCAATACCGCGCTGGAAGGCTTGTACAAGTCCGGCACGATGTTCTGCACCCAATGCGAAGCCGAAGGCTTTCGCAAGATCACCTATTACCTCGACCGCCCGGACGTGATGAGCACCTTCACCACCACCGTACTGGCCGAACAGCATCGCTACCCGGTCCTGCTGTCCAACGGCAACCCGATTGCCAGTGGCCCCGGTGAAGATGGCCGACACTGGGCAACCTGGGAAGACCCGTTCAAAAAACCGGCCTACCTGTTTGCCTTGGTCGCGGGAGATCTGTGGTGCGTTGAAGACACCTTCACCACCATGACTGAACGCACCGTCGCGCTGCGCATTTATGTCGAGCCGGAAAACATCGACAAGTGTCAGCACGCGATGAACAGCCTGAAAAAGTCCATGCGCTGGGACGAAGAAACCTACGGCCGTGAATACGATCTGGACATCTTCATGATCGTGGCCGTCAACGACTTCAACATGGGCGCGATGGAGAACAAGGGTCTCAACATCTTCAACTCCAGCGCCGTGCTGGCCCGCGCCGAAACCGCGACCGACGCCGCCCACCAGCGGGTCGAAGCGATTGTTGCCCACGAATACTTCCACAACTGGTCGGGCAACCGCGTGACCTGCCGCGACTGGTTCCAGTTGTCGCTAAAAGAAGGGTTCACGGTATTTCGCGACTCCGAATTTTCGGCCGACATGAACTCACGCGTGGTCAAGCGAATCCAGGACGTGGCCTTCCTGCGCACTCACCAGTTCGCTGAAGACGCAGGCCCGATGGCTCACGCGGTGCGCCCTGAGAGCTTTATCGAGATTTCTAACTTCTACACCCTGACGGTGTATGAGAAGGGCTCAGAAGTGGTGCGCATGCTCCACACCTTGCTCGGTGCAGAAGGCTTCCGCAAAGGTAGCGACCTGTACTTTGAACGCCACGATGGCCAGGCTGTGACCTGCGATGACTTCATAAAGGCCATGGAAGACGCCAATGGCGCCGACCTGACCCAGTTCAAGCGCTGGTACAGCCAAGCGGGCACCCCGCGTCTGGCCGTCAGCGAGCAGTATGATGCCGCGCAGAAAACCTACAGCCTGACCTTTGCCCAAAGCTGCCCGCAGACTCCGGATAAAGTTGAGAAGCTGCCGTTTGTGATTCCGGTCGAACTGGGCCTGCTGAATGCCCAGGGCGATGAACTGGCGCTGCAACTGGCGGGCGAGTCCGTTGCTGCGGGGACTAGCCGCGTGCTGTCGGTCACAGAAGCTGAGCAGACCTTCACGTTTGTGGGCATCAATGAGCAGCCCGTGGCGTCCTTGCTGCGTGGCTTCTCGGCGCCGGTCAAATTGCAGTTCGCGTACAGCAGTGACCAGCTGGTGTTCCTGATGCAACACGACACCGATGGTTTCAACCGTTGGGATGCGGGCCAGCAACTGTCTGTGCAAGTGCTGCAAACACTGATTGCTCAACACCAGCGTGGCGAAGCGCTGGTCATGGACTCGCGTCTGGTTGAGGCGCTGCGCAGCGTGCTGAACAATCAGCAACTGGATCAGGCGATGGTCGCTGAAATGCTGTCGCTGCCGGGTGAAGCCTACCTCACTGAAATCAGCGAAGTGGCTGACGTTGAAGCCATTCACGTCGCCCGTGAGTTTGCCCGCAAGCAACTGGCTGACAGCCTGTTTGACGATCTGTGGGCGCGCTACCAGGCCAACCGTGAGGTGTCCAAAGCCACCCCGTACGTGGCCGAAGCGGAACATTTTGCCCGTCGCAGCCTGCAAAACATTGCCTTGTCGTATCTGAGCCTCAGTGGCAAGCCAGAAGTGTTGGCGGCCACCCTGGAACAGTTCGAGCACAGCGACAACATGACCGAGCGCCTGACTGCGCTGGCGGTGTTGGTCAACTCGCCGTTTGAAACTGAAAAAGCCGCCGCGCTCGCCAGTTTTGCCGAGCACTTCAAAGACAACCCGCTGGTCATGGATCAATGGTTCAGCGTGCAGGCAGCCAGCCCGTTGCCGGGTGGTTTGCAGCGCGTTCAGCAACTGATGGAACACCCTGCGTTCACCCTCAAAAACCCGAACAAAGTCCGGGCGTTGGTGGGGGCATTTGCCGGGCAGAACCTGATCAACTTCCATGCAGCTGATGGTTCGGGCTACCGCTTCCTGGCGGACCTGGTGATCCAGCTCAATGGCTTCAACCCGCAGATCGCCTCGCGCCAACTGGCACCGTTGACCCGCTGGCGCAAATACGACAGCGCCCGTCAGGCGCTGATGAAGGCCGAGCTGGAACGCATTCGTAACTCAGGCGAACTGTCGAGTGACGTGTTTGAAGTGGTGAGCAAAAGCCTGGCGTAAAACCTGCTAATCCGTGTAGGAGCGAGCTTGCCTCGCGATCTTTTGATCTTTTAAAAGCTCGCGAGACAAGCTCGCTCCTACAGGGCTAGTTCGTTATTCCAATATCCCGCCCCAACACCACATCCAGTGCCGTGCGCGCATCATCCAGTTGCACCAGCGTGGCATGCTGTGCGCCCAGTGCGTCGTGGTTCTCAATAGCCGTCAAAATCGCTTTGTGCCGAGGCAACGCCAACTCATGCAGGTTGGGCCGTTGATTAGAGTGCTTCAACGCTTCACGCAACGCCAGCGACAGCATGTTGCACAGATTGGCCAGCAAATCATTGTGGGTCGCATCCGCAATACGGCTATGAAAATCCAGATCTGGCTGCAACAGCGCCTCGGGGCTCTGTGCCTTTTCCATGCGCTCGTAGGCTTCGCGGATCGAGGCCACATCCTCATCGGTTGCATGTTGAGCGGCGAGGGCGGCGACTGCCGGTTCGATAATGCTGCGCACACTGGTCAGCAAGGCAAAAAACTCATTTTGCGGTGAGCTTTGCATCAGCCAGTGCAGCACATCGGGGTCGAGCATGTGCCATTCGCGTCGAGCTTTGACCACCGTGCCAACGCGGGGTTTGGAATACACCAGACCTTTGGCCACTAACACGCGGGTGGCTTCACGCAGCACCGGACGGCTGACCGCATATTCTTCGCAGAGCAAGGCTTCAGCGGGCAATTTGTCATCGGGTTTAAAACGCCCGGAAACAATCTGCATGCCGAGTTCTTGAACGATGCGCGCATGCATGCTTTTGCGCTCGGAGGGCTGACGATAATCCATTGGGCGCGAGTCGATCCTGTCGGTGAAAAGCGTCGATCATAACAGGCGCCGCCTAAACCCGCGCCTGGCGCGCTCTGGTTGAAATAGCTGGGTAGCTTGATTTGGCAGCGAAGCCGCGTATAGGGACGCAGCCTCGCTGCCCGCACGGTTAGTGCGAGTGACGCGGTACTTCTGAGCCACGGCAGCCGACCAGAAAGTCGAAGTCGCAGCCTTGGTCGGCCTGCATCACATGGTCGATGTACAGCTGGCGATAGCCGCCGATCAGCAGGTTTTTAGGCGGCTCGATATCGGCAAGGCGCGCGGCCAGTTCGGCGTCGCTGATGTCCAGATGCAAACGCCCGCTGTGGCAATCCAGTTCAATCCAGTCGCCTTCCTGCACGGCCGCCAAAGGCCCGCCAGCAGCGGCTTCCGGGGCGACGTGCAAGACCACGGTGCCGTACGCGGTGCCGCTCATGCGGGCATCCGAGATACGCACCATGTCGGTCACGCCCTGGGCCAGCAGTTTGGCGGGCAAGCCCATGTTGCCGACCTCGGCCATGCCCGGATAACCCTTGGGTCCGCAGTTTTTCATCACCAGAATCGAATCGGCCGTAACGTCAAGCTCCGGGTCGTTGATGCGTGCCTTGTACATGTCGAAGTTTTCAAACACGACCGCTTGCCCACGATGCTTCATCAAGGCAGGAGTAGCCGCTGAGGGCTTGAGCACCGCGCCCAGTGGCGCCAGGTTGCCGCGTAATACGCAGATGCCGCCATCGGCCACCAGCGGATTTTCAATGGCGCGGATGACTTCGTCGTCGCCATAGATCGGTGAGTTCTTAACGTTTTCCCACAGGCTTTGGCCGTTGACGGTCAGGGCGTTCGGGTGCGGGATCAGGTTGTTTTCGCCCAAGCGGCGCAGCACCGCAGGCAGCCCGCCCGCGTAATAGAACTCTTCCATCAGGAAGCGCCCTGAAGGCTGCAAGTCAACGAGGGTCGGGGTGCCACGGCCGATGCGGGTCCAGTCGTCCAGCTCAAGATCGACGCCGATGCGCCCAGCAATGGCTTTAAGGTGGATCACCGCGTTGGTCGAGCCGCCGATGGCCGCATTGACCCGGATCGCGTTTTCAAAGGCTTCTTTGGTCAGTACTTTGGACAGACGCAAGTCTTCACGCACCATCTGCACGGCACGCATGCCAGACATGTGGGCCAGGACATAGCGGCGCGAATCGACTGCCGGAATGGCGGCATTGTGCGGTAGGGACGTGCCCAGCGCTTCCGCCATGCAGGCCATGGTTGAGGCGGTGCCCATGGTGTTACAGGTGCCTGCCGAGCGTGACATGCCGGCTTCGGCGGACAGGAATTCGTCGAGGCTGATATTGCCTGCCTTGTACGATTCGTGCATTTGCCAAACGATGGTACCGGCGCCGATGTCTTTGCCTTTGTGCTTGCCGTTGAGCATGGGGCCGCCAGTGACCACGATGGCGGGCACGTCGCAACTCGCAGCACCCATCAACAGGGCCGGGGTAGTTTTATCGCAGCCGGTCAACAGCACCACGCCGTCAATCGGGTTACCACGAATGGCTTCTTCCACGTCCATGCTCGCCAGGTTGCGCGTCAGCATGGCGGTCGGGCGCAAGTTGGATTCGCCATTGGAGAACACCGGAAACTCCACCGGGAACCCCCCGGCCTCAATCACACCGCGTTTGACGTGTTCTGCAATGGTGCGGAAGTGGGCGTTGCACGGGGTCAGCTCAGACCAGGTGTTGCAGATACCAATGATCGGTTTGCCTTGGAACTGATGGTCGGCAATGCCTTGGTTCTTCATCCAACTGCGGTACATGAAGCCGTTTTTATCCGCGCTGCCAAACCATTGGGCGGAACGCAGGGGAGGGGTTTTATCAGACATGGCAGGCTCTCTTATTGTATGACTAATACGTTTTGATGAGCCTAAATTAGCCTTAATAAAGCCTTAATGGAAGAGTTGTTGGTTAAATAGTATTACTATATAGTCCGTCCGACTGAGAGCTGATCCTGGTGCCTGCGCACCTGAGGCCACTCCAGAGGTGCCATAACAAAAACAATGGGAGACCCATCTCATGAGCCAGGAACTCCGGCTTATTCGTCGTATTACGCTCAAACTCATTCCGTTTCTGATTCTGCTCTACCTGATTGCTTACGTAGACCGCTCTGCTGTGGGCTTTGCCAAGCTGCACATGGGCGCCGACATCGGCATTGGTGATGCGGCTTACGGTCTGGGCGCAGGGCTGTTTTTTATCGGTTACTTTCTGATGGAAATCCCCAGCAACCTGATGCTTGAGCGTTTCGGCGCCCGGCGCTGGTTCGCCAGAATCATGCTGACCTGGGGCGCTATCACCATTGGCATGGCCTTTGTACAAGGCGCGCACAGCTTCTATGTGATGCGCTTTTTGCTGGGTGTGGCCGAGGCGGGCTTCTTCCCTGGGGTGCTGTATTACATCACTCAGTGGTTTCCGGTACGCCACCGCGGCAAGATTCTGGGGCTGTTTATCCTCTCGCAACCCATCGCCATGATGATTACCGGACCCGTGTCTGGCGGCTTGCTTGGCATGGACGGCGTGCTCGGTCTGCACGGCTGGCAATGGCTGTTTATCGTGATCGGGATGCCCGCCATTCTGTTGACCTGGCCGGTGCTGCGTTACTTGCCGGATGGCCCGCAACAGGTCAAATGGATGGACCAGCGCGAGAAGGACTGGCTGGTCGGTGAGCTTGAAAAAGACTTGAAGGAGTATGGCCAGACCCGCCACGGCAACCCGCTGCATGCCCTCAAAGACAAGCGTGTATTGCTGCTCGCGTTGTTCTATCTGCCTGTGACCCTGAGCATTTATGGCCTGGGCCTGTGGTTGCCGACGCTGATCAAACAGTTTGGCGGCAGCGACTTGACCACCGGGTTTGTGTCCTCGGTGCCGTACATCTTCGGCATCATCGGCCTGCTGTTTATCCCGCGCAGTTCCGACCGTTTGAATGACCGCTACGGTCACTTGGCGGTGCTGTATGTGTTGGGTGCAATCGGCTTGTTCTGCAGTGCGTGGTCGACCGTTCCAGCGTTGCAATTGGCGGCGTTGTGTCTGGTGGCATTCTCTCTGTTTTCCTGCACGGCGATCTTCTGGACGTTGCCGGGTCGCTTCTTTGCTGGCGCCAGTGCGGCGGCGGGGATTGCCCTGATCAACTCGGTCGGCAACCTGGGCGGCTATATCGGCCCGTTCGTGATCGGGGCGCTCAAGGAATACACCGGCAACCTGGCTTCGGGCCTGTATTTCCTGTCGGGCGTCATGGTGTTCGGATTGCTCCTCACCGGGGTGGTGTACCGCCTGCTTGAGCGTAAACACGCACTCAAATCCAGCGATTTTGCTGCTAGTGCCCGTCCGGCCAGCCAACGCTGAATCGAATTTCAAGAGAGAGAATGACTATGCGTTTAGTACAGTTTGAATTGAACAACGGTGAGCGACGCGTCGGCGTGGTGGAGGCGGGTCAGGTGCGTGAAGTGCAGGGCGCAACCAGCGTGCGTGAGCTCGCACTGGCGGCGATTGAGGCGTCTGTCGGCCTGGCGCAGCAGGTGCAAGCGCAGGGGCTGGGCGAGACGCATGACTACCAGGCATTGCTGAGCGAGTTGCGCATTTTGCCGCCACTGGATCATCCGGATCCAGCTCACATGCTGATCAGCGGCACTGGCCTGACACATCTGGGCAGCGCCTCGGCGCGCGACAAAATGCATCAGCAGGCGGGCGACGAAGCCACGCTGACCGACACCATGCGCATCTTCAAATGGGGTGTAGAAGGCGGTAAGCCGGCTGCCGGGCAGGCGGGTGTGCAACCGGAATGGTTCTATAAAGGCGATGGCAGCACGGTGGTGCGCCCCGGTGCGGCGTTTCCTCTGCCGCCATTTGCTGAAGATGCCGGTGAAGAGCCGGAGATTGGCGGCCTTTATGTGATTGGTCACGACGGCAAGCCTTACCGGCTGGGCTTTGCGGTGGGCAACGAGTTCTCTGACCATGTGATGGAGCGCAAGAACTACCTGTACCTGGCTCATTCCAAACTGCGCAGTTGCTCGTTTGGCCCGGAACTGCGCGTCGGTGAGTTGCCGCAGCATCTGGCGGGCCGCAGCCGAATCATCCGTGACGGCGAGGTGCTGTGGGAGAACGAGTTCCTTAGTGGTGAGGCCAATATGTGCCACAGCCTGGAAAATCTTGAATATCACCACTTCAAATACAGCCAGTTCCTGCGTCCGGGTGATGTGCATATCCACTTCTTCGGCACCGCCACCCTGTCGTTTGGCGATGGCATTCGCACGCAACCGGGCGACCGGTTTGAAATCAGCCAGGCCGAATTCGGAGCCCCGCTGATCAATGGCATTCAACCTGTCGACGCAGTGTTCAACCCCGGCGCGATTGGCACACTTTAAAAGGGACAAGGTTATGACTCAGATCCTCGGTCACAATTACATCGGCGGCCAACGCAGCGCCGAAGGCAGCGTTATCGTCAAGAGTGTCGATGCCACGAGCGGCGAAACCCTGGCCTATGACTTTCATCAAGCCACGCCGGGTGAAGTGGACCGCGCCGCCAAGGCGGCTGCCAGCGCTTACCCGCGCTTTCGTGCGCTGAGCGCTGAACGACGCGCCGAATTTCTCGACGCCATCGCTGATGAGCTGGATGCGCTGGGTGATGAGTTTGTCGCCCTCGTGTGCCGCGAAACGGCGTTGCCAGCGGGGCGCATCCAGGGTGAGCGTGGCCGCACCAGCGGGCAAATGCGCCTGTTCGCCAAGGTACTGCGCCGCGGTGATTTTTATGGCGCGCGGATTGATCAGGCGTTACCGGATCGTGCGCCATTGCCGCGCCCGGATTTACGCCAGTACCGCATTGGCCTGGGGCCGGTGGCGGTGTTTGGTGCGAGCAATTTCCCTCTGGCATTTTCCACCGCCGGGGGCGACACCGCTTCGGCGCTGGCCGCCGGTTGCCCGGTGGTGTTCAAGGCCCACAGCGGGCACATGGCCACGGCTGAATGGGTGGCGGATGCGCTGATGCGTGCCGCTGAACGTACGGGTATGCCGGGTGGCGTGTTCAACATGATTTATGGTTCCGGGGTCGGCGAAGCACTGGTCAAACACCCGGCCATTCAGGCAGTGGGGTTTACCGGGTCGCTGCACGGCGGCCGTGCGCTGTGCGACATGGCCGCAGCACGACCTCAGCCCATTCCGGTATTCGCCGAAATGTCGAGCATCAACCCGGTGATTATCCTGCCGCAGGCATTGACGGTACGCAGCGCCACCATCGCCCGAGAGCTGGCCGCGTCGGTGGTGCAAGGTTGCGGGCAGTTCTGCACCAACCCCGGTCTGGTCATCGGCATCCAATCTCCTGCGTTTACGGCATTCATCGAGCAATTGGCCGGGCAAATCAGCGAGCAGCCAGCGCAGACCATGCTCAATGCAGGCACTTTGCGCAGTTATGGCAAAGGCGTGGAGGCGTTGCTCGGCCATGCGCGCATCGAGCACGTGGCGGGGCAGCCGCAGCAGGGCAATCAGGCCCGGCCACAGCTGTTCAAGGCCGATGCCAGCCTGTTGCTGGACGGCGATGAGGTGTTGCAAGAGGAAGTTTTTGGCCCGACCACTGTCATCATTGAAGTGGCCGATCAGGCCCAGCTCAGTGCCGCCATCAACGGTTTGCGCGGGCAACTGACTGCCACGCTGATCGGTGAGTCAGCCGACTTCGAATCGTTCAGTGAGCTGACTGCGCTGCTGGAGCAAAAAGTCGGACGCGTGCTGCTCAACGGCTACCCGACGGGTGTTGAGGTGTGCGATTCGATGGTCCATGGCGGCCCGTACCCGGCAACGTCTGATGCCCGAGGCACCTCGGTGGGAACCTTGGCCATCGATCGTTTCCTGCGTCCGGTGTGTCTCCAGAATTACCCTGACAGCCTGTTGCCCGATGTGTTGAAAAATGCGAACCCGCTGGGCATTCAGCGCTTGGTGGACGGTCAGTTCACCAACCGCTCAATCGGCTGAGGTTATCCCCGGCGAATAACGCTGAGGTTTGCAGTTCCTTGACCGGGGCTGCAAACGCGCGCCGTATCATTCTGAAATAATTCTCCTGTTTTTCAGCGGTACCTCCTCGCGACGTCTGCGTCCTGCATTCTGGCCACCGTTCAACTCTCGCCATTAAACGACCTGCAAAGATTCATTGGACACCTCAATGATTAATACTTTATGTATTAATTCCGTGTGGATGTGATCATCCACAGAGTGATCTTTGCAGCGCTTGCCCTTTCAAGGTCAGCCCCGTTCAGTGGCCGCAAGACACTCCACGTAGGTTTACGTTAAGGATGTCTTATGCCCAATCAGCCCCGCTCCAGCAATCGACTGATGCTGTTGATGCTTAGCCTGTACCCGTCGGCATTGCCTGCTGTCGAAGACCTGCAAGCCAGCCAGTCGGTGCTGCAACTACAGCAACAGCAGCAACGCGATTTTCAGCGTCTTCAGCAAGAGCAGCGCATGCAGCAATTGCAGCGGGAGCAATCAGCGGTGCAAGCGCAAAAAACCGATTCGCCTGCCCACCGCTTGGCCGAGCACGGTTGCTGGACGCCGAGTGCCTTGCGCTTGTCCGGTGTCACGCTGTTTGACGCCGCCAGCCTGCGCGAGCACCTGGCTCCCCTGATAACGGCGTGCATGGGCGTGAACCGCATCAATCACCTGCTGGTCGAACTCACCCGGCTCTACCTCGACGCTGGCTACATCGCTAGTCGCGCCTATCTGGTCAAGCCTGTGGCGCACGGGCAGCCGCTGGAAATTCATGTCGATGAAGGCTACCTCGAAGCGATTGAACTGGCCGATCAAAGTCTGCCCGTGTGGTTGGCCGGGGCGTTCCCCGGCATGCTTGGCAAGCCGCTTGAGCTGAGGCATCTGGAGCAGGGGCTGGACCAGCTCAACCGGTTGCGCTCGCTGGATTTGGTTGCCGATATAACCCCGGGGAGCAGGCCCGGCGCTTCGCGGGTCATCCTTCGCTCGCAAGCAAACAACCCGGCCTGGGCGGCGGCGCTGGGCCTGGACACGCTGGGCTCCGCCGGTTCAGGCCGCGATCGCAGCACGCTGAGCCTGAGCCTGGACAGCCCGTTGCAGCTTAACGACTCCGTCAATGTCAGCTTCAGCGGCACGCTCAATGCCGGACCACGCTACAGCCGCAGCGTCAGTCTGATTTACGCCCTGCCTTATGGTTACTGGACCCACAGCCTGTTCGCCAGCCATGTCGAATACCGCGTCCCGCTCAAACTCAGGCGCACCACGCTCTATTCAAGTGGTCGAGCCGACCAGTTCGGCCTGCGCAGTGACCGCGTGCTGTGGCGCAAACAGGACGTTTTGCTCAGCGTCTATGGCCAACTGGCTTACAAGAACGTCGACAGCTACCTGGCCAAAACGCGCCTCGCTATCCAGAGCCCGACCCTGGCCGTGGTCGAGTCCGGCCTCAGCCTGTTCTGGCTTGACAGCGGGGTGTGGAGTCTGGACCTCAACTACGGCCGGGGCCTGCATGAGTTGGGTGCGGACGACGACTCGGACCGGCTTTCGCGTCATCTGCCCAAAGCGCAATTCAAGCGATATCGCGCCAGTGTTGGCCGGTGGCGCAACGGTCTTTATCAGGGGCAGCAGTGGCAATGGCAGAGCCAGTTCTCGTGGCAGTACAGCCCTGACCCGCTACCGGTCATTGAGCAACTGTTGGTCACCGATGATTCGGCGGTACGCGGCTTTCGTCAGAACAGTGCATCGGGCGCCACGGCTGCGTTGTGGCGCAACACGCTGCGCTTGCCGTTGAACAGCGATTTGCCCGTGCGGCTCACCCCGTATCTGGGCATCGATGCGGGCTGGATCAAGGGGCTGCAAAGCACCCCCGATGCACGCATGAGTGCTGCCAGCGTGGGCCTCAACCTGGCATGGAAGCACGTCCAGCTCGACCTCGATTATCAACACAGCCTGAGCCGTCCGGCGCAGTTTGCCCCCGAGTCACAGATCTGGCTTGCCCGCCTGAGCCTGCTGATGTGAACCCTCTGTCTTCAAGTACCGTTACAAGTGAGCGACCTATGCCAACCACCTCCCACTGCTTTCACCTCTCCCCAAAAGGCAAACTGCGCACGCTTATCGCCGTCCTGTTGCTGTTGCCCCCTCAACTGCTGGCACAGGGGTTGACGGTGGCCGAGGGGGCGGGCGCAGCCCCGCACGTGCACATTCAAGGCGGGGTGCCCGTCATCGATATTGTCGCGCCTGATGCAGGTGGTTTGTCCCATAACCAGTTTCTTGATTACAACGTTGAGCGACAGGGCCTGGTGCTCAACAACGCCGTGCAGGGAGGGATTTCGCAACTGGCCGGGTCATTGGCAGGTAACGCGCAGTTTCAAGGGCAGGCGGCGAGCGTGATTCTGAATGAAGTGATAAGCCGCAATGCCTCGACCCTCAACGGGACTCAGGAGATTTTTGGCCGGGCGGCGGATTATGTGCTGGCCAATCCCAATGGCATTTCGGTCAATGGCGCCAGCTTCATCAATACGCCGAATGCGCAGTTGGTCGTCGGCCGCCCGCAACTGCTGGATGGCAGACTGGATGCCTTGAACACGTATGACGCCCGAGGCCAATTGACGGTGCGCGAGCATGGCCTGCAAAACCCTCAAGGCTCTCTTCAGCTGATTGCCCCGCAAATCGACAGTCAGGGCCTTATCAAGGCCCATGACGACCTGAACCTGACGGTGGGACGCAATACCGTCGCGGCTGCCAGCGGCCAGGTGCGCGAGGTCGATCCCGCCAGTCAGGCACAGGACTCACGCATTGACGCCCGCCTGTTTGGCGCGATGCAGGCAGGGCGAATCAACATCGTCAGCACCGCCCAAGGTGCAGGTGTCAAGATGGGCGCCGTGCCTGTCGAGGGACGCGACGGGGTGACGGTCAGTTCCGCTGGCGATCTCGACATCAGTGGCAAAACGCAGGCCAACAGCCTGGATGTCAGCCGTGCCACGTTGAGCAGTCGCCAGGGTGATGTGGTGCTGCACAGCGCTGACAATTTGAACCTGTCTGCGACTGATGTCAGCGGGCGCGATGTGGTACTCGACGCGGGCCGTAACCTGACCCTGAGCAGCCTTGAAAGTCGCAAGCTGCAGGAGCAGCGCGAGCAGTGGGACCACCATAATTTTCTCTTCACGTATGAAACCTTTGATCGCACCAGCACCGATGAACAGTCCCGCCAGCACGGCAACCGCATCGCTGCGGGGCACGCGGCTACGCTGACGTCCGGCGGCACCAGCGCCATCCAGGCCAGCAGCATCGAGGCTGGCGATACCCTGCGCATCAACAGTACCGATAACCTGCGCCTGATTGCTGCTGACGAGATCCATGCCACTCGCGACCGCGGAGCGCATCGCAAACACCTGTGGAAAGCCAATTGGGACGAGAGCAGCCGCGATCAGCGCAGTGTCACCAGCAGCCTCAAGGCCGGGCAACACCTTGAGCTGAACAGCCAGCAAACCGTGCAACTGCAAGGCGCTGATGTGCAAACCCCGGGAGATATCCGGATCAATGCCCGAGCGGTGGACATCAGCAGTGTGGCGGGCACTCACACACGCAGCGGCAAGGCCTACTCCGGCGACTTGGTGGGCGGCAGTTTCTTTGGGAATAAGGGCCGTGATGACCAGGGTAAAACGGCGCACGTCGCCAGCAAGGTCAATGCCGACGGCGCATTGATCGTGCGTGCCGATAACGTGAAGATCAGCGCCAGTCAGGTGCATGGCGGTCAGCAAGCCAGTGTGATCAGCGACAAGGGCTCGCTGGTGATTGATGGCGTGAACAATACGTCCCACGACAGTAGCTATCGCCTGGACAGTCAATTTTTCGGCCTGACCAAGCATGAAGCCAGCAAGGAACTCAAGCGCAACACCCACGTCGCCAGCCAATTGCGCTCGGACAGCAATCTCACCCTCAGCAGCGCCAAAGACCTGACAGTACGCGGTTCGCAAGTGACTGCGCAGGGCGATCTGAACGTGCTCGCCAAAGGCGATATCAACATTGATTCGGCGCCAAACACCACTCACGAAGTCAGTCAGACCCATACCCGTGGTTTCACCGGCTACACCCTGGAAACCGCGCAAGGCAGCCATCAGTTCCGTGCGGGCGTGCGCTATGAAGACCAAAAGCAGGCCGCTGGCACCGATTCGACGGTACAGCAAGGTGCCACCCTCAGCGGTGGCTCGCTGGTGGTCAACGCCGGGAACGCGTTGAGCGTTAAGGGGGCCGAGCTTAAAGCGACCCGGGGCGATGCGAACCTGAGCGCCCAACAGATCGCGTTGACGGCCGCGCATGACAGCACCACGACCACAACTGACCAACGCAAAAGCGGCGGCGGTGTTTTCTACACCGCAGGGCTGGACAAGGCGGGCAGCGGCATCGAAGGCGGCCAGCAAAGCCAGCACGGCACGCTGGATCAAGTCCGCGCGCAGGTCAGCGGGATCAGCGCCGCTGGCACATTGAGTGTTTCGGCCGCAGACACACTCAGCACCCAGGGCGCGCAAATCAGTGCTGGCGATGCGTTGCAGGTCACTGCGTCACGGGTTGATAACCAGGCGGCCCGCACCACCGAGTCCAGCACACATGCACAGAGCAGTTGGCAGGCTGAAAGCGGGGCTAATGTCGAGTACAAAGGCATCACCCGGCCCATCGAGAAAAAGCTCCAGCAACTGGCTCAAGGCTCAGTTGGAGACGCCTTGAAACCGCTAACTTCAGGCACTGCCAATCTTGGGCTGGACGTGGATGGCGGCTCCTCGAACATGACCCGATCCGGTGAGGACAGCAGCGCAACATCCAGCCGGTTCAGTGGGGGTTCGGTGCAGGTCAATGTCGCTGGCACCTTGCAAGACCAAGGCACTCACTACAGCGCCAATCAAGGTGAACTGACGATCAAGGCGGGCAGCCATGACGCCACAGCGGCCGTCGATACTCATCAACGTCATGAGCAGGGGCTAACTGTGCAGGTGGGCGGGCGGCTTTACACGTCGACGGGTGAAGACCTCAATACACGTCTCAACGGGTCAGGCGGCAGCCAGGATCAGCGCACGCAGACTCAAACGGCGCAGGTGGGCAGTTTCAGCGGGGCACAAGGGATCAGCATCGATACCAAGGGAGATGCCCGTTATGAAGGCAGCCAGTTCAACGGCCACGAAGGAGGCATTTCCCTGAGCGCAGGCGAAAGCCTTGCCTTGAATCAGGCCAATAACCTTAAAAGCGAGACCGGCAAGGCCCTGGAGGGCAGCGGATCACTGACGCTGGGAACGTCCGGGGATACCAACGTCAATGCAAGCGTGGGTGCGAAGTTGCACAGCCGCACGTTGCAGGCCGATGACAGCCAGCCTCTCGTTGCAACCCTACTGGGTACCGGATCGATCAACCTGCGCAGCGGTGGCAACCTGACCTTGCAAGGCAGTCAGCTCGGTCACGGGGCAGACAAGGCCGGTGCTATTCGTCTCAATGCGGGTGGCAAGCTCGATCTGCAAGCCGCCACCGCGACCCACAGCAAGCGCGCCAACGAGGTGGGTGGCGGCATTGCGCTGGGCGCGAGTGTCGTTCACGGCGCCGAAAGCGACACCCGCCAAGGCAACCTGAATGCCAGCCTGAGTGTGGCCAACGTGTCGGAGCATGACCGGACACTCACTGCTTCGCAGCTCTACAGCCACGCAAACGTGACACTGGCCAGTGGTGCGCGCAGTGCAGACGCTATTCATCTACTGGGGACGCGCATCCAAGCGCCAAGTGTCAACGTGAGTGCCGAGAAAGGTGGCGTGGTACAAGCCGCTGCGCAATCAAGTCAGCGCCATAACAACTGGAACGTGGCCCTGGGTACAGGCCTCACTGAAGAGCGCGTCACGCCGCTCAATCCACTTGAGCCGAGTCCCGCTGCCAAAGCGCCTGACCTCAGCGGTCAGGCCAAGCTCGACATCGACCGCCGCAACGTAAAAGCGCCGCAGCAAAGCCTGATTGACGCCGACCTTGTGACGGCCAGCATTGGCACAGAGTGGCGGCTGGAAGATTCTCAGCCTCAGTCCAGCACGTTAAAGGTCAACCTGGAGGCCCGATCGGGCGGGGATAAAAAATGACCGGCGTTGGTTGCGGGTCACTTCCAGGCGGTCCGGTATAGCGGGATACCGCAGCCGTGGGGGGCGAGTGTTTTTAAATGCAGTGCATTGGCGGGCAAGACGCCCGCATCACTTCATTTGGAAGCCCGGCCCCCATGACTACCCACACCGATGCCACGCTGGTTTTGAGTCGCAGCCGCTTGCTGACGGACGCCATGATCCGTCAGTTCTCTGATCGGCCCACCTTGCGCAGGGTGGTGAGCGATCTGCTGGTCAATACCCTGAAAAAGCAGTTCAGCCCGCCTGCTACGGCGATCAATCTCGATCACTTGAAAGTGAACTGGACCGTCGATGACGCAGAGCAGGCGCTACAGGTCGTGCGCCAGCAGTCGTTGCTTGACGCCGTACTTGAACACATTGCCCTCGGCACTCCGGTCAATTACACCTTTTACGAGCTGCAACAGTGCTATTTGACGCAACAGCCTGACGGGGCTGCTGCACCCGACCACGCCCACGCCTTTTTGCCGATGACGACCGTTGAGCAGTCAATCCGCCAGGTGCTGCGTGACTGGGTGCGGGGGTATCAAGAGGCGTTGGTCGATTACTGGAACGCACCTGTAGAAGGCTATCGGAGTCGTCAGCACTGGCTGGGCAGGTTCTTCGCCAAGACCTTGCTGGTGTCGGCCAATACCTCTCCCGAGCTCAATGAGGACCAGGTCGATGTGCTGCGCCAAATCCTTAAATACCCCGTGCTGACCGATCGTTTGCGTGCACTAGACAGCCCGACTCGCCCGCATGTGTATTTCAATCAGGTGCAATTCAACCTGGGGACGCACAGTGTCGAGCACCTGTTGGCGGACCTTCTGGTGGTTTATGCGGTTGAGGGCCGCGAGCAACTGCTGGTGTGCAAGCCTTCAGGGCAGATTGAGTCTTTCGCGACGTTGAGCGCGTATGGGCGCCAGTTGGGCAGACGTTTAAGCAGCGAGTACCCCGTCGAATCACTCACCTGGCGGCGCTACGAAGCGGACGGCGATTTTTTGCAGACCCAGGCGATGATTGTGCTCGACACGCAACTGGGCACTATCGCCGCCCTTGATACCAACGCTCTGGTTCCTCGCAGTGTTGAACAGTTGGAACGTCGATTGCAGCAGATTACCGATCCGGTTGCGATCGGCTCCTGGGAGGACGAGGAGCCCTCACCGGCGCTGGCTCGGGTCTACCGTGCGCTGCCCGAGTGGTTGCAAAACGCCAGTGACGCTGACCGTTTTGCCTATCGATCGCACATGATCGATCTGGCCGATGTCACCCGCAAAGCCAAAGGTCGTGTGTTTGACGAAGGTATCCCGGACCTGCACCGCTATGCGTCGCAAGTGTTGCACCAGCAAATGCTCGAAGACCAGCCGCTGGCACCGGGGTACAACCCCGATGATATTGAACTCGACTTTATCGTGGCCTCGGGGCCGCTGGGGACTGCCGGCCTGACGGAGTCCGTCACTTACAGTCTGACCAACTTGGCGGTGCAAAACCTGATTGCCATGCCCAGTGGGCACATGACCATCAGGCACAAACACAATCAATTGATTCAGGGTTGGTGGATGACGCCTGCCTACGTCAAATCGTTGATCAGCCGGGTCGATATCGGCGGCACTTACCCGACGCTGATCAAGCGCCTGTTGATGGATGACCTGGCTGAAGCCGCGCGTCGTGAGGCCTTGTATAGCGACCAACTGCGGGTTGCACTGCCCATGCAGGCTCTGGAAAGCGTGTTGAAAGGGCAGGGCACGGTCACCGCGTGGGGCTATCGCTGTGTTGCGGCCCTGATGCAATACGAAGCCGGCGCCAGAGTGATGGAGGGGCGCCAGGTCACTATTTGCCCGCTGGGCATGCTGAGCGTGCCCGGAGCTGCTCCGGATTTTGTCCGCGCCATGTACATCATTGGTATCGCCGATGACCCTTTTGGTCGTTGCTTGCTCTATCGGCCGCTGCTGCAAAACGTATTGATCGAATACCCCTCGGCGCAGGCGCTGCTGGCGGCCATGGCCAAGCGAGGTGCGCTGCGCGACAGTGTGCTGCACTGGTTGCCCGACGCGTCCCGGGCTACGCATGCCGCAGGCGTGCTGGATCCGGCGCATCCACACGTTGAGGCATCGACGTTTTTCTATCTGCGAGGGATGAGCAGTCGCTTTGTTCACGGTCTGTTTCGTGACAGTGCCATGGCGCTGGTTGAACTGGCGGACCGCCAATCAGTGTCCAACGCAGAAAGCCGTTGGGCCACCTTCAAGGAAGGCGGATGGTTACTGCTCAACACCTTTGCGCCCCTGCTGCGCGGCCCAGTGGCAGTGGTGGGGTGGCTGCTACTGACCGTCTCGGCGCTGAAGCAGGACATCAGCGCACTGAACAGTGACGATGAACGGTCCAAAGCCCCCGCCGTGATCGATTTGCTGTTCAACATTGCTCTGGTATTGCTGCACGTGGCGCAGCGTCCGGGAGGTGCTGTGCCCGAAGTCGGTGGCGAGCTTGAGGGGCCGCCTGCTGTTGTCGTTGAAGACACGAATGTGGATGAGGCACCTGCTGGGCAGCCGCCGTTGCCTGTGGTTGAGGAGTGGGAAGAGGCTCTGCAACCGCAGGATGAGGTAGCGGCGGTGCAGCCTGTCGTTGAAAAGGGGGGCGAGCCTGCACCGGTCAAGGTCGAACAAGGTCAGGTGTATTTTTCGGATGTGCCTGTTGGCAATCGGCGTACTCACCTGGATTACGCCTGGTTCAACACGCCGATGTTCGAGTTCAATCAGACCCAGTTGACCTGGCTGGACCTGAACCGCGGTCTATACCCTGAGCAGCACCAACCTGTGGCGAGCGGGCAATACAAAGGGTTGTATGTCATCGAGCGTAAATGGCACGCACTGGTTCGTGGCTTTAGCTATGAAGTCTCGCTGGAGGACGAGGGTGTCGTGGTCGTCAGCCCTAAGAACCCCCTTGAAACGGGGCCTTGGCTGCGCACTGACGGGAACGGTGCCTGGGATTTCGACCTGCGCATGCGCCTGCTCGGCGGTGGCCCGCAAAAGCGCCAAGAGTCCATGGCCCGGGCTGCTGCCCGCAAGGCGCGGGTCGATGAGCTGAATGTGCGATTCCGCGCCATGAATGTCTGGGCGGATGAGTTGGGCATCGAATTGAATGAGGCACTGCAGCGGGTCGAAGATGTTTACAAGGGGCAAGCGGCTGAGTCGCTCACTTACCTTGAAAAGGTCGTGCGGATTAAACACCTGAGAAGACGGGCCACCGAGGCTAAAAACACTTTTATTGTTGAACACGCGAACTTCAAGGAGCGTCACGCGTTAGCCCCGCAAACGATGGATTTCAAGAAGGACGCTCATTTCAATCTGTCATTGCTTAACCTGTCTAAAGACATCCTTTACTCGCAGCACGTTTTTGTGACGCTATTTATTGAGTTGCATCCGCAGTTTATAGAAGCCACCCACAAGACATTGGCCCCTGAAGAGGTCGATGGTTTTATCAGCATGCGCCGTGAGCTCTACAACGCTCAGCATCTGCATCTGGAAGACTTTCGCGAGGTGATGCGGCGATTCAAGGCACTGCGCGACTCTCCTCGGGTCGGCCCGGGAATGGCCAAAGAACGAGAGAAAATTCTGCCCACCATCGCGATGACTCAAGGCCAATCGCGCCACGTGACGGAGCTGGATTTTCTGTCCTCGCATCTGGTAACCCTGGCGGACATCGTTCCTACCGTGCCATTTGGCCGTGAGTGGCATGAGCTGATCGAAATCGTTTGGCCGTTGACCTACACCCTTCAATCACAAGCGCATCTGGCGACATCGCAATTGTTTAGCCACAGTGAGCGCGTGGAGATCATGGAGGATATTCAGGAACGCTATGCGCGGGCGTATGACGGGCTGGAAGTGCTGCACCTTGAAGTGGCTGATCAACTCCACCGGGCGGACTACAACCGGTTATTGGACATCATTAAAGGGCTCAGCCTGAAGGTTGAAGAACAATTGGCCGAGGAGTTACGCCGCGAGAATGAGTGGTTGCCTGCCCAGCCGGGGCCCTCTCGCGCCGGGCAACAGACCTCGAAGATCATCAGAACCCATAAACACGGCATTTTGATTGGTGTGGCCAGGACCTCCGAGCATGATACCGAGGTGGTTGAAGTGGGGGATCCTGTTTCGGATGACCCTCAAAACAGGTCGAGCGGCCCGTTAGCGGGTCGACCAAAGTTAGCCTTCCGCGAGTCGTCCCCCAATCGCTGGGAGGCGATCGAGCCCCCCGTTGCGCCAGCCATGGCGCAAACGCTCGGCGCTATTCGCACCCGGTTCAGGACGCTAATGACCAGGGCAAGGACCAAAATTGGCATTGTTGATGGCTACGTCAAACACTCAAAAAATCCTGTGCATCTTCAGGAAATCCTTGATCGTGATGCTCAGGAACTGGAGGGTCTGGTGCGGGTCATTCAGCGTGACCTCCCAGCAGAGCCTGATCAGGAAAAACCCAAGCCCAATAGCCCGCAGTCGATGCTCAGGCAATTACGTGAAGGGGCCAAAAGGTTGCGTGATCATGGCGTCTGGTTGCTCAAGTCGCTACCGCCCAGCACTGCGTCCGTTGAGGCCTTGCTGGAGCAAGGTGAAGTGCATCTGGTCAAATTAGGTCAACGACTCAAGATGTTTGGGCCCCGAAACGATTACGTTCAGGAGTACCAGGTGCTCAACAAGAGCAATCAAGTGCTGTGGTATGCCCATTTTCACTACCCAGACCTGACCTCCGCCAGTCATGCACCAACGGCTGCGCACTTCAAACTCAAGGAACAGCGCAGAGAGAGCAAGCAAAGTCTGGAGGCCAAAGCCAAACCGGGTGAAAAGGTACCGGAGGTGTATTACGGCAAAATCAGCGAAAGCATGATCACTGCCCGTTTTATGCCTTTGGAGGAGTGAACCTTGGAGCGCGCATAGGTTAGCGGGCTGATTTGACCTATCATTGCGCCTTTCCAACAGGTGAATCATTAATGAGCGAATCAACCCAGACCTTGCGCGCAGCCGTTGAAACCAGCGACATGCTGGAAATCGACGGTTTGCATGCCTTTGAATTCTCCATTAGCGAGGGGAAGGAGCTGGTCATTCAAGTCATGGATGGTCGAGATAAAAAAAGCTGGACCTTCACCGGCGCGCAAGTAGACGCGGCCGTTTTTAACGATGGCTTGCAAAGCTGGACATTAAGCGGTGATTCAGGCGAACACCGTCTAGTCTGCCTCAGTGCCTTTCGCGCAAATGATGATGACGATGAGTCCGAGGTGGCTGATGAAGCTTAAATGGTTGCCTTTGCTGCTTGCATCGAGTGTCGGTGCAATGTCGGCGCAAGCTGCGTCCGAGAACGAAGTGGAGCTGCTGGTCGGTTCTTATACCCAAGGTAAAAGTCAGGGTATCTACCGCCTGCAATTCAACAGCGAGACCGGACGCATCACCCCTGAGCCCTTGCAAGTGTTTAAAGCGGCCAACCCCTCATGGCTGACCCTGTCCAAAGACCAGCAACGCCTGTTTGTGGTCAATGAAAACGGCAAGGGGCAGGCCGATGGGGTGGGCCGTGTCAGCAGCCTGGCGATTGACCCGAAAACCAACCAGTTGACCTTGATCAATCAGGTCAAGTCCTTGGGCGAAGAGCCAACGCACTCAAGCCTGAGTGCCGATGAGCGTTACCTGTTCGTGGCCAATTACGGCGTGCATGAAGATCCGGGCGGCAGCCTGGCGGTTTTGCCGATCAATGACCAGGGCCAGTTGCAGCCTGTGACCCAGATGAGCAGCCATCAGGCCAGCCGGGTCAATCCTGAGCGCCAGATGTCGGCCCATGTGCACTCCGTGGTGTCGTCTCCGGATGGCAAGTTCGTGTTTGCCAACGATCTGGGTGCAGACAAGATTTTTGTTTATCAGTACGACCCGCAGGCCAACCCTGAGCATCCTTTGGTGGCCGCCAAGCCACCTGCGGTTGAATTACCAGCGGGCAGCGGTCCTCGGCATTTACTGTTCTCCAAGGATGGCAAGCACGCTTACCTGACCACTGAAATGAGTGCTCAGGTATTTGTGTTCGATTACGCGAACGGACAACTCAAACAGCGTCAAGCTGTTGAACTGGCCCACGGCCAGCCACAGGAAAAACGGGCTGCCGGCGCTTTGCACGCCAGTGCCGATGGCAAGTTCCTGTACGTCAGCAACCGTGGCAAGGCCAACGAACTGTTGGTGTTTGCCATTGACCCGGTGACGGGCGAACTGACTGAAGTCCAGCGTCGTTCGGTCGAGGGCGATCACCCGCGCGAGTTTACCTTGAGCCCCAATGGCAAGTTCCTGCTGGTGGCCAACCAGATGAGCAACGCTATTGTGGTGATCGAACGCGATGCTGAAACCGGCAAGCTGGGCAAGACGCTGCAAACCTTGCCGATGGATGCACCGTCTGACGTGAAGTTCATCAACCGCCCATAACTGTGTATCGATACGAGCAATAGACCTTAGGCTCTGTACAACATGTATCTGCGCTTGGTTATGCGGCGTTGAAAACAGGCTCGGAATGCTGATTTACACCCCGTAAATTCCGCTTCCTCGCCTGTTTTCGCCTTGTCTAACCTGCGTTAGGCCATAAAACACAGGCTTGAATAGCATGACCTGTTGGATGCGCAGGGCGATCAAGGTGCAAAAGCAGGATTTAACCGTGCTTGGGTGGCTTGTTCGTAACTGTAAGCAAGCCCTAGCAAGTTTGCTTCGCTCCAGCGTGGCCCATAAAAATACAGCCCTTTCAACGTGCCATGGTCATCAATGCCTGAAGGAACTGTTATGCCCGGATAACCTGCTACCGGAACAATAGTTGAGGCAAAACCTTCAGAACTATCAATCAGTGCATCCAGGGCATGTTCGCTCAACACGCTATCAATTGCCTGACGACTGCGGGTATTAAGCAGTGTCCAAAGTTCGTTGTACTGGGTTTCGTTGTAGGGTGTGTTCATAAAAGACAATACAGAACTTTGCCCATATTCTGGCACACCAGGTGTGTGTTGATTGAAGTTGATGAATGCTTCCATAGAGTTGACAGGCATCTGCTGTCGGGAACTAAACCAGCCTGGTGCTTCGCGGTTCAAATCCATGAACAAAAACTCTTGATAGCGCTCCATGTAGTTCGAATTCTCATAGCTGGGTTCTTCTACGGGGATAAGTGTTGCTCCAGCATTAGCCATTATTACTAATGCCTGTAAGAAATTGAGATCAAGATCTGTTTCCGAGTTTCCAGGTGCGTAGCGGCTGGGATAGCCGATTCGTTTACCGTTCAACTCTGCAGTATTGAGTAAGGCGGTGTAATCAGTTGGTACGCCTGCGTGAGTGCGCTGTACGGTATCAGTCGAATCATTTCCCGTCATGGCGTTGAGGAGTAGGGCAGCGTCCCGTACCGTGCGTGTAATCGGCCCTGGGGTGTCCTGATTTCGCGACACAACGATCATGCCGGTTCTGCTTAAAAGACCAAGGCTCGGCTTTAAGCCCACAACGCCATTCATGAATGAGGGGCAATGAATGGAGCCATTGGTCTCCGTGCCCACAGTCAAGGGTGCGAACCCCGCCGCGGCAGCGGCGGCAGAGCCGGTACTGGAGCCACAAGGGTCTGCTGATAATTTATGAGGATTTTTAGTTTGCCCACCTCGTGCGCTCCAGCCGCTTGGGACATCGGGGTCACGAAAGCCTGCCAACTCGGTCATGTTGGTTTTACCCAAAATGACCGCTCCCGCCTCACGTAATTGTTGAATGATAAATGCATCCTGAGCGGCGGGCTGACCTACCAGCGCCAGAGAACCGGCGCTGGTCTGCATGTTATCTGCGGTCTGAATATTGTCCTTGATGAGAACGGGAATCCCATGCAAAGGTCCGCGAAGTGTCCCCTGGCGGCGTTCTTGATCTCTTTCAGCTGCAATGTCCAATGCTTGTGGGTTGAGTTCAATAATTGCATTAATAACGGGGCCATTTTTATCCAGCGCATGAATACGATTGAGCAAGTACTTGACCAATAATACGGAGCTGAAATTTGCTCGATCCATGTTTTCTGTCAACTCTGCGACGCTCGCATATTCCGCGCCCACCATTAATGCCAACTGTTGCGGTTCAATACGATGCAAGAGCGTTTCGGCAGTGTTAGCCATGGCCCCCTGGCTGTACAGCAGTGCCGCACTTAACGTTATCGAAACTCCAAGCCTGGACAATCCTTGTCCTTTTATTGCATTCATGACGAGTCCTTGTGTCGTTGGTTTTATGTGTAGTAACGCCAAGGGTAGTTCGATTAAAGACCGGAGAAGTTTAATCGCGTACTTAGTGTGTAAGCATGTAATGCAACGGGTGGCACCAATCTGCTCTTCGTTATCAACCGAGCACCGGCAAGCAGGGACAAACCCTGGAAAAGCTGGCGATGGACGCGCCTTCAGGCGTTAAAGTCATCAGCCGGCCCTGGCTGTATCAATCGCGCTGATACCTGTTAGTGCTGCAATGAATTTCTGCGTGATGGCCCTTGGCGTTAAGTTTGCTCCACGGCCTGAACAGGCAAGCAAGCTCACTGAGTCGTCGAGGGTTATCGCAATGAACTTCAATCTTTTCTCCGTCATCGCTGCTTCTGCCATCTCCGCCACTGTGGCCCTGCCAGCCAGCGCCAATACCGTGGTCAGCGACAAGAAATCCACGGCCTATACCCAAAAATACCTGCAACAAAGCGCTAACTTCTATGCCGCTCTGGAACACAAAACTCAGTCCTGAACATCTTGGAACTCTGTAGGAGCGAGCTTGCCTCGCGATCTTTTAAACGATCAAAAGACCGCGAGGCAAGCTCGCTCCTGCAGGGATTATGTGCACCCGCCTAAAATTTCACGGTATTCAACAACTGCGCGGTCGAGCCTTGTGCCGGTCCTACCATGGCGTAGTTGTAGCCGGGGCCTGACCAGTAATCGGCCTGTAAATCGCCATCGCGTCGACTTCCCCGAGGCAGCAAGGTGTTCTGTGGCCCAGGCGGACGAATGTAAAAGCTGATGTGCTGCCCCTGCGTATTTTCGTACAGCACCATGGCTGCGCCGCCCTGATCGGTGGTGAGCAAACGGCAACTGACCGGTTTAAATCCCGATGAACTCAAGTCTGGCAAGCGCTCGGCGTGGCTGAAGTAGCGGTCCATCCAGGTTTGCATGTCGCTGCTCTGCTCAACTTTATAGTCGGCGGGCAGAAAACCTTGCTCAGCAAACATGCGGTGTGCGGCCAGTGCATCGGTCATGGGTAATAGGCTGGGGCTCAATGTCATCTGTCTGGCCTGCCAGCCGCCCAAGCCACCCACGCTCACTGCAATCAACAGTACCGCAGCCGTTGCCCAGTGGCGCGCTGACTGCCGACGCTGACGCTGGCGAATGGCCGCAGGATCAAGCGCCGGGTTGGCCGGTTGCAGCAAGGTCTGCTGCAACGCCGTGCGCAGGTTTTGAGCGTCTTGCTGCCAGGCGTGGACGTTGGCTGCGACGTCGGGGTGGGCCTCTAGGTACAGCTCGACCTGCTGACGCTCCGGCTCGCTAAGTGCGTGATCAACGTAAGCATGCAAGTCACGCTCACTGGGTGGGGTGGTGATCATTTAAGTCTCCGCAAAACAGGGCGGGTGATTTCGCCTTCGCTGAGTAGGCGCAACGCCTGGCGTGCGCGTGACAGGCGTGACATTACCGTGCCAATCGGCACCTCAAGAATGTCCGCGACTTGCTGGTAGCTCAAACCTTCCACCGATACCCATAGCAACAGGGCGCGCTGTTCGGTGCTCAATTGATCGAACGCTTGCAGCGTCGATTGTGCGATGACCGTGCGTTCGGTGGAGGGTTGAGTGTCGTCGCGGCCGGTAAATAATTCGAGCATGCGGGCGTAGCGTCGAGTGCGCCGATGGTTGTCGACAAATTGTCGATACAGGATGGTAAACAGCCACGCCCGCAAATCCCCTTCAGGGCGTTTGCTGTCCACACTGCCAAGCGCTCGCTCCAGGCAGGCTTGCACCAGATCGTCGGCATTACTGGAGTGACGCGTCAACGACAGCGCAAAGCGCCTGAGGCGCGGCATGAGTTCGCGCAGTTGCTCGTCAAATGGGGGCATGGGGACCTGCACGGCATGGGTCTGTTAATCGGGTTGGAACCATGAAGACGACTAGGCTCAAGGGTTATTCCCGTCGCGTGAAAATAAATTTCTTAAAAATAGTTGCGACGCTGCGGGAATAAGCCTGATTGGCCTGCGTCTCATAGGCCATCCACCTGATGGCCCCGTGGCCTCGGAGTTCTTACATGGTAGATCAATTGCCGCCTGCGCGGCCCGTCAAACCTGGGTTGAGCCCGGCCAGTACAGTGCTGCGCCTGGCGGCTATCGGGGCAGTGGTGGCGGCCATCGCGGGCACGTTTTTTTACGTCAATGGCACCCTGGACGCTCAGCGACTACGGCCTAAAACCCTGGTGAATGCCTTGGAGCACAACAACGGTGTGCATCCGGGGTATCGACGCAACCACGCCAAGGGCATGTGCGTGATCGGCTATTTCGAGAGCACTGGCAATGCGCAGATGCTCTCCAGTGCGCAAGTGTTTCAGTCAGGACGCACGCCGGTAGTCGGGCGTTTTGCCTTGCCCAGCGGCAACCCTTACGCACCTGACAGCAGCGTGCCGATTCGCAGTCTGGCATTGCGTTTCACCGAGGCCAATGGCCAGCAATGGCGGACCGGGATGAACAGCATGCCGGTATTCCCGGTGGGCACGCCCGAGGCGTTCTATGCCATGTTGCAAGCCGGTGCCCCGGACTCTGCCACCGGCAAGCCCAAGCCCGATGCCATGCCCGCGTTCTTTGCTGCCCACCCGGAAACAGCGCCCTTTTTGCAGTGGGTCAAAACAGCCAGGCCGTCTGCCAGTTTCGCCACCGAAACGTACAACGGGATCAATGCCTTCTATCTGGTGAATGCGGCCGGGCAGCGTCAGGCTGTGCGCTGGGGCGTGGTGCCTGAAGGTCAGGACGCTCCAGGCGCGAGTGCGCCCAACGAAGCGGATTATCTGGAAAAAGACCTGGCGCAACGCTTGTCGGTCGGACCTTTGAAATGGCAGTTCAACCTGACATTGGCCGAAGCGGGTGACCCCGTTAATGATGCGAGCAAACCCTGGCCAGCCGAGCGCAAGGTGGTCAATGCCGGGACTTTAGTACTGCAAAGCGCAGAGCCGCAAAACAATGGCGAGTGCCGCGACATCAACTATGACCCGCTGATTTTACCCAGTGGCATTGAAGGCTCGGCAGACCCCTTGCTCGCCGCGCGCTCAGCCGCGTATGCCAGTTCCTATCTGCGCCGAACCAGTGAAGTTGACCAGCTCTCTCAGGAGAAACGTCCATGAACACACCCACCTCGCATTTCGCGCCCGTGGCACGCCTGCTGCACTGGCTGATGGCGTTGATGATCATCGCCATGCTGTTTATTGGCGCGGGCATGGCGGCGTCCGTCTCTGAGCGTCATGAATGGCTGCTCAAACTTCACAAACCCTTGGGCATCGCCATTTTGCTGTTGGTGGTTGTGCGCCTGTTTGTGCGCTTCTCGACTCGGCAACCGCTGCTACCCGCCGACTTGCCTGCTGTGCAAGTGCTGGCCGCCAAGCTGTCCCATGTGTTGCTCTACACGTTGATGTTCAGCTTGCCGATTGTGGGCTGGGCGATGATCTCGGCGGCGGGCGATCCGGTAATGCTGAGCAGCTCCTTGCAACTGCCCTCGATTTTGCCAGCTAACCCCACGACCTTTGCCTTTTTGCGCAAGGCCCATACGTACTTGGCGTATCTGCTGTTTTTTACCGTGCTGCTGCATCTGGCGGCGGCGCTGTTCCATGGTTGGGTAAGGCGCGATGGTGTGCTGGAGAGCATGCTGCGGGGCAAGGACTAGCCATTGGCTGTACAAGCACCCGCTGCCACAGGTTGTATTTGGACAGTCAGGTTTTAGCCATCACTGAGTTGAGCAGTGCAGACGCCAAAAACCTGTGCAGCCAGGCGTTCAAGCGCGGGTAGGGCGCCTGCTCGAACCACTCACGGTCTACGTGGGCGAACTGGCGTACAAACGGCGCCAGTGCCACGTCCGCCAGGCTTAGGGTGGCGCCTGCCAAGTACGGCGTCTGTTCGAGCAAATCTTCCAAACGCTGCAAAAACTGCTCGCCTTGCGCCCGGTAATGCGCCATGGGCTGCTCCGGGTAGCGAATCGCATATTTGTAATGATCCAGATTGACCTTGAAGACCTGATCATTTTCTTCAATCAGCGCTGCACTGTCCGCTCCAAGCCAACTGTCCGGGTCGTTCTGGGCCAAGGCCCAGTGCATGATTTCCAGGCTCTGTTCGATCACCCGGCCATCGGCACAGGCCAGCACCGGCACCGTGCCTTTGGGCGACAGGGCCAGCATGTCGGCGGGCTTGGCTTTGAGGCTGACTTCTACAATCGACAACGGCACGCCGCTGTAACGTAAAGCCATACGCGCACGCATGGCATACGGGCAGCGGCGAAAGGAATACAGCACGTGTGCGGTCATTTGACCTCCACGGTGCTCAAGCCATTGCCCTGGCGGCGGACCTGGATTTGCACCGGTATGCGCTCGTGCATTTCCTGCACGTGGGAAATCACCCCGACTTTGCGCCCCTGGGCTTGCAAGCCATCGAGTGCATCCATGGCTAATTGCAGCGACTCGGGGTCGAGGCTGCCGAAGCCTTCGTCGATAAACAGCGACTCGATTTTCAGCGTGCTCGATGCCATAGAGGCCAGGCCCAGCGCCAGTGCCAGCGACACCAGGAAGGTTTCGCCGCCGGACAACGAATGCACCGAGCGCAGTTCGTCGCCCATTTCGGTGTCCATCACCAGCAACCCGAGCATGCTGCCGCCGCGTTTGAGGCGGTAGCGTTTCACCAGTTGCCGTAACTGGGCGTTGGCGTGGTGCACCAGCAAATCGAGGTTGTAGGCCTGAGCGATCTTGCGGAAGGTGTCGCCCGTTGCTGATCCGATCAGGGCGTTGAGGCGTGCCCAGCGCTGCCACTCGTCATAGGCGTGGGCGATGAGTTGCGCCAAGGCCTGATTGGCCTCTTGGCGTCGCTGGTCTTCGGTCTGTTGGGCGCGCAGTTCGGCCAGTTGTTGATCGCTGGCCGCCAGCAATGCATTCAGTTCATTGAGTGCGTTATCGAGCGCTGGCGCATCGAGGTTGCCATTGGCCTGGGCCTGATGCTGGCTTAAGCGTTGCTCGCGCTCGTGCAGCAGGACGCGCGCTTGCTCCACGGCCTTTTCGCTGGCTTGCAGTTGCCGGCGCAGTTCACGCAGGTGCGTGTCGTCGAAGGCCAGTAACTGTTGCAGGCGGGCGTTGTCGAGTGCCGTGTGTTGCGCACGCCATTGCGCAACCTGCGCGCTTAACGTGTCGTGTTCCTGTTGCAGCGCCTGCAGGCGCGCCTGCTGGGCCTTGAGTTCGGCCGCCAGTTGGACCAACTGTTTGGCCGTGGCTTGCAAGGCTTCGCTGGCGTGGGTCTGAGTACTGCGGGCCTGCTCAACCGCTTGTTCAAGTTGTTGCTGCCAGTGCTCGACACTGCTGTGTTCGCCCAACAGGTCCTTGAGGTTCTGCTGGCTGGCGTGTTGCTGTTCGAGCAACTCGGCCACGCTGCGTTGCAAGGTCTCGAGTTCTTTGGCGTGGCTGGCGTGTTGATACTGTTCGCGCTCGATCCGACTGGTCCGCTCAGCCTGTTCGGACAGTTCGTCACGTTGCTGATCGAGTTGCTCCAGGCGCTGCGTCACCTGCTGATCAAGGGCCATGAAGGCGGCAGCAGCGTTATCGCGCAATGCCGCCACTGTGGACTCGGGCAGCACGTTGGCAAACCCGGCCAGCTCATCCTCAAAGCGCGCGCTGTCAGCGTTGAGGTGCTGTTGCTGGTCGCTCAATTGCTGTTTGGCGAGTTGGCTGGCTTCGCTGCAACGCTGAAGTTGCTGCTGCAACGTCGCGGCTTCTTTTTGCAGGCTGAGCAGGGTGTTTTGACGCGCCTCGTCTTGGGTGATGCTGTGGTGCAGCTGACTCAGGCGCAGCGTCAGCCATGCTTCACGCTTGGCCGGGTCTTGTGCCTGCCATTGCGTGTACAGCGAGTGCGCTTCCAGGCTTGGGGCCAGGGCCTGCTGTTCTTCGATGATCTGCTGGTGCTGTTGCAAAAGCTCGCGATGCTGAGCGTTCACGCCACCGACTTTCTCACGCAACTGAATCAGCGTTTCTTTGAGAGCGTCCACGGCCTCGCGGGCATTGGCTTCTTCTTGCTCATCAAAACGCGACAGGCTCTGCAACAGCGCTTCTGGCTGGTGATACGGGTGTTCATGGCTGCCGCAGACCGGGCAAGGCTGGTCGTCTTGCAGGTGCGCGCGCAATTCTTCGACACTGGCGCTGCGCGCCAATCGCTGGCGCTCAAGCAGTTGCTGCGTTACCTGGAGTGCCTGTTCAGCGGCCTCAAACTGTTTTCTGGTCTGGGTGCCTTGCTCGATCAGGTGTTCGCGCTCGGTTTGCAGGGTTTGCAACTTTAGCTGCACCGCCTGCAAGCGTGCTTCCAGGGCTAACTGGCTGCTGCACAGGCGCTGCAAGTCTTCAAAAGCACGCTGTTGCTGGCGATTTTCAGCCAGCAGGCTGCCCAAGGTCTGGATTTGCTCGTTGATGGCATGCGGTTCGGCGCGGGCTTCCTGAAACAGTATCTCCAGGCTGCTGTTCAGCGCGTTGAGTTGTAGGACCGCTTCACTGGCGCGTTGCTCAAGCGCTGGCAGTTCTTCGCGGCCTTTGCTGAGGGTGTTGCTCAGGCGCACCAGTTGTTGCAGCCCGCGACGATGGCCGTCCCAGGCACTGGCCAGCGGCGCCAGCGCAGTGCTTTGTTCGAGTTGCGCGGCAATCAGCGCCAGGCGTTCAGTGCTGTGCTGCTGGCGTTCAAGCAACGCGTCCAGGGCCTTTTGCCCGTCGGCGCAGGCCACTTCAGCCTGCTGCATCAGCGTCTGTTGCGCATTGAGTGTTTGTGTCAGGCGGCTGAAGTTGGCGTGTTCTAAATGCGCTTTTTGCAAGTGCGGCGCGGCTTCGCGGTGTTCGGACTGTGCGCGGCTGGCAGCCTGTTGCGCGTCTTGAAGTGTTTGCTCAAGCCGGGTTTGATCGTGACCACGTTCAGTCTGTTGTTGCAGATGCGCAGCGATGTGCTCGGCCAGCGGGCTCAGTTGTGCGTCCAGCTCGGCCAAACGGGCGAATTGATGACGTTGAGGGGCGAGTTGTTCCAGCAATTCCAGGGTCTGGCGTTGCTCGGTTTGACCCTCCCACAGGGTGTGCGCCTGCTGCAATTGTTCGGCAGCGCTCTGTTGCTGCTCTTGCAGTTCACCCAGGGTTTTGAGCCAGGTGTGTTGCTGTTCGAGCTGCTTGAGCTGGCTCTGCCGGGTTTTGAGTAGCTGTTGCGCGTCGTTGAAGCGTTGGTCCAGTTCGGCGCGGGCTTCTGGCGCCATCGGGGTAACGCCGACCGCCTGATCCTGCAAGTGCTTGTGCACGTCACGGGCCTCTTTGGCCTTGTCGAACGCACGCTTGCCCAGACGGGTGTACAGCGCAGTGTCAGTGAGCTTTTCGAGCAGTTCGCTGCGTTCGTTGTCGTCGGCTTTAAGGAAGGCGCTGAACTCGCTCTGGGCCAGCATCACGGCGCGGGTGAATTGCTCGAAATTGAGCCCCAGACGTGATTCCAGCTGCACTTTGTAATCGCTTTTCTGGCTGGCCAGCAGTTGGTCGCTGTCCAGGTCGCGCAGGCTTTGGCGGCTGGCTTGCAGCTTGCCATTGGCCTTTTCACGGGCGCGATTGGCCTCCCAGCGCGCTCGATAACGACGGCCATCGATGCCCATGAAATCGACTTCGGCATAGCCTTCGCCGGTGCCTCGGCGCAGCAGGGTCCGTGGGTCGCCGGTGGCAATCTCGCCGTCGGCATCCGGGACTTTGGCATCCCGGCCAGTGTTGTTCAAGCGCGGCACGGCACCAAACAGGGCCAGGCACAGGGCGTCGAGCAAGGTGCTTTTGCCGGCGCCGGTGGGGCCTGTGATCGCAAACAGCCCGGCACTGGCCAAGGGTTCGGCCGTAAAGTCCAACTCAAACGGCCCCGCCAGCGAGGCGAGGTTTTTCAGGCGGATGGCGAGAATTTTCATGGCTGTTCACCTTCCAGCTGAACTTCTTGCAGCAGCACGGCAAAGTCCTTGAGGGTCTGCTCGTCTGCCTCGCTGCCATAACTGTCTTGCCAGGCACGGCTGAACAGTTCGTGCGGGGTCAGTTGGTCGAGCTCGATCAACTGCGTGGTGTCGTCATTCCCCGAGCGACTGCCGCTGCCTGCGTATTCGGCGGCAATGCGCACTAAACGCACGGCCTTGCCTTGCAGCGCGGTTTCGATTTGTTGGCGCAAGTCGGGCTGCGGCTCGTCGAGCGTGACCCGCACTTCGAGCCAGGGCTGACGCTGGGTGTCGGCCAGCAAGTCAATGTCGGGCAATTCGGCCAGTTGGCTGAGTATCTCAGCCAGTGGCGCAGGGCCGATGCGTTGCAGGTTCACGGCCCGGGGGATCAGGCGCGTCTCGACCTTGACCAGGGTTTCGCCGTCCAGGGTGACGTCGAGAATCTGGTGCTGATAGCCGATTTCTGAAAACGACAAGGGAATAGGCGAGCCGCTATAGCGGATTCGGTCTTCACTGTTCACCCGTTGTGGCTTGTGCAGATGGCCCAGCGCGACATAGCTGATGCTGGGGCCAAACAGGCTGGCGGGCAGGGCTTCAGCGTTGCCGATAATCAGGCTGCGTTCCGAGTCTTCCGACACCGAACCGCCAGCCATGTGTGCATGGCTGATGGCAATCAGCGCCTGCCCAGGTTTGCGCTTGGCGTTGGCGGCTTCGATGAGCCATTCGTGAACCTGGCCAATGCCGCGCAGGTAGTCATCCCCCAAGTGCGCGCCAGTGACTTCGGCAGGCCGCAGGAAGGGCAGCGCCAGGCACCATGCAGCGACCTCGCCGGACGCATCGGGCAACGGTATCAACAGGCGTTCGGCATCCAACTGGCCATCATCGAGCCACATGACTCGGCCCAGTGCATGAGTGTGCAAACGGCGCATCAGCGGTGCGGGCAATTCGATGCGTGAGCCGGAGTCGTGGTTGCCGGCGATCATCACGATGGTCAGCTTGGGTTGCTGCTCGTGAGCGCTGACGATGAAGTCGTAGAGCCGTTCCTGGGCTTTGACTGGCGGGTTGACCGTGTCGAATATATCGCCGGCAATCAGCAGCACGTCGGGTTGTTCGGTGGCCAGTTGGGTGAGCAGCCAGCTCAGGAAGCAAGCGTGTTCGAAGTCACGTTCCTGGCCATGGAGGTTTTGCCCCAGGTGCCAGTCGGAGGTATGAAACAGGCGCATAACAGAATCCGTTTAAAAGGGTAATGCCTGGCCTGTAGGAGCGAGCTTGCCTCGCGATCTTTTGATCGTTTAAAAGATCGCGAGGCAAGCTCGCTCCTACAAGGGCGTTACCCGTGATTATTTGGGGTAGAGCGGCGGCAAGCTGCTCGGCTCGCCCGCTGCGTCGTGTTCGCGCTCGGCGGCCGGGATGCTGCGAATGGCTTTCCACAGCTCTTCACCTTGCCAATATTGGCCGGTTTCGCTGTAGAGGGCACCGTTGAGGCCGTCCAGTGCATCGGACAGCAGCACAAAGCGCGCGGCCATTTCGGCCAGGGTTTCCGGTTGTTGCCGGGCCCATGCATCCAGGGCCTGGCGTGTGGCATGCGGGTCGTTGGCCAAGCTGGCGCGCTTGATATCGTCGAGCAGCGTTCGCGGGCTCGGGCCCGTTTGTGTGGCGCGTAAAATCGCCGGTTGCCAGCGTGCGCGCCACCACAGACCGAAGCCAATCAGGGTCGTGCAGGCCAGCAGCAAGGTGCTGAGCTGCCACCACCACAGGTTTGAGTCATCTCTCAAGGGGGCGGCGAGTGTATTGCCGGGGTTGTCAGCCGTCAGGTTGGGGTTGACCGCGACCTGCAACGTGCGCGCAGGCAGGTAACTGCGCTCCAGCCGGTCTTCGTGGGTGTTCCACCACACCACTTCGACCGCAGGCAGCTCCACCTGGCCGACGCGGGTCGGTACCAGCGCTTCGCGTTCCTCACGACTGCCAATCAGGCCGTTTTCGGTGATTTGATTGCTCAGTTGCGGCAAGTCCGGGTAGCGCCGCAAGCCGTTGACTTCGGTCGCGGGCAGCGGTGGGAGCTGCGCACTGGACAGGCCTTCGGCTTTGAGGGTGAGGGTGCGGGTCAACGAGTCGCCGACCTTGCTGTGATCCGGCTCGGGGTTCCAGGTTTCACTCATGCTCAGGCTGCGGGCCGGTAACCAGGCGGCATTGGCCGGATAGTCCTCGGGCTTGGGTTTGACGCTCAACGGGATGTCCGCTGAGGTCACGTGGACCATTTTTCCGGGTTTTGGCCCCAGCGGCGCGGGGGCATTGGCCTGCTGGCTGTCGACCTGGGTGGCACTGAAGGTGAGCGCCGGTATGAGCAATTCGCCGCTGTGCTGGGGGAAAACCCCGTAACGGACTTCGATCACGCCATGGCGCACACCATTGATCATTTTTTCGTAGGTGCGCGACTCGCCCAGTTGCTCAACGATGGCATCGGTCAGGTGCAGCGGGGTCAGGTTGCTGTCGTCGTACAGGGCGACGGAATGGTAAACGCGCAGGGTCAATATCGCCTGGGCTTGTACGTAAACGCTGGATTGGTCGAGGCTGGCTTCGATAAAGACCGGTGCCAGTTCGGCTTCACTGGCGCTGCTTTGGGTCACGCTCAGGTTGATCGGCAGGCTGTGGTAATCACCCACTTGCAGCGACGGAATGATCACTGTCCCGGTTTGCTTGGGTTGCAGGGTGATGATCCAGCGGGTGGTGGCCTTGTTGTCATCGCTGAGCGTGGTCAGTTGGTTGACCTGACGCGTACCACGCACCTCAAACAGGTTGTCCAGTGGCGTCAGGTCGGGCTTGCCGAACAAGGTGGCGTCGTTGCTTTCCAGCGTCAGCTCGACGGTTTCGCCGGAGCTGAGCTGGTCGCGGTCAACGCTGGCAACCAGCCCGAGCGCATGGGCGGGTAAGGTCCAGCAACAGAGCAGAAGTAGCAAAACGCAGAAGCGATTCATTGAGGTGTGTCCTGATGTTGCTGTTGTTCGTACCAAAATTTTCGTCGCAACAACTCGCTGGGATTGTCGGGAATCTGTCGGAGCCATTGTTCCAGTGCCTGATGGTGTTCGTCATCAATCGCTGTGGCTGACGCTGCCGGCGGATGCGTGGTCGATTGATCATCGGGCTCGCTGCCGGGCTCGGCAGTGGGCGCTGGCGGTGGCTCCAGCGAGTCGTCGCTGTTGGCATGCGCGGCAGGATCGGTTGCCGAGCTGCTCTCTTGATGCGGTCCGCTATCGCCGGTGGCCGTGGAACTACTGCTGCTGATCGGCGGCTCGGTGTCTTCGGGGTCGGTCGAGGTGTCGGGGGCTTTGTTCGGCGGCGCGAGGTTTTCTTCACGCTTTTGCTCAAGCATCTGCTCGATCAAGGCTTTGTTTTGCGCCGCGACCTGCATGTCTGGTTGCAATTCGAGGGCTTGTTCGTAGGCGTCGATGGCGGCTTCGAGTTCACCACTCATGGCCAGTGCGTTGCCGCGATTGTAATGGGCGCTGGCGCTGTTGACCTCGGCAAAACGCTGTGCTGCGCCGGTGTAATCACCGGCCTGGTACAGCGCCAGCCCTTGCCAGAGCGGGTCTTCGAAATGCTCCAGGGCTTGCAGTGGCTTTTTCTGTTCAAGCAGGCGCAGGCCTTGTTGGTCGGGACGCAGCCACAGGTCGGTGAAGCTAAAGGCATAGCTGGGTTGCGGCAGCATAAACAGCAAGGGCAGGCAAAACAGCCAGCCACGGCGGCCCGCGCAGGCTGCCAGCAACAGAAGTGGCAGCAGCAGCCAGTAACCCTGGTCGGCCCAGGTGTCGAGGCGCAAGGTCTGGCCGTCGTCGCGCACGTGCTGCGGACCGTCTAGCAAGCCCAGGCCGCGCAGGTCGATGTCATCCAGTCGTGCCTGCCGATAGCGCCCGCCCACGTCCAGTGCAAAGGCTTTAAGGCTCGGGCTGTCGAGGCGCGGCAACAGGATTGCGCCTTGGGCATCCTTGAGGAACTCGCCGTTTTCTTCGACCACTGGCGAGCCTTCGCGCGTACCGATGCCGAGTATCAGCAGGGGCGGGGTGTGGCCATCCAGAGCCTGACGAATGCCTGCACGTTCTTGATCGCTGAGCGAGGAGGTGATCAACAGCAGGCGGCCTTGGCCCAGCGCACCTTGGTCCAGCAGTTTCAGGGCCTTGTTCACGGCCAGGTCAGCCCGGTTGCCCGGTTGCGGCATGATCGAAGGCTTGACGGCTTCAAGCAGATTGCGGCTGGTCGCCAGATCGTCGGACAGCGGCACCAGCGTGTGGGCGCTACCGGCGTACACAATCACGGCAGTTTGCGCATCACTGCGGCTTTGCAGCAGGTCGTAGAGTTTGCGCCGCGCTTGCTCCAGCCGATTGGGCGAGCTGTCGGTGGCGAGCATTTCGGGGGTCAACTCCAGCATCACCACCAGCGGGTCGGCCGGTTTTTGCGCCGATTGCTCAACGCGTTCCCAGCTTGGGCCGAGCAAGGCGAACAGAGCCAGCAGCCAGGCCAGCCCCAGCGCAATCCACGGCAGTTTGCTGTCGCGGCCATTGCCGCCGCTGAGCAACACACGATGAAAGGCTTGGGGCAGGATCATCTGCCAGCGGCCTGCGCGTTTTTGCCGATGCCAGAGTTTCCAAAGCAGCCAGCCCAGCAGGGGCAATGCCAGCAGCCATTCGGGGCGAAACCAGTACGGCCAGAGCGCGCTCATCGGCGTCTCCGCAGGCGCAGGCGTTTAAGCCGTGAGCGCCATTCGGGGTGTTGTTGCAGAAAATGCCGCTTGCTGAGCACGCGTTGCAGCGGGTTGTTGGGCCACAGTTCGCGGATCACCAGCAGCACGCTCAGCAGCAGGGCGCCTGCCAACGGCCAGCTATAAAGTGCTTGCGCCGGGCGTGCCTGGGTGGGTTGCTGGGCGACAGGTTCGAGCTGATCGAGTGTGTCTTTGATGGCTGACAGTTCCTGTCCGTCGCGAGCACGGAAATACCGGCCGCCGGTGATTCTGGCGATTTCTTCCATGGCCGGTTCGTCCAGGTCGACGCCCGGATTGATGCCGAACATGCCTTTGGCGGTGCTTTCTTCCGGATCGGCGCCCACCCCGATCGGGTAGATTTTGACCCCTTCCTCAGCCGCCAGGCGCGCCGCGGTCAGCGGATCGATCTGGCCGCCGTTGTTGGCGCCGTCAGTGACTAAAATCAGCACCCGGCTTTCTGCTGGGCGTTGGCGCAGGCGTTTGAGGGCCAGGCCAATGGCATCGCCGATGGCGGTGTTTTTACCCGCGATGCCGATACGTGCTTCGTCGAGCCAGGTGCGCACGGTGTGGCGGTCGAAGGTCAGAGGCGCTTGCAGATAAGCCTGACTGCCGAACAGGATAAGACCGACCCGGTCGCCTTCGCGGTGTTCGAGAAAATCGCCGAGCAGGTTTTTAACCGAATCAAGGCGGGTGATGTCTTCGTTATTCCAGCGCATGTCGGGGTAGTCCATCGAGCCCGACACATCGACGGCCACCAATAAATCACGGCCGCTGGCGGCGATGGGCAACGGCTCGCCGAGCCATTGAGGCCGGGCCGCCGCCGTCAACAGCAGCAGCCACAGTAATAGATAGGGCGTTTGCTGACGCACAGAGGGCATGGTCGCCCGCGCCTTGCGTTTTGTCAGTTCTTCCAGATCGGTCAGGAAGCTGACTTTAAGCGCAGCCTCGCCGCTGTCGGCCGCGGGCAGCACGAGGCGCATCAACCAGGGTAATGGCAGTAAGGCGAAGAGCCATGGCCAGGCAAATTCAAACATGTTTGCGAATCCAGGTTTCGACCGCTTGGTTGAGCCCGGCAATGGCCTTGTCATCGAGCTTGCATTCGGGTTTGTAAGCGCCTTCCACCAGTACCATCCAGCGCGTCAAACCTGCTGCGGGGCAGCGGTTGTCGAGGAACGCCAGCCATTTTCGGCCATTGAGCGTGTGGCTCTGGCTGTAGGGGTAATGGCTGCGGCACAGGCGTTTGAGCAAGCCGTTGAGTTGTTGCAGCCAGGCACCGGCGGGCGCGCCGTCGTAAGGTTTGGTGAAGCGTGCCAGTTCTTCGAGGGCAGCCAGCCGCACGGGGTCAAGCGGTTGTTCGACACGCTGGGGCTGGCGTTTGGCGGGCAGGTAGCGGCGTAACCACCACAAGCCCCAGGCCAGCGCCGGAATCAGGAGCAGCAGCAACCACCAGCCCGGCGCCGGTGGCCACAGGCCAATAGCGGGCGGGGTGATCAGCGGTTGTAGCTGTTCAAGGTCTTTCATAGTGGTTTGCCGGGGCGTTTGGCGTTCAGGTATTCACGCAGTTGCTCGATCATTTCGCTCTGCGTGCTGAGTGGCATCAACAGCACCCGCAGCTTTTGTGCGAGCAACTCCCAACGTGCGATGCGGGCTTCGGCCTGCGCGCGGTAGGCCTGGCGCAAATCATAGTTGAGCGTGTCGAGTTCCAGTTGCGCGCCGCGCTCGGCAAAACGCAGCAGCCCGGCAGCGGGCAGGGCATGGTCCAGCGGGTCAGACAGCGGCAACATGATCAAGTCGCAATGGCGCGACAGCAGGCTTAACTGCTGTTCGGCGGCATCGGTGAGGGCGCGCTCATCGCAGATCACAATCACCAGGCTGCCGGGGCGTAGCACTTCGCGGGCGCGGATCAGCGCCATGCCTAATGCATCGCGGTCGGACTGCACTTCGGTGTGCAATGACTGGTTAACCCGCACCAGACGGTTGAGCAACTGCAACAGGCTTTGTTTGTTGCGCCGGGGTTTGATTTCGTAATGTTCGTGGTCGCCGAAGACCAGGCCGCCGACCCGATCGTTATGGCCCAGCGCAGCCCAGCCGATCAGGCTCGCCGCTTGAGCCGCGAGCACTGACTTGAACATCAGGCCTGAGCCAAAGAACAAGCGACGGCTTTGCTCGGCCAGGATGAAGATCGGCCGCTCACGCTCCTCATGGAACATTTTGGTGTGCGGTTCTTGGGTCCGCGCAGTAACGCGCCAGTCGATGGTGCGTACATCGTCGCCAGCTTGATAAACCCGTACCTGATCGAAGTCGACCCCGCGCCCGCGCAGTTTTGAGTGGTGCAACCCCACCAGAGGGCTGCGTTGGCCGGGGGAGGAAAACAGTTGCACTTCGCGCACCCGATGCCGCATCTCGATCAGTTCGGCAAGGGTCACGCGGATGCCGGGTTCGGCGGGCAGAGGGTTGTTCATTGTCAGGCAACGGCTACGACATCAAGGATGCGTTGCACCACGCGGTCCTGGTCGATACCGGCGGCTTCAGCCTCAAACGACAGGATGATGCGATGACGCAGCACATCAAACAGCACGGCTTGAATGTCTTCGGGGCTGACGAAGTCGCGTCCGGCCAGCCATGCGTGGGCACGGGCGCAGCGGTCCAGCGCAATCGAGCCACGCGGGCTGGCACCGTAGGCAATCCAGTCGGCCATTTCAGGGTCGAATTTGCCGGGGGTGCGGGTCGCCATCACCAGTTGCACCAGGTATTCCTCCACGGCATCGGCCATGTACAGCCCGAGGATTTCCTTGCGTGCGGCAAAAATAGCCTGCTGGCTGACCCGGCGCTCAGGCTTGGTTTCGCCGTTGAGGGCTTCGCCACGGGCTTGTTGCAGAATGCGCCGCTCGACGGCCGCGTCCGGGAAGCCGATTTTGACGTGCATCAGAAAACGATCGAGCTGGGCTTCGGGCAGCGGGTAGGTGCCTTCCTGTTCAATCGGGTTCTGGGTGGCCATCACCAAAAACAGCGGCGACAGCTCGTAGGTGCTGCGCCCGACGCTGACCTGGCGCTCGGCCATGGCTTCAAGCAGGGCTGATTGCACTTTGGCTGGAGCGCGGTTGATCTCATCGGCCAGCACCAGGTTGTGGAAAATCGGCCCTTGCTGGAAGACAAAACTGCCGGTTTCGGGGCGATAGATTTCGGTGCCGGTGATGTCGGCAGGCAACAGGTCAGGGGTGAACTGAATGCGATGGAACTGTGCCTCGATGCCTTCAGCCAACTCTTTGATGGCTTTGGTCTTGGCCAGGCCGGGTGCGCCTTCGACCAACATATGGCCGTCAGCCAGCAACGCGATCAGCAAACGGTCAATGAGCTTTTCTTGACCAAGAATCTGCGTTGAAAGAAAGGTTCGCAGCGCCAATAGCGCTTCACGATGTTCCATCGATGACTGTTCCTGAAAAGGACACCGGCGGCGCAAATGTTACGCCGGGGCTGGGGGCGTTACTTTAATCCATTGGAGGTGTATCGGACTAATGGCAGGCAGGCTTTTTACGGGAAAACACTAAAATCGACAGGTTGTTGAGAATGGTGCTCATCTGAATGAGGGTTTCGGGGCTTCTGTTGTAGCAGCTGCCGAGCCTGCGAGGCTGCGTCCGGGTGCGAAGCAGCCGTAAAATCAGGCACTACGGTGTACCCGTTAAACTTGGCACTTAGCATTTACGATCGCTGCGCAATCGGACGTAGCCTCGCAGGCTCGGCAACTGCTACGGCATCAGTGGTACGGCAAAATGTTCGTTCAGCAGCGCCGCGAAGGCGTCGCGTGCAGCGTGCTGCCCGGTTTCGCTGTGCCAGAAAAACAGGTTGGGCATGGGCGACAGTTCCGGGAAGCGATAAGTGGTGAGGTGGGCGCAGGCGCCGAACTGTTGAAGCATTCCCTCAGGTATCAGCGCTAAACCCGCCCCAGCACTGACACACCCGATGATGCTGCCCCAGTTTGCGTAATCAACGCCGTTGACCTCAAGCGCGTGCTCAGCCACCCAGTTTTCCAGCGCTGCCCGATACGGACAGCCAGGCGGCCACATAAACACGGTGTGCCGATGCACATCGGCAAGCTGGGTCAGCGGGGCGAGCTCAGGGCTGGCAATCAACACTAATTGTTCGTGGTAAAGCATTGTTTTTTCTAGTTTTGATTGGGTGATTTTGCCCGCGACCATTGCCCCGTCGAGTCGGTGGTGCTTGACGTCTTCCAGCAATTGCTTCGATTTTCCGGTGACCAGCTCCAGGGTGACGTGCGGGTAGCGCTGATGATACTCAGCCAGCAACGGCGGCAGACGCCCGGTGGCGCACGATTCGATTGCGCCGATCCGCAGTTTGCCAGTGGGCATGGCGTGGGGCGTGACGGCGCGCTTTGCCTGATCGACCAACGCCAGAATTTGCTCGCTGTAGCCCAGAAACACTTGCCCGGCAGAGCTGATGCGCAAGCCTCGGCCCGCACGGGTGAACAGCGCGGTGCCGAGTTCGCTTTCCAACTGCTTGATTCGGGTGGTGATGTTCGACGGTACGCAATGCAACTGCTCGGCGGCCAGCGCAATGCTGCCGCACTCGGCCACGGCCTTGACCATGCGTAACTGGCTGAGCTCCATTGTTCACTCCTGATGAATTCTGGGCTCTTTATATCTCACTTGTGGGCGGCTGTGAGCACGATAAACACTGGATGCCACTTCATTGGGTTATCAGGTCGTTCACGTGTCGCTCTCTCTCAAACTCATTGTCGCCATGGCGGCTGTTGTGCTGTGTTGGGCCTATTCACCGATCGGGATCCACATCGGGCTCGAAAGCTATTCACCAGGGCATCTGGCTTTGCTCAGGTTTTTGATAGCTTCGGTGTTTATGGCGTTGATTGCGCTGATAAAAGGCATCGGTCTGCCGCGTTTGCGCGATGTGCCGTGGCTGCTGTTGTTGGGCTTGTTCGCTGTAGCGCTGCACCACATGGCATTGAACATGGGCCAGCGCTGGGTCAGCCCTGGTGCGTCCAGTGTGTTGGCGCAGACTGCGCCGCTGTTCAGCACGTTTATTGCGGCGGTGTTCCTGAAGGAACGGGTCAGTGGCTGGCGCTGGTTGTGGGTGGCTGTTGGCCTGATCGGCGTGCTGGTGGTGATCTGGGGCGATGCCGGTGTCGGTGAGTTTCATCCCCAGGGCTTGGTGCTGCTGCTGGCGGCGCTGTCATGGAGTATCTATTTCGTGCTGCAAAAGCACATTTCTACGCGTTACAGCCCTTTGACCATCGTCTGCTACATGGTCTGGTGCGGGACGTTGCTGCTGTGTGTGTATTGGCCGGGGCTCACTGACCAAGTGCTCAAGGCACCAGTACGGGTGAATGTCGCAGTAATGATCCTTGGGTTGTTCCCCAGTGCGCTGGCGTATCTGTTGTGGGCTTTTGTTCTGAGCCACACCGAGGTCAGTCGCTCGGTGAGCGTGATGTATTTGATTCCGCCCGTGGCGATGGCCCTGGCGGCCGTGGTGCTGGGCAGTGAGGTCTCGGCAGGCGTGGTCGCGGGGGCTGCGATTGTAGTGGGCAGCGTGATCGCGATGAGCCGGGAGCGGGTGATCAGCCGTTAGGCCAAGCGATAAAACCCCCGGGCGTTTTGCCACAGAGCCTTGTCTGCTCCATCTTCTCCCAGTGCATTAATAAGTATCTTTATGTCATTGTTTTTAAACGGATTTGGCGAGCGGGTTGAGGGCAGGTCGGTACCAAACATCAGGGCGTGCGGGTTAGCGCGGTGGATATCTTGCAGGGCCTGCGACACGTCAAAGTCCACCCGGCCAAAGCCACAGGCTTTGATACGTACGCCGCGTTCGGCAAGGCGCAACAGGCTCGGCAGGCCTTCGCGGCTCAACCCCAGATGATCAATACTCAGCGCGGGCAATCGCAGTAAACGCTCGTGTAGCGGCGCCAGTTCACGCGAGTCGATGTACAGCTCTGAATGCCAGCCCACGCATTCGAAGACGCGCTTGGCCAGTGATTCGAGTTGGTCGAGCTGTTCCGAGCCGCCGCGCTTGAGGTTGAAGCGCAGGGCGCGTACGCCTTGCTGATTCAGCGTTTCAAGTTCGGCGTCGGTGACGCTGGAGGGCAGTTGGGTGACGCCGACAAAGCCTGCGCCCAGACGTTTCAACGCGGCAATCAGGTAGGTTTGATCAAAGCCCTGAAACGAGCCCGAGACCACGGCGCCACCGACGATGCCCAAGGGTTGGGTGCGTGCCAGATAGTCATCGACACTGAAAAACTCGGGCACATAGCCATTGTTGGGAATCAGCGGATAAGCCTTGTCGATGATGTGGCAGTGGGCATCGAAAAGTTGGCGCATGGCGGTTATACCTGTCGGTGTGCGGGTGCGGGCTGTTACGGGTCAGTTCAATTCGCTGATGTAGGTGCCGGTGCCGTCGAGGATGTTTTTCAGGGTTTGTTCGATCTCGGCCAGTTCATCGGCATGGGTGCTGTGGAGGATTTCCAGGTGGTCGTCGCCGTTCAGCGCGTCGGCATCGCTGGGTGCCACTTCAATCAGCAGGCGAGTCCGACTGAGTGTGACCTTCACGCCTTCCAGGGTGTTGGGCTCATCCTCCAGGGTGATTTCTAGTTCGTCCTCGTCCGGGTAACGGGACATCAGAAACATTTCGCCCTTGTCGCTGTGACAGCACAGCATGGCCATGTTGTCTTCTTCGTCGTCGCACGGGTTGGCTATCAGATGGGGGGTGGTCATTTGCATGGTGGGGGGAATTCCTGGCGCTGGGCGCATCTAACAACTGAACAAAACGCGATTTTGCCAGCCCGCGCATTTTTATGCTGGTTCAATCTTGGTAAGTGACGCATGGCCTGTTATTTCGTGTCAGATATTTCTTATAAAGCTGACAGAAATTAAGTCGTTTTTATGAAGTTTTATGACTATCGACTGCTAGGGTTGTTCCTGTCCGGGCCACAAGATTGCCTCCCCATGACCGAATATGTCGCCGCACCGCAAGCAGGCCGGGCGACACAGTCGTTAAGCTGCGTTGCAGATAGTTATCTCTAAAGGCACAGCCTGTTTATCCGGCAGTCGTTTTTGCAGATACCCATCCCGGAACATGAATGTGACCCTTGGGTCACAATCAGCTTCACCTCCCTGTCACGCTGTGTTCTTGAAGGTTGAGCACAGTATTGGCAGCTCCCCACGCGGGAACAGCACGCGACGCTTCTCTCAATAACAAGCCCAAGCGGAGTACCACAGATGGCGTTCTTCACCGCAGCCAGCAAAGCCGACTTCCAGCATCAACTGCAAGCAGCACTGGCCCAGCACATCAGTGAACAGGCATTGCCACAAGTTACCCTGTTTGCCGAGCAGTTCTTCGGCATCATTTCTCTGGACGAACTCACTCAACGTCGCATGTCCGACCTCGCCGGCTGTACGCTGTCGGCCTGGCGCCTGCTTGAACGTTTTGATTCGGCGCATCCTCAAGTTCGGGTCTATAACCCGGATTACGAGCGTCACGGCTGGCAGTCAACCCACACAGCGGTTGAAGTGCTGCATCACGATTTGCCGTTTCTGGTGGACTCGGTACGCACTGAGCTGAATCGCCGCGGTTACAGCATCCATACCCTGCAAACCACGGTCTTGAGCGTTCGTCGTGGCAGCAAGGGCGAGTTGCTGGAAATCCTGTCCAAGGGCACGACCGGTGAAGGCATCTCGCAAGAGTCGCTGATGTACCTGGAGATTGACCGTTGCTCGAATGCCGCTGAATTGAGTGTGCTGAGCAAGGAGCTGGAACAGGTCCTGGGCGAAGTGCGTATCGCGGTTGCTGACTTTGAGCCGATGAAGGCCAAGGTGCAGGAACTGCTGGACAGTGTCGACAGTTGCCCGTATGCCGTCGGTGCCGATGAGAAGGCCGAAATCAAGAGCTTTTTGGAATGGCTGGTGGGCAACCACTTCACGTTCCTGGGTTATGAAGAGTTTGTGGTGCGTGATGAGGTGGATGGCGGTCATATCGAATATGACCCGCAGTCGTTCCTTGGCCTGACCAAATTGCTGCGCGCAGGCCTGACGGCCGAAGACCTGCGCATCGAAGATTACGCGGTGAGCTACCTGCGTGAACCGACCCTGCTGTCGTTCGCCAAGGCTGCACACCCAAGCCGTGTGCACCGCCCGGCGTACCCGGACTACGTGTCGATTCGTCAAATTGACGCCAGCGGCAAGGTGATCAAGGAATGCCGCTTCATGGGCTTGTACACCTCTTCGGTGTACGGCGAGAGCGTGCGGGTCATTCCTTATATCCGTCGCAAAGTGACTGAAATCGAGCGCCGCTCGGGCTTCCAGCCTAAAGCTCACTTGGGCAAAGAGTTGGCGCAGGTGGTTGAAGTACTGCCGCGTGACGACTTGTTCCAGACCCCGGTGGATGAACTGTTCAACACGGTGATGTCGATTGTGCAGATCCAGGAGCGCAACAAGATCCGCGTGTTCCTGCGCAAAGACCCGTATGGCCGTTTCTGCTACTGCCTGGCTTACGTGCCGCGTGATGTGTACTCCACCGAAGTGCGGCAGAAAATCCAGCAGGTCCTGATGGACCGCCTGCAAGCCTCTGACTGCGAGTTCTGGACGTTCTTCTCGGAGTCGGTACTGGCGCGCGTGCAACTGATTCTGCGGGTTGATCCGAAAAACCGGATCGACATTGACCCGTTGCTGCTGGAAAAAGAAGTGGTTCAAGCCTGCCGCAGCTGGCAGGACGACTATGCGAGCCTGGTGGTTGAAAGCTTCGGTGAAGCCAATGGCACCAAAGTGCTGGCTGATTTCCCGAAAGGTTTTCCGGCGGGCTACCGTGAGCGCTTTGCCGCGCACTCGGCCGTGGTCGACATGCAGCACTTGATGAGCCTCAGCGAAAAAATCCGCTGGTGATGAGTTTCTACCAGCCTCTGGGTCAGAGCGCCGGTCAAGAACTGCATTGCAAGCTGTATCACGCGGACACGCCATTAGCGCTGTCTGATGTACTGCCGATTCTGGAAAACCTCGGCTTGCGCGTACTGGGCGAGTTCCCGTATCGCTTGCGCCATGTCAATGGCCGTGAGTTCTGGATCCATGACTTCGCCTTTACGGCAGGCGAAGGCTTGAACCTGGACATCCAGCAACTCAACGACACGCTGCAAGATGCGTTTGTACACATTGTTAAAGGCGACGCTGAGAACGATGCGTTTAACCGCTTGGTACTCACCGCCGGGTTGCCGTGGCGCGATGTAGCGTTGCTGCGGGCTTATGCGCGTTACTTGAAGCAAATCCGTCTGGGCTTCGATCTGGGCTACATCGCCAGCACGCTGAACAACCACACCGACATCGCTCGTGAACTGACCCGGTTGTTCAAGACCCGCTTCTACTTGGCGCGCAAGCTGACCGCCGACGACCTCGAAGACAAGCAGCAACGTCTGGAACAGGCGATTCTGACGGCTCTGGACGACGTCCAGGTGCTTAACGAAGACCGCATCCTGCGTCGTTATCTGGACCTGATCAAAGCCACGCTGCGAACCAACTTCTACCAGCCGGATGCCAATGGTCAGAACCGTTCGTACTTCAGCTTTAAATTCAACCCGCACCTGATTCCTGAGCTGCCCAAGCCAGTGCCGAAGTTTGAAATCTTCGTGTATTCGCCGCGCGTTGAAGGCGTTCACCTGCGTTTCGGTAACGTTGCTCGCGGTGGTTTGCGCTGGTCGGACCGCGAAGAAGACTTCCGGACCGAAGTGTTGGGTCTGGTAAAAGCGCAACAAGTGAAGAACTCGGTCATCGTGCCGGTCGGGGCCAAAGGCGGTTTTGTGCCGCGTCGCCTGCCATTGGGCGGCGGGCGCGACGAGATTCAGGCCGAGGCGATTGCCTGCTACCGGATCTTTATTTCTGGCTTGCTGGACATCACCGACAACCTCAAAGATGGTGCACTGGTTCCGCCATTGAACGTGGTGCGTCACGACGACGATGACCCGTACCTGGTGGTGGCTGCCGACAAAGGCACCGCGACCTTCTCTGACATTGCCAACGGCATTGCGATTGACTACGGCTTCTGGCTGGGTGACGCCTTTGCTTCCGGTGGTTCGGCCGGTTATGACCATAAAAAAATGGGCATCACCGCCAAAGGCGCCTGGGTCGGCGTGCAGCGCCACTTCAGAGAGCGCGGGATCAACGTTCAGAAAGACAGCATCAGTGTGGTCGGCGTGGGCGATATGGCCGGCGACGTGTTCGGTAACGGCTTGTTGATGTCCGACACGCTGCAACTGGTGGCTGCCTTTAACCACCTGCATATCTTCATTGACCCCAATCCTGAACCGGCCAGCAGCTTTGCTGAGCGTCAGCGTCTGTTTGATCTGCCGCGCTCGGCCTGGTCAGATTACGACACCAGCATCATGTCGGCGGGCGGCGGGATCTTCTCCCGTAGCGCGAAGAGCATCGCCATCTCGCCTGAGATGCAAGCGCGTTTTGCGATCAGCGCCGACAAGCTGACCCCGACTGAACTGCTGAACGCCTTGCTCAAGGCACCGGTGGATCTGTTGTGGAACGGCGGCATCGGTACTTACGTGAAGGCCAGCACCGAAAGCCACGCCGATGTGGGCGACAAGGCTAATGATGCGTTACGCGTGAATGGCAACGAACTGCGCTGCAAGGTCGTGGGCGAGGGCGGTAACCTCGGCATGACCCAATTGGGTCGAGTTGAGTTCGGCCTCAATGGCGGCGGCTCCAACACCGACTTTATCGACAACGCCGGTGGTGTGGACTGCTCTGACCACGAAGTGAATATCAAAATCCTGCTCAATGAAGTGGTGCAGGCTGGCGATATGACCGAGAAGCAGCGTAATCAGTTGCTCGGCAGCATGACGGATGAAGTCGGCGCGCTGGTACTGGGCAACAACTATAAGCAGACGCAGGCCATTTCTCTGGCGGCGCGTCGTGCCTATGAGCGGATTGCTGAATACAAGCGCCTGATGAGTGATCTGGAAGCCCGTGGCAAGCTGGACCGTGCCATTGAGTTCCTGCCGTCCGAGGAGCAACTGAACGAGCGCATAGCGGCTGGCCATGGCCTGACCCGGCCTGAGCTGTCGGTTTTGATCTCGTACAGCAAGATCGACCTCAAAGAAGCACTGCTCAACTCTCAGGTGCCGGATGACGACTACCTGACCCGCGACATGGAAACTGCGTTCCCGCCGATGCTGGTCAGCAAGTTTGCGGCGGCCATGCGTCGTCACCGTCTGAAGCGCGAAATCGTCAGCACGCAGATCGCCAACGACTTGGTCAACCACATGGGCATCACCTTTGTGGAGCGCCTCAAAGAGTCGACCGGCATGAGCGCAGCCAACGTGGCGGGTGCTTACGTGATCGTGCGTGATATTTTTCACCTCCCGCACTGGTTCCGTCAGATCGAGGCACTGGACTATCAAGTCCCGGCTGAGATTCAGCTGGCGCTGATGGATGAGTTGATGCGTCTGGGGCGTCGTGCCACACGCTGGTTCCTGCGCAGCCGTCGCAACGAACTGGACGCCGCACGCGATGTCGCGCACTTCGGTCCGCATCTGGCAGCGCTGGGGCTCAAGCTCGACGAACTGCTGGAAGGGCCGACCCGCGAAGGCTGGCAGACCCGCTATCAGGCGTACGTGGAAGCAGGCGTGCCCGAGTTGCTGGCCCGCATGGTTGCCGGTACGACGCACCTGTACACCTTGCTGCCGATTATCGAAGCCTCGGACGTCACCGGCCAGAATGCAGCCGATGTGGCCAAAGCGTACTTCGCTGTGGGCAGCGCTTTGGACCTGACCTGGTACTTGCAACAGATCAGCAACTTGCCGGTAGAAAACAACTGGCAGGCGCTGGCCCGTGAAGCGTTCCGTGACGACATTGATTGGCAGCAGCGTGCAATTACCGTCTCGGTATTGCAGATGGTTGATGCCCCGGTCGAGATCGAGGCACGTCTGGCGTTGTGGCTTGAGCAGAACCAGTCGATGGTTGAGCGCTGGCGCTCGATGTTGGTAGACCTGCGTGCAGCGACCGGCAACGACTACGCGATGTATGCCGTGGCCAACCGTGAGCTGCTGGATCTGGCGTTGAGCGGTCAAACAGGGCTCTGACAGCCTGAGCTGCAAAACAAAGCCCCGGCTCAGTTGAACTGAGTCGGGGCTTTTTTGTTCCTGGCGTCTGGCGGGAAGTCAGATCCCGATATTGCCCAGCGTTTGAACGATATTTTGCAGGGTAGCGGCCAAGGTAGGGTGGCTGATTGCAAAGCGTTCTACGGTCTCGTTGACGCTGTCCGAAAGGCTGGAATCGTTTGTGGCTTTTTCCAGAGCGATCTCAGCCTCAATTTGCTGTGCCAGGTCGTTCAGATGTTCGCGATCCTCTGTGGAGAGCGGCGGATTTTGCTCAATTTGGGTGCGTAAGGTATCGAGTTGATCTTGCAGTTTGCCAGCAGGCATAGCATTCATCCTTTATTGATAAGCTCTGGTGTAGACCTTGGAAGTGAACAAAAGGTCTTTAAACGGACCCTAAGATTAATCCACCTGCGCAGTGTGTGCATGATCTCTATCAAAAACGCTGACAGGCATTTTCAGCCTGTTAAGGCTTGTATGAAAACAATCTTGCGTGTCGCGGAACGTCTGGCAGCTTACTCAGTCTGCTTAGGGTGTTTTGGGGGCTGTCAAAAATTCAATTGCCGTTATACTCATCGCCTGACCCAGGGCGTAGCGCCCAAGTGTTAAGTATTCTCAAGGAGTTTTGCTATGCGCTGGACTAATCGTCTTGCTCAACTATGTGTCTGCGCCAGTGTGGCCATGGTTCCCTTCGCCGCCAATGCAGCCACTGAGGATGATCCTTGGGAAGGGATCAACCGCATCACCTTCAAGTTCAACGACACACTTGATACCTATGCCTTGAAGCCGATTGCGCAGGGCTACCAGTTCATCACGCCGCAATTTCTGCAAGATGGCATCCACAACATGTACCGAAACATCGGTGACGTGCGCAACCTGGCCAACGACATCCTGCAAGCCAAGCCTCATGCAGCCGGTGTAGACACCTCTCGCGTGCTGATGAACACCATTTTCGGTATCGGCGGTTTCTTTGATGTGGGCACCAAAATGGGCCTGCAGCGCAACGATGAAGACTTTGGCCAGACTCTGGGTCGCTGGGGCGTACCAAGTGGTCCTTATGTCGTGCTGCCACTGCTGGGCCCGAACACCGTGCGTGACACAGCGGGCATTTACCCGGACTCGTTCACCAAGCCTTACCGCTACATGAATGATATTCCGGCACGTAACATGGCAATCGGTATGGACGTTATTGATGCGCGCGCCAGCTTGTTGTCGGCTGAAAAGCTGATCACGGGCGACAAATACATCTTTATTCGTAACGCCTACCTGCAAAGCCGCGAGTTCAGAGTTAAAGACGGGCAAGTTGAAGACGACTTTTAAGCCGTTCACTCCGTGTGAATAAACGGCCCTGGTGGCCGTTTTTTGCATCTCTGGAAATGAGAAAATTTATCAATTGAAGCAGGTTGAAACCTAGGTTTTAGTTGCTGTGCGCGAGGTTCTTATAACCCGAGGTAATTTAACGCAACTCACACCAGAGGCCACTCTCTGCCTGAGCTTGAAACCCCTGGCGGATGGGAGTACCGTCTGCGCCTTACACGGGCAACCTTTGCAGGATCGAGCGCGACAATCGATTTGAGCAAGGATGTTCACAAGCCAATTCAGTCGTAGAGCCCGACGTGTTCGAGTTCTTACGCCAACCTAATTCTGGCGCCGTTTGCCCACATGCAAAAAACCAGTGCCACGCTGCTGATCATTGATGACGACGAAGTAGTGCGTGCCAGTTTGGCAGCCTATTTGGAAGACAGCGGCTTCAGCGTCCTGCAGGCCAGTAATGGCATGCAGGGTCTTAAGGTGTTCGAGCAAGAGCAACCAGACTTAGTGATCTGCGATCTGCGCATGCCGCAAATGAGTGGCCTTGAGCTGATTCGTCAGGTCGCACAGCGCTCCTCGCAAACGCCAGTGATCGTGATCTCGGGTGCTGGGGTGATGAGCGATGTGGTCGAAGCGTTGCGTTTGGGCGCCGCGGACTACCTGATCAAGCCGCTCGAAGACCTTGCCGTTCTGGAGCACTCCGTTCATCGGGCGCTGGACCGTGCCCGGTTGTTGCTTGAGAACCAGCGCTACCGTGACAAGCTGGAGTCGGCGAATCGTGAGCTCGAAGCCAGCCTGCATTTGTTGCAGGAAGACCAGAACGCGGGCAGACAGGTTCAGATGAACATGCTGCCGATAAGCCCTTGGTCCATTGCCGAGTTTGACTTTGCGCATCAGATCATTCCGTCCCTGTACCTGTCTGGCGATTTTGTCGACTACTTCCGGGTCGACGAGCGCCGGGTTGCGTTCTACTTGGCCGATGTGTCCGGACACGGTGCCTCTTCGGCGTTTGTGACGGTACTGCTCAAGTTCATGACCACGCGTTTGCTGTTTGAGTCCAAGCGCAACGGCACCTTGCCGGAGTTCAAACCTTCAGAAGTGCTTGGGCATATCAACCGTGGGTTGATCAACTGCAAGTTGGGCAAGCATGTGACCATGGTTGGCGGTGTGATTGACGAAGAGACCGGGCGGCTGACTTACAGCATCGGCGGGCACCTGCCACTGCCCGTGCTCTACACGCCAGACAGCGTGTCTTATCTGGAAGGGCGAGGGTTGCCGGTTGGCTTGTTTAACGAAGCAACGTATGAAGATCACGTCCTGCAATTACCTGAAACATTCAGCCTGACGCTAATGTCTGACGGAATTCTGGACCTTTTGACCGAGCAGACGCTCAAAGAGAAAGAGGCTGCTTTGCCACAACTGGTCAAAGCGGCAGGTGGCAGCCTGGATGGTCTGCGCCAGGTTTTTGGATTAGCTACGCTAGGGGAGATGCCGGATGATATCGCCCTGTTGGTGTTAAGCAGGAATCTTACATGAGTACCGGTAGAATTCAGTTCGCCGAACAGGATGGCACCTTCGTCCTGAAATTTGTGGGTGAAGTGCGCCTGACACTGTGTTCGGCACTGGATGCGACAATCGAACGGATCTTCACGGCGCGCAACTTTACAGCCATCGTGATAGACCTGACCGAAACCCGCAGCATCGACAGCACCACATTGGGCTTGCTGGCGAAGCTGTCGATCTTGTCGCGTCAAAAAATAGGCCTGTTGCCGACTGTCGTGACCACTCACGAAGACATCACTCGGCTCTTGCAGTCGATGGGCTTCGATCAGGTCTTTAACATCATCAACAGACCCATACCTTGCCCTGAGTGCCTGACAGACCTGCCGTCGCAAGATCAGTCTGAAGAAGTGGTTCGGGTCAAAGTGCTCGAAGCGCACAAAATCCTGATGGGCCTAAACGATTCCAATCGTGAAGCTTTTCATGACCTGGTGAATGCCCTCGAGCGTCATTAAGTCTGGCGCGGCGATAAAGAAGGGGCCGTTCTATGTTTCAGGACGGCCCCTTTTGCTTGCTTGCGATTCAGCGGCCTTCCAGCAACTCTCCGGCTTGATCCAGCAGTGCCAGCGGATCCTTGGCCTTATGAATATCAACCGACAGCAACTGACGGAAGCGCCGTGCGCCAGGAAACCCCTGACCCAGACCTAAAATATGCCGCGTGATGTGGTGCATCGCACCGCCGGCGGCAATATGCGCGGCAATATAAGGTCGCAATAGCGCCAGCGCTTGCGCCCGGGAAATCACCGGATCGGGGCTGCCAAACAACTGCTGATCGACCTCGGCCAGAATATAGGGGTTGTGATACGCCTCACGACCCAGCATCACGCCGTCAAACACCTGCAAATGCGTGCGGCATTCCTCCAGCGTCTTGATACCACCGTTCAGAATAATCTCCAGTTCTGGGAAATCAGTCTTCAACTGAGCGGCAACGTCATAACGCAGGGGTGGAATATCACGATTCTCCTTAGGCGAAAGCCCTTCCAGAATCGCAATCCGCGCATGCACCGTAAAACTCTCGCAGCCTGCATCGCGCACCGTGCCCACAAAATCGCAAAGCTCAGCGTAACTGTCGCGCCCGTTGATCCCGATCCGATGTTTGACCGTCACCGGAATCGACACCGCATCGCGCATGGCCTTCACACACTCAGCAACCAGCGCCGGGTGCGCCATCAAACAGGCACCAATCATATTGTTCTGCACCCGATCACTCGGGCAGCCGACATTCAGATTCACCTCGTCATAACCGGCGGCTTGCGCCATGCGCGCGCAGGCAGCCAAATCAGCTGGCGTACTGCCACCCAATTGCAGCGCCAGAGGGTGCTCAGCCTCGTCATGACGCAAAAAGCGCTCGGCATCACCGTTCAGCAACGCACCGGTAGTGACCATCTCGGTGTATAGCAGCGCACGCTTGGACAGCAAGCGCAGGAAAAAGCGGCAATGGCGGTCAGTCCAATCCATCATGGGTGCAACGCTAAAGGTTCGGGCGGGCGCGCGGCCCTCTAGGACAAGGCTTGTAGCGGTCTTCTCGGTTGTCATTTTTCGTTCAACTGTGTTCGTTTGTAGCAATTCCTAGCCGTTTTAAGCATTTTTGTACCACCGCACTGCAGCAAAAATGCAACGCCCCCAATCCTCCAGTGACTGAGGATTCGTTCTGGGAGCGCTCATCAAGAGAAAGGCTAGAAACAAGAAAGGGTGTAGACGCAGGCTCGGCTGCGGCGTAATGGGCGGCAGTTTATCAGGAATTGGAAATTCATCCCTCACCAACATCTGGTTAACGAGGACGCGCTTTATACGCAGGCGATCGAAACCTTTGGCGAACTGCCTGTGTTCGTTCCTGTTTTAACCCGCGATCAGCACAGTTGAGACCCTGGCCTGAATAGGCCCCAGGCGCTCAGGCGGGGCGTCATTTTCGACGACCAGTACCGTCAGTTCTTCACACGAGGCAACCTGGTAATGGGCGATGCTCGACAGTTTTTCATTGATCACAGCGACCACGATCTGACCGCTTCGAGATACGGCGGCGCGTTTGAATTCTGCATCGTCCAAGTTGAAAGCCGTCACGCCTTTGGTGGCGTCGATGGCGCAGGCACCTAAAAAGCACAGGTCGAAGTTGAAGTTGGCCAACTGCTGAATCGCGGCCAGGCCAAGGGTGTTACCAGAGGCCTTGTTCAGACGGCCGCCCAATAAGATCACTTCCGTCAATGGAAGCTTTTCCAGTTGCAGTGCAATGGCGGGCGAGTTGGTGGTGACTGAAATTGCAATGTTGTGATCGATTGCGCTCGCTATGGAGGCATTGGTGGTGCCGCCATCGATGAAAATGTGCTGACCAGCCTTGATCAAGGCGGCTGCTGCCTGCCCGAGTGAGTTTTTGCGCTCTACGTGTTCAGTCTGCCGGTCGTGCACATTTCGCTCCGGCGCCAATGAAATAGCCCCTCCATAGACCCTTTTGCAAAGGCCCGCCTCTGCCAGTGCGGCCAGATCGCGGCGTATCGAGTGCTCGGAGACGTTGAATTCCAGGGCCAATTCTCCAGCAACAACGCGGCCATGCGTCGCCAGCCGCTCAGCGATCAAGTGCTGTCGCTCTCCTGGGAAAGCTTCATGAGTGAGCATTGACTTAATTTGATTCCTGTTTAAATTGAGCATAAACGAGCATATCTAGTCTGTTTTGTGCTCGAAGGTGATCGGTATCATGCGTGGCACCACGCCACGCGTCAATGTTGAGGAAACATGATGTCAAGCGAACTGCGTAGAGCTGCGTATTCGGTATTGCTCCCTGCGATCGGCAATTTGCACCTGGACGAGCCAGTACGTCGCTATTTGAATCGTGGTGGTGTCTCGATTCTGCTGGGAGAAACACGCGATGAGTACATCGGCAGAGGGATGACCCAAGCGCGTAGGGACGCTGAAACACAGGCCGCGTTTGTGAACATCACTCAACAGGTTGCGTCATTGGCCAGGTCAGCGGTGCTGGTGGCGGTCGATCAGGAGCTGGGTGGCATCGAACGCCTGCATCAATTGGTTCCGGCAATCCCTTCAAGGGACCAGCTCAAGGAGCTGAGTTCTCAGGCCATCGAACAACGCTGCTTTGAGATGGCCAAAGTGGCACGCGGCATGGGGGTTAATCTGTTTCTGGCGCCGATTGTCGATGTGGTGACGGGCAACAATCCATGGCTGCTCAATCGGCATCTGGGGGCCGATCCGGTGCAGGTCAGCCGAATTTCCTGTGCCTTTATCCGCGGAATTCAGCGCGCTGGCGTCATTGCGACGGCTAAGCACTTCCCTGGCCATTACGTCACTGAGCATGATCCGGCCATCGCCGAAGCCACTGTTCACGGCCCTCTGGAACTCCTGCGCGACAGTCTGGACGTTTTTCAGCAAGTGATTTCGGCGGGTGTGCAAGCCGTGATGCCAGGCCCTGCGGTATTTCCGGCAATCGACCCGGACCAATCGGCCTCAACGTCGTCCAAGGTCATTGCCATGTTGCGGGACACGCTTGGATTCGGCGGGTTGATCATTTCGGATGACCTTGATGCCGTGTCCATTCTCAGGGGCAACTCCATCACTGAGACAGCCGTGGCTTCGCTGGCCGCCGGTGCGCATCTGTTGCTGGTGTCCAGCGAGTCGGGTCTCGATGAAATTGCCGAAGCGATTGTTGCGGCTGTAGAGGAGGGCACGCTGGACCGTCAGGCGTTGTTGAGTGCCTCGCGCAAGGTGTGTGAGCTGGCAGCGAAAAATGGTCGTGTTGATCATTTGCTTAAATAAATAACCCAATAATCTGCAAGAAAAACCGATCTCGCGCCACATAACAGTTAAGCCACGATTTCCTGCGGTTTTTAGAGGCGGGAGAGTGTGGGCTAACTGCTATAAACGGTTATATAAAAATATATTTTAAGTCTTATTATCGAATAACGCCTTTTGATAGCATTGCCCCGCCGGAACACCGGACACACAGCGCATTTCATCTTGATTGGAGCCCCCATGTCCGGCGCCGACACTTCTCACAGCGAATACGTGGGCGGATTGTTCCGCAGTCATTACCAATGGCTGTGTGTGCGTCTGCGCCGCCATCTTGACTCCAGCGCCCATGCCGAAGACATTGCGGCCGATACGTTCGTGCAGCTTCTGAGTTCGCCCGGCGTGGAGCCGATCCGTCAGCCACGCGCGTTGTTGACCACGATTGCCCAACGCTTGATGTACCAGCTCTGGCGGCGTCGTGATCTGGAGCGGGCCTATCTGGACGCCTTGAAACTGGATGAAACCTGCGAAGCGCCATCGCCCGAAGACCTGGCGCAGATGCTCGAAGCCCTGGAGCATATTGACCAGTTGCTGGATGGCTTGCCGGCCAAGGTCAAGGCCGCCTTTCTGCTGTCTCAGGTCAACGGCCTGACCTACCCTGAAATTGCCGCTGAATTGGGTATTTCCCAACGCTCGGTCAGTGACTATATGACCAAGGCCGTCAATCGTTGCCTGCGTGCTTGCCTGGAATGAAATGAACATCGAAACCCCGCACGATGAGTTGATCGACAACGCCACCCGCTGGGTGGTGCTGTTGCGTTCAGGCCATGCCAGCGATGCCGATTGGCAGGCGTATCGGCAATGGCGCGCGCAAGACCCGCGTCACGAGCAGCTTTGCGCGCAACTGGAAGCCCGCCTTGGGGTGTTTAAGGTGCCGATTGCCCAAGGGGTCAGTGGCACGGTGTTGCAGCAGGCGCTGACTGCGCCGTCCAGCAGCCGACGCAAGGTGTTGCAGGGCGTGTTGGCCTGCACCGGGGTGGCAATTGGCGCCAGTCTGTTTCTCGGTCAGCGCGATTCGTTACTGGGTGAGCTGACGGCCGACCTGTCGACCGGCACGGCTGAGCGGCGAACGGTCAATCTGCCTGATGGCAGCGAGTTGTTGTTGAACGCCAAAAGTGCTGTAGACCTGGATTTTTCACACTCCCAGCGTGTGGTCCGACTGCTGGATGGCGAACTGCGGGCCAAGGTGACGCTCAACCCGGCCACCCCGTTTCAGTTGTTGACGCCGCAGGCGCTGATCCAGGTGCCTGGAGGCGAGTTGTCAGTGCGCGAGCGCGAGGGGCAAGGGTTGGTGATTGCGCTTAAGGGGGCGGCCCGGATTGCCCGTTCGGGCATGGACACGCTGCAACTGCAAGCGGGGCATGAAGTGTCTTATGACCGCTTCGGATTTGGCGCTGTGCGGCCCATGAGCCTTGGTGCGACGGCCTGGGTCGATGGTTTGCTGGAAGTGCGTGACACACCGCTGACCGAGATTGTCGAGGCGCTGCGGCCTTATCGCAACGGCGTGCTGCGCCTGGATCCGGCCGTTGCCGGGCTGCGTGTCAGCGGGCTGTTTCGGTTGGATAAGTCAGAGCAAGTACTCGATACGTTGGCGCGAACGTTGCCGATCCGGGTGGTTCGTCGTACCGACTATTGGGTCACCGTCAGCCCTGCCTGAGGTCACCGCAAAGCCTGGTTCTAAGTTCATAACCAAACGATCTGCAAGTTTTCAATCCCTCGTTGCACATCTTTCCCGTAAACGCTGCGGGGAGCAGCGTTGTTCAATGTGTTTGGGGAGATTCAGTTTGAGCGCGTCTAAAATTTTCACACCTCGCACGCTTCGGGCTTTTGCCCTAGGGCCTTTGGCAAGTCTGTTTCTGACCTGCGCCTACGCGGCCGAAGAAACCCGGCAGGTGTACCACATCGCTTCCGGGCCTCTGGATGAAGTGCTGTTGAACATCAGTCGCCAGAGCGGGCAGGTGATTTCATTTACCCCTCAGTTGAGCCGTTACTCGTCAGCCGCCATAAATGGTTCGCTGTCAGCCGAACAAGCGGTAGGTGAAGCGTTGCGTGGCACGGGTTTGCAACTGCAAGTCAGCCCGGATGGGGCATTCATCATCAAAGAAGGTGCCGTGAACGCAGGCAAGGTCAGCGCTCAAGCGCAAAGCGCAGCCCCCACAACCGCACTGGATCGAGTGGTCGCCATCGGTACCCGGCGTGCCAATGCCACCGCATTGAGCAGCGCCGCGCCCGTGGATGTCATCAACAGCGAAGAGTTGGTGCAGACCGGCGCAGTCACGCTTAACCAGGCGCTATTCCAGTTACTGCCCTCGTTCAACTTTCCGCAAAACCAGAGTGCAACCCGTGGCCAGGATCCTAAAGGTGCGTCTTTGCGCGGCCTGTCTCCGGATGAAACGCTGGTACTGATCAACGGCAAGCGCCGCCATGCTTCGGCGGTGGTCAACATTTCGGGCGGCGTGCCATTTATTGGCGCGCAGCCGGTGGATCTGGACATGATCCCGATCAGTGCCATCGACCACGTAGAAGTGCTGCGTGACGGTGCCTCTGCGCAATACGGTTCCGATGCCGTGGCCGGGGTCATCAACATCGTGCTCAAAGAGCGTGACAGCGGCGGGCAGATCAATACCCAGCTGGGCAAATACGCTCAGGGTGATGGCTTTAGTAAAACCACTGACGGCTGGTACGGCCTGGGCTTGCCGGGAGACGGCTTTTTGACTGTCAGCTTTAACGCGCTGAACAACAAGCCTGATGATATTGGCGATAAATACGTTGCCGATGGTCAGTTGCAGGACCCGCGCTGGGGCGGTGCCGGGCGTGATAAATACAACCTGGCGGCGAATGCCGAAATCGGTCTGAGCGATCAGTGGCGGGTCTACAGTTTTGGCACCTTTGGCCAGGACAAATCGGTCAACAACACGCCCCAACTGTTGGCCAGCAGCCCGAATAACGTCCTGGCGATTTACCCCAATGGCACCATTCCCAAATACCGTTATCGCTATGAAGATGGCGCGTTGACCGTGGGGACTCGCTACGAAGACGAAAGCCTGGGGCGCTTCGACCTGAGTGCGACCTATGGCCGGGACGAGCATGACGAGCTGGCCTACAACACCCTCAACCCGAGTTTTGGCGTGGCCAGTCCGACCAAGTTCGACATCGCCACGTTGATCAACGAGCAAACCAACCTCGGTCTGGATTACGTCAAAGATTTGCCCGTGGCGTGGTTGAGCAACCCTCTGAACATTTCGGCCGGGATTGCTTACCGCAATGAGCGTTATCGACTGGAAGCTGGCGACCCGGAGTCGTACTCGTTCGGCGGTATTGACGGCGTGCAAGTGGGCGGCGTTCAGGCTTCAGGTCTGACCCCGGACGATGCGGCAACTTACAAGCGCGATGTGGCTGGCGTGTATTTCGGCCTCGAAAACCAAGTCACCGACAAACTTCAATTGGGCCTGGCGGCGCGAACCGAACACTATTCGGACTTCGGTTCGGCCACCACAGGCAAACTTTCCGCACGCTACGACTTCACCCCTCAGGTCGGTTTGCGGGCCACTGTCAACAACGCTTACCGCGCCCCGACCCTGGGCCAGATTGGCACCTCATGGACCACCACAACCAACGTTGATGCCAATGGCAACCCGGTGCTGACGCGCATGCTGCCTGCCAACAACCCGGCGGCACGGGCGTTGGGCGCTGAACCGCTCAAACCTGAAAAATCCACCAACTACTCGCTGGGGTTGGTGCTGCGTCCGACCGAGCAGGCTTCTGTGACCATCGATGCGTATCAAATTTCCATTCGCGACCGGTTGCTGTTCAGCGGCGGTATTTCGGGCCCGGAAGCTGAGCGCATTCTCGCAGCCGCTGGCTATGGTCAGTACAGCTGGGCGCAGTTCATGACCAACGCGGTTGACACTCGGACTCGCGGTGTCGACATCGTCGGCAAGTACAACCTGGACTTGCAGCAATACGGCTCGTTGGCGCTGACCGCCGGGTATACCCGAGCCAAAACCACCATCGAAAAGACCCACGACAACCCTAACGGCTTCGAAACCGTCACCCGTGAAAGCCGTGGCTATCTGGAACATGGTTACCCGAAAGACAAATTCGTGCTGGGCGCGATTCATCGTTACGGCCCATGGACCGTTGCGTTGAGCGAAACCCGTTATGGCGAGTACAGCAAGTTCGCGTCTTCCGCCAGCGATTCGCAATATGACCAAACCTTTGCGGCGCAATGGACCACCGACCTGGACATCAACTACGCCTTTACCAAGCAACTGCGTTTGTCGGTGGGGGCCAATAACCTGTTCAACAGCAAACCGGATGATTTCGACAGCCATCTGCGTCAAACCCCGAGCCAGAAATACAGCTACCTGTCACCGGCAGCGCCTGAAGGGACGTTTTATTACACCCGTTTAAGCTACGCATTCTGATGTGAGGTGGCGGGGTGACTCGCCACCTTAAATGCATCAGGGCCCCGTCACCAAAATCCGCAACAACGTCTGCCTTCAGCCTCCTCTGATGGGCCTTTGTGCCGATCACACAACCGTGTGACGGCAGTCCCCCTGTAGGAGCGAGCTTGTCTCGCGATCTTTTAAACAATCAAAAGATCGCGAGCAAGCTCGCTCCTACAAGATCCACGTGCATCAGTGCGATTGCGGCTATGTCTTTTTAAAATACTCAAATATTTCAAATAGATAGCTGTTAACACCTTTTCTGAACGCCGCCTCTGCGGATATTAATTAATTTATGGTGCTCTATTTGCGATTGACACAAATACTAATGTGATCGAGTATTGCATTTAATCGATTCGCATATATCGCACAGCGATACGGAGATTAAATTGTACGATCCTCTAGTCAATGCTCATCCAGGTATCGGAGCGCCACATTCCTCTTCTTACTGGGTGGATACGGCGGGGGTTGCACCGCAGGATGATGGTCCGCTGACCCATGACATTGATGTGGATGTGGCGATCATCGGCGCGGGTTACACAGGCCTGAGCTGTGCCTTGCACCTGGCCCGCGAACACGGCGTTCGCGCGGTGGTGCTTGAAGCAAACCAGGTCGCTTGGGGATGCAGTGGTCGCAATGGCAGTTTTGCGCGCATTTCAGGGGGAAGGGTGCCGCTCGCTGAATTGATCAGCCGCTATGGCGAGCGCGAAGCCAAGCACTATTTTGCTGAGATGACCGCCGCGCTGAATACCGTCCGTGGGCTGATTCGCGAGGGCAATATCGATTGCGACGTGCAGCCCGATGGCGTGTTTAAGGTGGCCAGTCAGGCCAAGCATGTCGATGCACTCAAGCGAGAAGTCGGGCTGTATAACGATGTGCTGAACTACGCGGCGCAGTTTGTCAGTGAAGCCCAGGTGCAAGACGTGCATCGCGGGGCCGAATCATTCGGTGCGCTGTATATGCCCGATGGTTTTTCAATGCACCCGCTCAAGCTGGCCTGGGGTATTCATCGCTTGGCCCGCGAAGCCGGAGCCACGGTGCATGTTGGCTCACCGGTGGTGGACTGGACCAGCAGCAAAGGCAGCCATCGACTGGTCACGCCGGGCGGTGTAGTGACGGCGCGCAAGGTGGTGGTCGCCACCAATGGCTACACCTCCACCACACTCAACAGCGCGACTGCCGGGCGAGTCTTGCCGGTTCATTCGCAAATTATCGTGACGCGCCCGCTCAGCGCCGAAGAGAAACGTCAGACGTTGCCCGGCAGTGAGTGCATGTTCGATACCCGCAATCTGCTCTCGTATTACCGCCGTCTGCCGGATGACCGCATTCTGTTTGGCGGGCGCAGTGCGATCACCGGTCGCGAGTCTGAAAGCCCGCAACACCGACAAAACCTGCACGATGCGTTGTGCCGCAAGTTTCCGGCCCTCACAGGTATCGAAGTGGATTACAACTGGGGCGGGTGGGTTGCTGTCAGCGAGAGTTCGTTGCCGTTTATTTATCGGTTGCCCGAGCTGGAAAACGTTTTTTCAGGGGGCGGTTATGCCGGCAGCGGGGTTTCTTTCTCCGTGCAAGTGGGTAAACGTCTGGCGCAGATGGTGGCGGGTGACCCGAAACCCACGGCCGTCGACTTTCTTCATCAGAGTCCCAAGCGTTTCCCGTTCCAGCCGTTTCTGCGCATGGGCCAGCGCATGGCGTACGCCTGGTATCGCTTTAAAGACGCGCAGTAGCAACCGATTCGAGCAATAAAGCAGCAGGTCGAGCAAGCGAGGGCGCATTTCACCCGCGCTGACTAATAAGAAGAGTGATAAGGGCAATAAAGCCCGGCGTTTTATTCAACTGTCTAATTACAACAATCCCAGGAGTTGAAATGCGATCAATCAATAAGCGGCTATCAGGTTTGGCGCTTGCAGTGACCCTCTGTACAGGGGCACAGGTACAGGCGGCGGGTACTGTCACCTTCGCGGGCTGGGGAGGGGCGTTACAGGATGCCGAACGCACGGCTTATCTCAAGCCTGCGGAAAAGGCGCTGGGTATCACCATCAAGGAAGACAACATGGACGGCCTCGCGGCTGTGCGTGCGCAAGTGATGTCAGGCAAACCCAAGTGGGATGTGGTCGAACTGGCTTCCAATGATTGCGTGATGGCGCAAGAGCAGGGCCTGACTGAGCCGCTCGACTACTCGGTGATCAGCACTGACGGCGTGGCTTCTAACTTCTACGGCAAAAACTGGATTGCCAGTAATGCCTATTCCACGGTGCTGGCCTGGGCAAATGATGCGGCAAGCCCCGCGCCGAAAGACTGGAAAGCGTTCTTTGACCCTTCGGTGAAAGCCTCCCGCTCCATGTACCGCCAGCCTTACACCACGCTGGAACTGGCGTTGATCGCCGATGGTGTTTCTCCAAAGGCGCTGTACCCGCTGGATGTCGATCGTGCGTTCAAGGTGCTGGAGCGCATCAAACCGCAGGTGGTCAATTGGTGGCGCAGCGGCACGGACTCTGCACAGTTATTGCGCAGTCGTGAAGTGGATGCGCTGGCCATCTGGGCGTCGCGTGCCGATGAACTGAAGAAGTCCGGCGAGGATGTTAACTACACCTATGACCATGCGCTGGTGGATTACGACTGCGTGGTAGTGCCAAAAGGCGCACCCAACAAAGAACTGGCCATGAAGCTGGTCGCAGAAATCATGAAGCCCCATAGCCAGGCGACCCTGGTGACCTTGATTCCAAACCCGCCGATCAACGTCAAGGCGTACGACACCGGGATCATTCCTGCGGACATGGCAGCCACCTTGCCGACGGCTCCCGCCAATATCGACAAAGTGGTGTTTTTTGATCCGGTCTGGTGGCAGTCACATCAAGCCGAGGTTCAGCGCCGTTTCGATGTATTCATTCAGAATTAAGAAGGCGGCGACTATGACCAGTTTCAAGAAAAACCTGTTGCACGGCGCCGTTTTTGCTTCTCTGGCGTGGGGTGCAAGCTTCCCGGTTTTGGCTCAGAGCCTGACCTTTTCGGGCTGGGGCGGGGCCTTGCAGGACGCTGAGCGCAAAGCCTATCTCGAACCCGCCGCCAAGGCGCTGGGGGTGACCATCAAAGAAGACAACATGGACGGCCTGGCGGCGGTTCGTGCTCAGGTCATGTCGGGAAAACCCAAGTGGGACGTGGTGGAGTTGGGCAGCACCGAGTGTGCCCAGGCTCAGCAGGAAGGCTTGGCTGAGCCGCTGGACTACTCGGTGATTGATGCCTCCCACGTGGACCAATCCGTGGTCAGTAGCCATTGGATCGCCAGTCACGCTTACGCCACCGTGGTGGCGTGGGCAGAAGACACCGGTGCACCTGTCGCGAAGAACTGGCAGCAGTTTTTCGACCCGAACGTTAAAGGTGCTCGCGCCTTATACCGCCAGCCGTGGCTGACCATGGAAGCCGCGTTGCTAGGCGACGGCGTCGCCCCCAAAGACCTGTATCCACTGGATGTCGAGCGGGCTATCAAAGTGCTCGATCGGATCAAGCCACAGGTCGTGAACTGGTGGAGCGCAGGCGCCGATTCGGCACAGTTGTTGCGTAGCCGTGAAGTTGATTTTCTGGCGATCTGGAATGGCCGGGTCAACGAGGTCAAGGCCAGCGGTGACAAGGTCAACTACAGCTTTGATGGCGCCTTGTTGAGCCATGACTGCCTGATCGTGCCCAAAGGCGCAGCGAACAAGGCACTGGCGATGAAGTTGATCGCCCAGATCATGAAGCCAGAGAGCCAGGCCACATTGGCAACGCTGATTCCGTACTCCCCGGTGAACAGCCAGGCTTACGCGTTGCCGATTATTACCGATGAATTGGCGGCGCGGCTGCCAACGTCGCCGCAAAATATCAACAAAGTGGTCTCGGTGTCGCCCGAGTGGTGGGTCAAGAACCAGGAAGCGGTTCGCCAGCGGTTTGCCCTGTTCCTCGCTAACTAAGAAGTGGGGTGGGGTGCCTGTGGCGCCCCCTCTTCGAGAAAAAGGGCGCCAGACGTCCGAATGTGCCGAGTGTGAATATGTCCGAACACCATAAACTTTCGATGTCGATCGACATCGAAAAGCTGACCAAGACCTACGACAGTTTTGCTGCGTTGGATGATGTGTCGCTGTCGATCAAAAGCGGTGAATTCTTGTCGTTGCTGGGCTCCTCCGGCTCCGGCAAAACCACGCTGTTGATGGCGCTGGCCGGGTTTGTTCGTCCCGATGCAGGCAGCATCCGTTTTGGCGGACGCGAGATGATCTTCGAGCCGCCGCACAAACGCGACGTGGGCATGATGTTTCAAAGCTACGCGTTGTTCCCGCACATGAACGTGTTTCAGAACGTCGCCTATCCGTTGAAGTTGCGCGGCTACAAACGTGCAGAGATACGCCAGCGGGTTGAGCAGGCACTGGCGACTGTTGAGCTGGATCACTTGATCGAGCGCGGCATTACCGAGATGTCGGGCGGCCAGCGTCAGCGCATTGCGCTGGCCCGTGCGATTGTCTTCGAACCTAAAATCCTGTTGATGGACGAGCCGCTTTCAGCCCTCGACAAACGCCTGCGCGAAACCATGCAACTGGAGTTGCGGCGTCTGCACGAGCGTCTGGGCATGACTGTGGTCTATGTCACGCACGACCAGCGTGAAGCGCTGACCATGTCTGATCGGATCGCGGTCATGAGCAAGGGCCGGATTCGCCAGATCGATACCCCGGTAAATTTGTACGAGCGCCCGGCCAACCGTTTCATTGCCGAATTCGTCGGCGAGTCGTCCTGTCTGCCCGTGACCCTGGCTGGGGGGCAGGCGCTGTTTCAAGGGCGCCCAGTGCGCGGCGCTGCGGTATCCGCCGCAGTGAAGAACCCGAGCCTGGTGGTACGCCCGGAAAAACTGCAATTCGTCACGGCAGATGCCAGCGATTACAACCTGTTGCACGGCCATGTCACCGACGTGATCTTCCAGGGCGAAAGCCAATTGGTGCAGATCGATCTCGGCGAAGGCATGTCCGTGGCGATTCGTCGGCCAACCAACAGCTCCGCGAATAACCGCTTGCCTGCCCGTGGCGAGGCTGTGGTCCTGGGCCTGCATCTGCAAGACACACTGCTGGTGGGAGACGATCAATGAGCAGCGCCACTCTGGGGCCGCTCAATGCGCGCGGTCTGCGTAACGCGCAACGGCGTCAGCACTGGTTCCTTTTCGGGTCCGGGTTGCCTGCACTGTTGCTGGTGCTGCTGACGTTCGTTTTGCCGATTGGCTGGTTGTTCTGGCTGTCGCTGTTCAACGCCGATGGCCAACTGACCATAGAGAACTACACCCGGCTGCTGGAGCCGATCTATGTCCTGACCTTCGTGCAGACGTTCAAGATCGGCATGATTGTCACCGTCGCCTGCGTGCTGATAGGTTATCCCTATGCCTACTTCATGATCAAGGGGCCGCGCTGGCTGGCCAATCTGGCGATGGCGCTGTTGTTGGTGTCGCTATGGACGTCGTTGCTGGTGCGCACGTATGCCTGGCTGATCATTTTGCAGCGTCGCGGCATTGCCAATGAACTGCTGATGGGCCTGGGTATCACCGATGGGCCGCTGGCGCTGGTGCATAACCTGACCGGCACGGTTATCGGCATGGTGCACATCATGCTGCCGTTCATGATTCTGCCGTTGTACGCGGCGATGAAAAGCATCGACCCGATCTACAGCCAGGCGGCCGCAGCGTTCGGTGCGTCACCATCGCGGGCTTTTCGCGATGTGTTTCTGCCGCTTTCGCGGCCGGGGCTGGCGGCAGGGGCGACGCTGGTGTTCGTCATCACGCTGGGCTTCTACGTGACCCCGGCGCTGCTGGGTGGCGGCAAGGTGCAGATGATCTCCATGCGTATCGAGAGCGACGTTTCGATGTACGCCAACTGGGGGGCGGCTTCGTCGTTGGGTGTGGTGCTGCTGTTGGCCACCTTGTTGATGCTGTTTCTTGTCAAGAAAAGCGCGGGCCTCGGCCGGCGCAGCGAGTGAAATCATGGTCCGACTCAAACAAAACCTGATGGCAGCCGTGCGCGGCTCCTGGCTGTACGTGCTGGTGTTGGCAACCATGATCTTCCTGGTACTGCCCACGCTGATTGTGATCCCGATGTCGTTCTCTGATGCGCGCTACCTGAGCTTTCCGCCCAAGTCGTTCAGCATCGAGCCATTCCTCAAGTATTTCGAGTCACTGGAATGGCGCAGCGCCACGCAGGTCTCGCTGATCACCGCGTCGCTGGTCATGGTGCTGGCGACTACCCTGGGCACGGCCGCCGCGTACTCGTTGCATGTCACTCAATCGCGGCTGTCGGGCGTGCTGCGCGGGTTGCTGATGGCGCCGATGATTGTGCCGACGATTTTCATCGCCATTGGCTTGTTCTTCGTCTATGCCCGCTTTGACCTGAACAACACCATCCCGGGCTTGGTGCTGGCGCACACGCTGCTGGCCTTGCCTTATGTGGTGATCAACGTCAGTGCGGGGTTGCGCAGCTACGACATGACCCAGGAGCAGGCAGCCTGTATCCTCGGCGCCAGCCGGTTACGGGCGTTTTTCGACGTGACTTTGCCGCAAATCCGTTTTTCAGTGATTGCCGCTGCCATGTTCGCGTTTGCCATTTCCCTTGATGAGGCGGTGATTTCGCTGTTCATCAGTGGTGGCGACAGCTCCACGCTGACCAAGCGTATGTTCAGCTCACTGCGCTCGGAGATCGATCCGCTGATTGCAGTGGTCGCCACGCTGATGACGTTGCTGTCGATCATCATGCTGTGCATCAGCATCATGGCGAAGCGCAAGGCCGGGAGGGCCGTTGAATGAGTAGGGTCAACCTGCGCCTTGCACATGCCAGCACGCAGACGGTCGAATTTTTCTGGAACGGCCGAGCCTTGCAGGGGCGCCAGGGCGAGAGCCTGGCCGCCGCGCTGTTGGCCAATGGCATCAAAACGTTCGCCTGGACGCGTAAATCCCATCGTCCGCTGAGCTATTCAGGGAGCTACATTGCCGGGGTGCTGGCGCGGGTGGACGGGGTGCCGAACGTGCGCCTTGACCTGTTGCCGGTCACTGCCGGGGTGCGGGTCGAGATGCAGAATTGCTGGCCAAGCCCGGCGTTCGATGTGCTGCGCCTGTCGCGGCTGATTCCCGCCAGTTGGATTCAGGGCGGGTTCGAGCACACGAACCTGGTGCCCAGCGGCACGGCACTGTTCCAGCGTTGGGAGGCGATGCTTGCTTTCCTCGCTGGGGTTGCCAAACCGGCTGAGCGTACGGGCGAAGTGACTGTGCCGCCGGGGCGCTACGTGAGTGCTGAGGTGCTGGTCATCGGCGGCGGCCCTGCGGGCTGCGCCATCGCCAATCAAGCCGCGAGTGCGGGGCGCAGCGTGGTGCTGGTCACCCGGGGTCATGACCTGGGCCGATTCGCACACAGCGCGGGCCAGCCGCGACCTGTACTGGATGCGCGGGTACAGCGAGTGACTGGCGTTGAAGTGTTCGGCGCTTACCGCGAAGGCGAACTGCTACTTGGCGCGCCCCATGATCCCGCGCAAGGCGCTTTGGCGCTGGAGGCGGATGAAGTGGTGCTGGCCACTGGCCGTCGTACGTGCCCGCCGGTGATCCCTAACATGTGGCTGCCCGGTGTGATGGATGCGCGGTCGACGCTGATCATGGCCCATGAACAGGCTGTAGCACCCGGGGCGCAGGTGGTTGTGGTCGGCAACGGTGATGAGGCAGCCCTGGCCAGTCGTTTGCGTGAGTTAGGGGTGAATGTCGTGGCCGTGAAGCCGGTGACCGAACTGCGTCGGGTGATTGGCCGCCATGCCGTGACGGCGGCGATGTTTGACCAGCCTGTCACGTGCGACGCGCTGGTGCATGCCGGGCCGTGGCTGGTCGATGCCAGTCTGACCTTCCAAAGCCGCGCCGAGGGCTTGCTGCAATTGCGTGAACAACGCCAGAGCCGCTTGCGTCGTGTGGGTTCGTCGGCTGAGCCTGATCAATTGTTGCCGGTGGCTGCAAGGTCTCGCTATCAGGCCTTGTTATGCCCGTGTTTCGACGTGTCTTGCCATGAAGTGGAGGCATTGATTGAGCAGGGCATTACCGACCTTGAAGTGATCAAACGCCTGACCTCCTGTGGCATGGGGCCTTGTCAGGGCCAGCCGTGCTGGGACTTGCTGCGTGCGTTTGTCAGTGCCCGCAGCGGCATCCCGCTGGACATGCTGCCCCGACCAACGCTACGCCCGCCACGTCGTGCGCTGAGCGTTGCGCAAGCAGCGGGCCTTGCCGATGTGGTGGAGCCCTTGCAATGAACAACCTGAACCCTTTACCTGCTCAGGCCTCGATCATCATCGTTGGCGCAGGCATTCAAGGCCTGTCGCTGGCCTTCAACCTGGCTGAACTGGGCGTGCGTGACATTGTGGTGCTCGACGCCGGTTACTGGCAGGGCGGCGCTTCGGGGCGCAACGGCACGCTGATTCGCGGCGCATTCAGCTCACCGGAATGGACGCGCTTTTTCGCCCATTCGTGCAGCCTGTGGCAGGGCTTGTCCAAGCGTCTGGGCGAGAACGTCATGTACTCGCGCCGGGGCTACACCATGATCGGCGAGCGCAGCAGCACGGCAGCGTTGCTCGATCGCACGCTTGACGTGCACCGGGCCTGCGGCATCAACTCCAGCCTGCTGAGCGCTGCGCAACTGCGCGACGTGCTGCCAGCCCTGGCACACGAGCGCGTCAGCGCTGCGCTGCACCTGCCCGACAGTGGCGTCGCGCCGCACCATGCCGCGATGTATGCCTATCGTCAGGCCTGCGTTGCCCGTGGGGTGAGCATTCATTACCGCACCGAAGTCAGTGCCATCGACCGCAGTGCCGGGCGCGTCTCGGGTGTACGGGTGGGCGATCAGCGGCTGCGCACCGACACGCTGGTGTTGGCCGGTGGTGCCGAAAGCAACCGCCTGGCGCAACTGGCCGGTGTGCCGCTGGACGGTTACCCGATGCGCCTGGAAGCCATGGCGCTGGAACCGATGCGGCCATTGATAGGACCTGCGGTGGCGCTGCTGGATCGCCTTTGCTACATGCACCAGACTGCGCGCGGCGAAGTGGTGGGTGGCGCAGAAGTGGCCGAGCGCCCGCAAAACACCTTGAATGCCGACGTGCCAGTGATGGCCGCGACAGCCAAGGCGTATCTGCAAATGTTCCCTCAACTGGGGCATGCCCGTATCTTGCGGCAGTGGGCCGGGCTGGTGCACATCTCCAAGGATTTCGGGCCGCTGTTGGGCGCCCACCATGACCTGCCCGGATTGTTCGTCAGTGCGGGCTGGTGTTACGGCCACGCGGGCGCTCCGGCGGCCGGAGAGTTACTGGCCAAGGCCATTGTCAGCGGCCAAGTCGACGAACGCATGCGTCCGTTCGCGGTAGACCGATTTACACGCAACCAGCCGGTCGTAGAACCCGGCATTGTATTGAGTCATTTTGAATAACGAACAGCGCTTGATCCCTGATAAGCACCGTGATTGATATGCCTAGCGGCAAAATAAGGAAACAACCATGAGTTCCCTAGAAGACTCGCCACTGTTCATTACTGCTCTGTCCAAAGGGCTATCACTGCTGACGGCCTTTCGCGCCGGGCGCCCGAGCATGAGCCTGATTGAACTGGCCGAAGCGACGGGGCTGAACAAAAGTGCCGTACAACGTTCAGCCTTCACCCTTGAAGCGCTGGGCTACTTGTACAAAGACCCGGTCACCAAGCGTTTTCGCCTGGCCCCCAAATCCCTCGACCTTGGCACCGGTTATTTGCAAACCAGCGAGCTGATCGAACGCGCCAACCCGTACTTGCATGAACTCAACCGCGACGTTGAAGAAAGCTGCAACCTGCTTGAGCCTTGTGCGCTGGACATGCTCTACGTCGCGCGCTTCCCCAGCCACAAGCAAATCTCGATTCACATGCCACTGGGGCGCCACCTGCCGATGTATTGCACCTCGGCTGGCCGTGCTTACCTGGCCGCACTGCCGCCAAGCGAGGCCGATGCCATTCTGATTGCCTCCGAGCGTCGGGGTTACACAGCCAGTACCGTCACTGACCTGGATCAGTTGCGCGCCATTGTCGCCGAGGCCCGCAGTGAAGGTTATGCCTACGCCCAGGAAGAATATTATGCCGGTGACATCAGCGTCGCCGCTGCGGTGGTCAATGCTGATGGCTATCCGCTGGGGGCGGTCAATATTTCGGTGCCGTTCAGCCGCTGGAGCCTCGACGATGCGCGCAAGCAACTGGCGCCAAAAGTGATCAACACCGCACGGACCATCGCAAGCGCGACACGCAGCTTGCGCCCTGTGGGCTAACCCTTTTAACCCCATAACCACTGCTGCGGGTTTAGCCCTGATGCCAGCCAGTTAAGCGAACGCTGTTTCAAGTGCTGCGAGAAATCTGTGGGAGTCTGGCTTGCCAGCGATGGTAGCGATGCGGTCTTGACGGTCAGACCGTGCCATTACCATCGCTGGCAAGCCAGCTCCCACAAGGGGCATGCATGACTTAACTGACTTGTATCAGGCCGAGTTCACGGTATAGGTGCCGCTTTGCCCGATATTCGGGTGTTTATCTCTGGAGAGAGCGATGAGTCAAACCATGAAGGCTGCCGTCCTGCACGCTGTCGGCGAGCCACTGCGTATCGAACAGGTGCCGATCCCGCAGCCAGGCCCTGGTGAAATCCTGATTCGGATCGTTGCCTGTGGCGTGTGTCACAGTGATCTGCACGCCATGGACGGTGACTGGTCGGACTTGCCGACCTTGCCGCTGATTCCGGGCCATGAAATCACCGGCCATGTGGCGGCTCATGGTGCGGGTGTGACCCAGCCTGCCATCGGCACAGCCGTCGGCATGCCGTGGATGTACAGCGCCTGCGGCACCTGCGAATTTTGCCTGGGCGGCATGGAAACCATCTGTGAGCGCCGCGAATCCACTGGCTACAGCAAGCAGGGCGGCTATGCCGAATACATGATTGCGCCTGCTGCCTTCGTCGCCACCATCGCGCCCGATGTGGATCTGTATGCATTGGCGCCGATCCTTTGCGCGGGCGTGACCACGTATCGCGGCTTGATGCGCTCGCGTGCCCGGCCCGGACAATGGGTGGCCGTCATGGGTATCGGCGGCCTTGGGCATGTGGCCGTGCAGTACGCCATCGCCATGGGGCTGCGCGTGGCGGCGATTGATGTGTCTGCCGACAAACTCGAATTGGCCCGCAGCTATGGCGCCGAGTGCCTGATCAACGCGCTCGACAACCCGATTGAAACCCTCAAGCAACAGATTCCCGGTGGCGTGCATGCGGTGCTGGTGACAGCCACCTCGAATGCCGCCTTTGAACAGTCAATCAAGATGCTGCGCCCCGGCGGTACAGCAGTCTTCATCGGCTTGCCGGGCGGCGATGCCGACACTGTTCGCGCCTCAATATCCAGTATCAGCGGCTGGGAGTTGTCGATCACCGGCTCCAACATCGGCACTCGCCACGACCTCAACGAAGCGGTGGCGTTTGCCGCCCGTGGCCAGGTCAAGGCGCAGATCAGCCTTGAGCGCCTGGAAGACATCAACGACATCTTTGCGCGCATGCGTCAGGGCCAACTGGTCGGTCGCACGGTGCTGAAAATCGCCTGATCCACCCCCTCTAATCCCCACAAGGAGTCACCTCTATGACCATCACTCGCCTGCAACCTAACCCTGGGCTGCTCAGCCACGCGCTGGTTCACAACGGCATTGTCTACATCACGGGTCAGGTTCCGGCTGACCGTACCCAGGATGTCGCCGGGCAAACGGCTCAAATCCTGGCACGAATTGACGCGCTGCTGGCCGAAGCCGGCTCGGACAAGTCGCACATCCTCTTTGCGCAGATTTGGCTCAAACACGCTGTTCAGGACTTCGCGGCCATGAACGCTGTGTGGCGCGAGTGGATTCCACAGGATGCGCTGCCAGCCCGCGCCACCGTTGAAGCCAACATGGCGGCCGAGAATATTCTGGTGGAAATCGCCTTGCAGGCAGCGGTCAAGGCCTGAGCCATTTGAGCGCAGAGGCGCGGGCATGGCTCGCGTCAGCCATTCACAACCTGCCGGGCAAGCCGCGCTTACCCGGCATTGGAGAGTTTCAATGAGCAGTATCGTTCCTCATCTGATTAACGGTGTCCGCGTCCAGGGCACCGGCCGCACCGCTGATGTGTACAACCCGTCTACTGGCGAGGTCAGCAAGCAGGTGGCCTTGGCCGACGCGGCCACGTTGCAGCAGGCCATTGATGCTGCCAAAGCCGCGTTCCCGGCCTGGCGCAAAACGCCACCGGCCAAGCGTGCGCAGGTGATGTACCGCTTCAAGCAGCTGCTCGAAGAGCATGAAGCCGTGATTGCCCGGATGATCAGCGAGGAGCACGGCAAGACCCTCGAAGACGCCGCTGGCGAACTCAAGCGCGGCATCGAAAACGTCGAATTCGCCTGTGGCGCGCCCGAGCTGTTGAAGGGTGATTACAGCCGTAATGTGGGCCCTGACATTGATGCCTGGAGCGACCTGCAGGCGCTGGGTGTGGTGGCAGGCATCACGCCGTTTAACTTTCCGGCCATGGTCCCGTTGTGGATGTACCCGCTGGCCATCGTCTGTGGCAACTGCTTCATCCTCAAGCCTTCCGAGCGCGACCCCAGCTCTACCCTGTACATCGCCGAGCTGCTGATCGAAGCGGGCCTGCCCAAGGGCGTGATGAGCGTGGTGCATGGCGACAAGGAAGCCGTCGATGGCTTGATCGAGTCTGTGCATGTCAAAGCCCTGAGCTTTGTCGGCTCGACCCCGATTGCCGAGTACATCTACAGCGAAGGCACTAAACGCGGCAAGCGCGTACAGGCCTTGGGCGGGGCCAAAAACCATGGCGTACTGATGCCCGATGCGGATCTGGACAATGCTGTCGGCGCCTTGATGGGCGCGGCTTACGGCTCCTGCGGCGAACGCTGCATGGCGCTGTCGGTGGCGGTGTGTGTGGGCGATGCGATTGCCGATGCGCTGGTGCAAAAACTGGTGCCGCAAGTCCGCGCGTTGAAAATTGGTGCGGGGACCTCCAACGGCCTGGACATGGGGCCGTTGGTCACCGGAGCAGCACGCGACAAGGTCAAGGGCTACATTGATGCGGGCGTTGCCCAGGGGGCTGAACTGTTGGTGGACGGTCGCGACCTGGTCGTGCCGGGTAACGAAAACGGCTTCTTTGTCGGCGGTACGCTGTTTGATCGGGTGACCCCGCAGATGAGCATCTACACCGATGAAATCTTCGGCCCGGTGCTGTGCATTGTTCGCGTGGGCAGCCTGGAGGAGGCCATGCAACTGATCAATGAGCACGAATACGGCAACGGTACGTGCATCTTCACCCGTGACGGCGAAGCGGCTCGCCTGTTCTGCGATGAAATTGAAGTGGGTATGGTCGGCGTTAACGTGCCGCTGCCAGTACCCGTGAGCTACCACAGCTTTGGCGGATGGAAGCGCTCGCTGTTTGGTGACTTGCATGCCTATGGCCCGGATGGCGTGCGTTTCTACACCCGTAAAAAAGCAATTACCCAACGCTGGCCACGTCGCGCGAGCCATGAAGCGGCGCAGTTTGCCTTCCCCAGTAATCATTGAATCTGATGGTGTTGCGCTAACCCCATCAGTCCCTGCGAGAGAAAAATATGAATAATGCGCTGAAATTTTATATCGATGGTCAATGGCTCGACGCGGAGTCTGGACAGACGCTAGAGGTCATCGATCCGTCCACAGAACAACCCTTCATCAGCATTGCGGTGGGTAACGCACAGGACGTAAACAAGGCCGTTGCCGCTGCGGCCAAGGCCTTCCCGGCGTTCTCGGTGACCCGCGTCAACGAGCGTCTGGCGCTGCTGGAAGAAATCCTGCGGGTTTACAACCTGCGCTACGAAGACCTGGTCAAGGCCGTCAGTGAGGAAATGGGCGCGCCACTGCATTTCGCCCGTGATGCGCAAGTGTGGAGCGGCCGTGCACACCTGGAATCGACCATCAGCGCGTTGAAGGCGTTCTCGTTCAGTGAGCAACACGGCACCACCCGCGTCGTGCGTGAAGCTATCGGGGTTTGCGCGCTGATCACCCCGTGGAACTGGCCACTGAATCAAATCGTCTGCAAAGTGGCTCCGGCCATTGCGGCGGGTTGTACCGTGGTGCTAAAGCCAAGTGAAATCGCCCCGCTGACCGGCATCATCTTTGCTGAAATTCTGCATGAAGCGGGCGTGCCTGCCGGGGTCTTCAACCTGATCAATGGCACAGGGGCCGACGTTGGCCAGCCACTGACCAGCCACCCAAACGTCGACATGGTCTCGTTCACCGGTTCCACCCGCGCTGGCATCCTGGTCGCCAAGGCCGCCGCCGATACCGTCAAGCGCGTGGCTCAGGAACTGGGCGGCAAGTCAGCGAACATCCTGCTGGAAGATGCCGACTTCGACGTGGCCGTTGCCAAGGGCGTGCAGGGCTGCTTCTCGAACTCGGGGCAATCGTGTGACGCACCGACGCGTATGCTGGTCCCGGCGGCGCAGCATGCCCGTGCGTTGCAGATTGCCAAACACACCGCTGAGCAACTGGTTACCGGCAGCCCGCAGAACGCCAACACTCACTTGGGGCCTGTCATCAGCGCTGCGCAATTCGACAAGATCCAGGGCCTGATCAAGACCGGGATCGAAGAGGGCGCCACTCTGGTGACCGGCGGCTTAGGCCGCCCTGAAGGCCTGGACAAGGGCTACTACGTGCGCCCGACGGTGTTTGGCAACGTTCAGCCACAGATGACCATCTCCCGTGAAGAGATTTTTGGCCCCGTGTTGTCGATCATCCCCTACGACACCGAAGAACAGGCGATTGAAATCGCCAACGACACCGTCTACGGTCTGGCCGCTTATGTGCAATCCACCGACATCGAGCGCGCACGAGCAGTAGCAGGGCGCATGCGTGCAGGTTCGGTGTATCTGAACTACCCGAGTTGGGACACCTTTGCGCCTTTTGGCGGCTACAAACAGTCGGGTAATGGCCGTGAATATGCGGGCTGGGGCATCCACGATTTCCTGGAAATCAAGGGCGTGGTGGGCTGGGGCAATTGATTTAAAAGGGTGACACTCACTCTTGGGTGCTGCCGCAGGCTGCGATAGGTTGACGTTGAACATCAAAAGATCGCAGCCTGCGGCAGCTCTGGCGGGGTTTTGCGTTAGGATCGAACGTTGTTTTAACCCGATTTTATTGCGGGCGAACACCTTCGTAAGCGTCCTGAAGCAGTTGTCGAATGGCGACGGCTTCGATCGGGCGTGGATTCCAATACGGGTTGGACAGCGCAATATCGGTCGCGCGGTCCAAGTCGGCTTCGGTCAAACCCAGGTCCTTGAGTCGGGTGGGTGCACCCAGCGAGCTTGAAAGGTCAAACAGGGCCGCTGCCGGGCTGCAATCTTCGACCCCCAGTGCCCGGCAAATACGTGCCAAACCGGGTGCTGCCGACTGGTTATAGGCGATGGCGTGCGGGAGCACGATGGTGTGGGTCTGGGCGTGGGGCAAATTGAAGCTGCCACCTAAGGTGTGACAAAGCTTGTGGTGCAGCGCCATACCGACGTTACCCAGGACTGTGCCGCACAGCCAGGCGCCATACAGGCAGTCGCCACGGGCATCGAGGTCGGCCGGGTTGTGACGTATGTTCTTCATGCCTTCGGCCAGCGCGCGGATACCTTCTTCGGCCATCAATGACATCACCGGGTTGCCATCTTGGGCGTACAAGCCTTCCGCCGCGTGTGCGATGGCGTTCATGCCGCTGGTGATCGACATCTCGATGGGCAAGCTGACCGTGAGTTCAGGGTCATAAATGACGGTTTTTGGCAGCACCCTTAGATCTTTGCCGGTGCGCTTGAGGCCGTTTTCGGTAAGGCCGAAAACGGGCGTCATCTCCGAGCCAGCGTAGGTGGTCGGGATCGCCAGGATCGGCAGGCCGGAGTCCATTGCGATGGCCTTGCCCAGCCCTGTGGTAGAACCGCCGCCAATGGCGACGGCGCAGTCGGCGCCCAGCTTGCGTGCCACTTCGCGGGCCTCACGGGCGGTTTCGATAGGGACATGCATCACCGCCTTATCAAAAATATCGGCTGCCCGGCTACCGAGCAATTTGACCACCAACTCTGCCTGGGCGCGTTGCTCAGGCGTGCAGAGCACCAAGGCTCGCTTGGCGCCTAAGCGATCGATTTCCGCCTCAAGTTGTTGCAGTGAGCCCTTGCCAAACAGGACGCGTGACGGCTGGCCGTTATAGACGAATGGGGGCGTGGACATGGGGCAGTTCTCCAGAGATAGCGGTAGAGGGGGGCGCTGGGCGCTGAGCTATAGGCGTGGGCTGATAGGCAATGAGTTGCCACTGCTCCCCAGTCTTCGTCCAGACGCTTAGCGTTTGGTTATTCAGGTTTTTGGCAACGCCGTGGGACACGATATCGGCAGACATTTGGCCAAAGGCCAAGACGGTATCGCCGAACACCCGGACTTCATGCACGGCATGATCAATGCGGTGATAGAGATAAAGTCCATTGCGGCATTTGTTCAGATAGCTGGCGAGATCGTCTTTCACGCCGTTTGAGTGCACATAGACCAGATCGGGATGGGCTAGACGCTGGAAGGTTTCAAGGTCACCTTGCTGCATCGCCTGGTAGCGTTGACTCTCCAACGCATTGATCAACGCGGTGATGGATAAATGGCTGTTCATGCTGACCTCGAGCGGTAAATATCACGGCAGTTACACGGCTCACGCTTTCGCCATAACGAAATCGAAGGCCAGGGTATAAAACGGGACGTCACTGTGCGTGCCGGTCGGGGTCATTCCGGGCGCGTGCCGCTGCCATTGAGTAATGAGCGAAGAGCGCACGCTGAACAACGGGTCCGAGTCCAGATGAGGGTCACCTTCGCGAAATACTTGGGTGGTCAGCGGCTGATAACCGGCGGCGCGGACCGTGAAGCCCAGGTGTGCAGGGCGCCAGGCAGGGCGGTTGAGCGCGGCGAGTATCCGGCCTACGGGGCTGTCATGGCGGATGCGATGGTTGTCCGGTAAAGAGGTGCAGAAGTGATAGTGCCCTCGCTCATCGGCTTGTAGCAGTGCGCGGTTGATCGGATTTGCACTGTCAATGCCAGCCAAATGAACTTCCATTGACGCGTGAGGAACAGGGACGCCCTTGGCGTCAAGCACTGAGCCGTGCACGTATCCTTTCGGGTCATTCGAGCCAGCCTTGAGGTCAGCGCCCAGATCGTGCAGCAAGGGTGCCTGTTCAGGCAGCACATGGAACGCCGTGGCTTCGGTGCATCCTGTTGGCTTTTTGTCGTGTTGTGCGAGTACAAGGGTTGAAAGGCCCAATACATGGGACAGCAGCGCGAACTCGTTGCGATCAGATGAGCTGACTTCGCCCACCTGACCCAGATAATCGATACCCCGTTGCCACTCGGCTTCAGTGAGTTTTATATCGCGGGCAAAGGCGTGCAGGTTCTGCACCAGACTGGTCATGATTTCGCACAAGCGGGCGTCGCCAATACCGCTGTTATTGGCCAGCACCGCCTGAGTGATGGTCATTTCGTCCAAGTTGCGCATGTTGACTCCCAGACTATGTGTGCCTGTCAGCGCCTGGCCATCTTTAGTGATGGCGGCGTATTGGCTTCTCAGGCCATAGCGCCGCACGTTATAGTTCCGCTGGATGTAAGAAAAGACCGTTTGCGGAATTCTTTATTTCATATATGAAAAAATAAAAAGGGAGTACGCCTTGGATCGACTGACCGAACTGGAACTGTTTGTATTAACGGCCGAAGTTGGCACTTTGACTAAAGCGGCGGAAATGCTGGGGTTATCCAACGCTGCTGCAAGCCGGCACTTGGTGGCTTTGGAACAACGTCTCAATGTTCGTTTGATTGATCGCAATACTCGACGCCTGGCCCTGACTAACCTGGGGCATCAGTTTTATGCCAGTTGCAAAAGTTTGTTGGGTGAGTTGAAGGAAGCCGAGGCATCGCTCAGCGAATCACTGGTGCAGCCGATGGGCACGCTGACGGTAACGTCATCGATTTCCTTCTGCATGTTGCACATTGCGCCGCTGATTCCGGCTTTTCGCAAAATGTACCCGCACATTACCTTGAAGGTATTGGGGGAGAACCGTTACTTCGACATTATTGACAGTGACATTGATCTGGCAATCCGCACCAAGGAATACGAGCCTGACTCCAATATCACGATCCGCCGTCTTGCCGAGACGCGTCGTGTTCTTGCCGCATCGCCCGGGTATCTGCAACGCATGGGAATGCCCAAGACCATCGAAGATCTGGCCCGGCATGACCTGCTGATCTATAGCCATGCCAATCAGCCTCGAATCATGCGCTTTACCCAAGACAACGAAGAAGTGGCGTTCAAGGCCGAGCCGATCCTGGAAACCAACGATGGGCAAATTGTGCGTGCAGCCGCCCTGGCAGGCGGGGGGATACTGGTGCAACCCAAATACATCATTAATGCCGATCTGGTGGCAGGGCGGTTGATCCCGGTGCTCGATGATTGGGACTTGCCAAGGTTGACTATCAATATGGCGTTCCAAAGCCGTCGTTATATGCCCGCCAAGTTGCGCGTATTTATCGAGTTTCTATTGGCCGATTTCAAGAAACACGAACACGAGCGTTACTGGACGCGTTAATACAGTTTTTCACCACGTGGAATTCACATTTGTTTTTTTCACGGGTACCCACTTAAACCCCTGCCACTTATGATCCGTCGCGCTGGTGCAGGGGGCTTTAATGTTCCGAACTGCACGTGGCTTTTTTCGAGAGCGTACTGAATCAGCATTATTAATGCTGCGTCGTGTGTCGCCTGCGCGTTAATAAAACTAATAATAAGGAAACGTTAAGCCATGAAGAACTTTGCCAAGAGCACGGTTGCGGTCAGCTTTTGCCTGTTGATTCCCGGTATGGCCAGTGCTGCCAATCAGCCTTTCGAATACGACTCACCCTGGATGACCGGCGACTGGGGCGGGGTGCGCAGTAATTGGCTGGACGACGGTGTTGATATTCAGCTGGGGTATACCGGTGAAATGGCAGCCAATGCACGTGGCGGCTATGACAAGGAGCACACGGTGCGCTGGACCGAGCAATATGCGCTGGGTCTAAAGCTTGACCTGCAAAAAGCCTTGGGTTGGGAGAAAACCCAGTTTCAGCTCACGGTTACCGAGCGTGACGGACGCAACTTGACGAATGACCGGATAGCCGACCCGCGAGTCGGTGGCTATTCATCCTCCCAGGAAGTCTATGGCCGCGGCCAGACCTGGCGCCTGACCGAGATGTGGATGAGCAAGGCATGGCTGGACGGCGCGCTGGACATCAAGGCGGGCCGCTTTGATGAAGGCTCGGACTTCAACACGTTCCCATGCGACTTTCAAAGCACGCCGTTCTGCGGTGCGCAGGCAGCAAACTGGATTGGCGATATTTGGTACAACTGGCCCGTCAGCCAGTGGGCCGTGCGCACGCGTTACCAGTTTGCTCCCGAGTGGTATGCGCAGATTGGGGTGTTTGAGCAGAACCCCTCGTATCTGGAAACGGGTAATGGCTTCAAGCTCAGCGGCAGTGGTACTCAAGGTGCGGTGATCCCTGTCGAATTGGTCTGGCGCCCGAAAATAAATGGGCTGGCAGGTGAGTATCGCCTCGGTTATTACAAGAGCACCGCCAAGGCCGACGATGTTCGCGATGACATCAACGGCATTGCGCAACCGCTCTCCGGTGACGCGTTCAAACAACACTCCAGTCGCCATGGCTACTGGTTGGTGGCACAGCAGCAATTGACCGCGCGCGATAGTGATAGCCGTCGAGGCCTTTCGGTATTTGCCAACTTTACCTCTCACGACAAGGCGACCAGTCGAGTCGATCATTTCATCCAGGCAGGTCTCGTCTATAAAGGTCCGTTCGACAGCCGACCGCTGGATGACCTGGGCTTTGGCGTTGCCGAGGTTCACACCAACCCGGCTTACCGTGAGCGTGCGCGCTTGCAGAATGAGCAAAACGGCATCAGTGACTACGACAATCCGGCTTATCTACCGTTGCAGTACAACGAAATAAGCAGCGAGATTTACTACGGTTTTCACGTTACCCACTGGCTGACGGTGCGCCCGAACGTGCAATACGTGAAATACCCCGGTGGCGTGCGTGAAATCGATGCCGCAGTGATCGCAGGCCTGAAAGTGCAGGCCAAGTTCTAGAGCTTTGCACCCAGTTGAGTGGCGGGCCCGGCAAGGCTCGTCACCACCCCTTTCAGTTTTCCACCAGGAGGAAAACACATTTGCCAATCAGGCATTTGTTTTCCGATTCAATCGCAGTAGTCTCACCTCCACTGAGCGAACACATAAATTTAATAAAGGTTGACCTCATGTCCAATCACCCAACCGCGGCGAGTGCGTCGTCGAAAATACTTTGGCGTATCGCGGCCATCACTACTATGGGCTCGTTGGCGTTCGGTTATGACACCGGAGTCATCTCCGGAGCCTTGCCTTTCATGGCGCTCGATGCCAGCCAGGGTGGCTTGGGATTGAATCCTGTATCCGAAGGTCTGGTGGCCTCGGCGCTGATTTTTGGCGGTGCATTTGGTGCCTTGTTTGCGGGGCATTTGTCCGACCGCTATGGCCGCTTGGGCGTGCTTAAGGCGCTGGCAATATTGTTTGCACTGGGTGCGATAGGTACAGCTGTCGCGCCGACACTGTGGGTGATGGTTGCCACTCGCTTCATTCTGGGCATCGCTGTCGGCGGTGCATCCTCTACGGTTCCGGTTTTGATCGCCGAGCTGGCGGCGCCGCGTCATCGTGGGCGGCTAGTGTGTCAGAGCGAAGTCATGATTGTTTCCGGCCAATGCCTGGCTTACATCGCCAGTGCGAGTCTGGCGCACTTGTTCGACAGCCCGCTAACGTGGCGTTTTATGTTGGCTATTTCGCTGATCCCGGCCGTATTGCTCTATGTCGGTATGCGATTCGTACCGGCATCGCCGCGCTGGCTAGTGGGTAAAGGTCGGGTTGATGAGGCAAAAGTCATTCTGGCAGGCATCCGCGATACGCAGGCCGAAGTGGACGGTGAGCTGAAAGAAATCGTCGAGCAATGTGCCAAGGAGCAACGTCATGGCGGTGGCCTCAGGGCTTTAAAGGAACCGTGGTTGCTGAAGTTGCTGGGCATCGGTATCGCTTTGGGCTTCGTCCTGCAATTCACCGGGGTTAATGCCTTCATTTATTTCACGCCGATGATCCTCAAGGAAACAGGCATGGGCACCAATGCCGCGTTGGTTGCGACCATCGGCAACGGCGTGGTCTCGGTCATTGCTGCCTTGATCGGCATGTGGCTGATCAATCGCATGGGCCGTCGTTCGATGCTGCTCATGGGTTTGGTTGTGGTGGTGCTGGCGCAGATTTTCCTCGGCGTGGTGATCAACTTCATGCCGCACTCGCTGCTGCAAAGCTACATGGCGTTGACCGGTGTGCTGGTGTTCTTGTTCTTCATGCAGATGTGTATCGGCCCGGTGTACTGGTTGCTGATGTCTGAACTGTTCCCCAACCACGTGCGGGGTCTGATGAACGGGATTGCGGTCGGTGTGTTCTGGGTGTTCAACGCGATCGTCGCCTTCCTGTTTCCGGTGTTGCTGAGCGAGCTGGGGGGCATGACGTTCTTCCTCTTCGCGGTGATCAATATCGGCTCGATTATCTTTTGCACCCTGTGGCTGCCAGAGACTAAGGGCATGACCCTGGAGCAGATTGAACAGTTCATGGAACAGCGTCTCAGCGGGCGTAAATGGCGAGCAGGTGAGCTCAGCGCCAACGCTTACTGAACAGACGGCAAGCTACGTACACCCGACTTAATAAAATTGTTCAAGGACATCACGCCATGACTGCGCACTTGGATACCGAGATCCCGGTTGGCGGGCTCTTCGAAGAAGAACGCTCTGCTGAAATCGTCAATGCCCGTATCAGCGACCAGGCCAACCCGCGTTTGCGTGAGGTGATGGCGGTACTGACCCGGCACTTGCATGCGGCGATCAAAGAAATCGAGCCCAGCCACGATGAATGGTTTACGGCCATCGAATTTTTGACCCAGACCGGGCAAATGTGCACGGACTGGCGTCAGGAGTACATCCTGCTGTCGGACGTGGTAGGGGCCACCATGCTGGTGGATGCAATCAATCACCGTCGCCCCAAGGGCGCTACCCCCAACACCATCCTTGGCCCGTTCTACGTGGCCGATGCGCCACGTTACGAGAGCGGCGCCAACATCTGCCTGGACGGCAAGGGCGAGCCGACCCTGGTCAGCGGTCGGGTACTTGATATCGCCGGAAATCCCATCGCCGGAGCGACGCTAGACATCTGGCAAACCAACGATGACGGCTTCTACGACGTGCAGCAAAAAGGCCTGCAGCCAGACTACAACCTGCGCGGGTTGTTTACCTCGGATGCTGACGGCTACTACGCCTTTCGTACGGTCAAACCTCGGCATTACCCGATCCCGGCCGATGGCCCGGTGGGCAAGCTGCTGGGCGAGCTGGGACGCCACCCTCATCGCGCTGCGCATTTGCACTTTATCGTGACGGCCCCGGGTTTCGATCAAGTCATCACCCACATCTTTACCCCGGATTGCCCGTACTTGCACGAAGACACCGTGTTCGGCGTCAAGAAGGAGCTGATCGCTGAGTTCACCACACAAACTGACGTGGTCACCGCCCAGCGTTATGACTTGCAAGTACCGTTTTTGGCCGTTAATTGGGACTTTGTCCTGAACCCGAACTGATGCATCGAACCTTCGTATTCAACTCTCCACAAAAGTGATCGTCATGCCTGACAAATCTGTTGAATTACTGGCTGCTTACTGGACCCTTGCGGGTGATACCTACCCGGGTGCGCCTTGCGAGATCAGCCCATTTTCGCTGCAATCGCGAGCTGAAGCGGCAGCCAGGGCCGGCTGGCGCGGTATGGGCCTGGTACATGCCGATCTGGTTCACAACGTCGCCAAGTTGGGCCTCTCCACGGTGCGCAGTATTTTTCAGGACAACGGCATCAAACACCTGGAAGTCGAGTTTCTGACCGACTGGCACCTGGATGGCCCGCTGCGTGCGGCTTCGGACAAGGTGCGCGACGAGTTACTGGATATTGCCGCCGAACTGGGCGCTCGCAGCCTCAAGGTCGCGGGTGGATTGTTTGAACAAGGCCCTCCCGATGTACCGCGCATGCGTGAGGCTTTTGCAGTCCTGTGCGACCGGGCAAAGCCCAGCGGTGTCAACGTGGTCATTGAGTTCTTGCCGTTTTCCAGCGTAAACACCATTGATCGGGCCATTGCTGTTGCCGATGGCGTGCGCCCCAACGGCGGCCTGCTCGTGGACACCTGGCATGTGGCGCGCGGCGGCATGAGCTTCGACGAAATCGCCAAGCTCCCGCTGGAGCTGATCAAGTCCATTGAGCTGGACGATGCCAGCTCCACCATTGTCGGGTCGTTGCTGAACGACTCGACCCATCATCGCAAGTTATGCGGCGAAGGCGATCTGGATGTGCCTGCGTTCATCCAGCACGTTGTCAATGTGGGTTATCGCGGGCCGTGGGGCGTGGAGCTGATCAGCGCCGAACTGCGCAAGCTGCCGTTGGATGTCGCTGCCAAAAGAGCCTTCGAAACGACCATGGCGCAATTTGAAAACATCAAATTTCCGGCTTGATACACGGCTTTCACCTAACAAATTCCTTGGCTACAACAACGAACAATAGCGTTTTCAGGAGAGATAAAAATGGTAGGTATCGCAGTTCTTGGCGCCGGTCGAATCGGCAAAATTCACGCTGCCAACGTGGCAGCCAGCAAGTTCGCCACCCTGGTGGTTGTCGCCGACCCATTCGCTGATGCCGCTGCAAGGCTGGCCGACGAACTCAGCGCTGAAGCCATGACCGACTGCGAAGCCGCGATTGACCGTGCCGATGTCGACGCCATCGTGATTGGCACCCCGACTCACACCCACATCAACCTCATGTTGCGGGCCGTGCGTCAGGGCAAGGCCGTGTTGTGCGAAAAGCCGATTGACCTGGACATGGTCAAGAGTCTGGCCGCAGTGGAAGAAGTTGAGCGCCTGAACGGTCGCGTCATGTTGGCCTTTAACCGTCGCTTCGAAACCACCTTTGCCCAAATGCGTGCCGCCATCGAGGCGGGCGATATCGGTGAAGTTCGCCAAGTGATTATCACCAGCCGCGATCCCGGGCTGGCGCCGGAAGACTACATCGAGCATTCGGGGGGGATTTTCCGCGACATGACCATTCATGACCTGGATATCGGTCGCTGGTTGCTGGGCGAAGAACCGGTCGAACTGACGGCCATTGGCAGCCGCCTGATCGATCCGGCGTTGATGGAAAAGTACGACGATTACGACACCGCGATGGTGCAGATGCAAACAGCCTCCGGCAAACAGTGCCACATCAACAATTGCCGTCAGGCGGTCTACGGCTATGACCAGCGTATTGAAGTGTTCGGCTCTACCGGCATGCTGCAAATGGACAACCTGCGACCCACCACGATCCGTCGCTGGAATCAGGATGTGACTGATGCGCGCGAGCCGCTGCTGAACTTCTTCCTCGAGCGCTACCAGCAAGCTTACAAGTCGGAACTGGACGCTTATATCGATGCACTGGTGCACAAAAAGCCGATGCCGACCACCGTACAGGACGGGCTCAAGGCGTTGCAGTTGGCCGATGCCGCCGTAGAGTCGGTCAAGACCGGACGTGCTGTCAGGCTCTGACGCTGCCTCGTTGATTCGCAAGTCTGGCCCAGAACACCAGGAGAACCGTTATGTCCTACACACTTGAGAGTGGCACCACCATTGGCGTGGCTTGCCTGGGTATCACTCACCCGCACACGTCGGGTCGGGTAAAAGCGTTCAAGCGCATGGCCGATGTGCAGTTTTTGGGCGCCTACGATGACAGTCCTTTACTCGAGCCGTTCTGTGATGCGTTGGGCCTGCAGGCCCGTAGCATGGAAGAAATACTGGCAGACCCTAAGGTGCATGTGGTGCTGGTGCACCCCAAAAGCTACCTGATGGCCGAGTGGACGATTGCAGCACTTGAGGCCGGCAAGGCGGTGCTCTGCGAGAAGCCAGCAGGTCGTGGTACTCAGGACACCCAGCGAATTGTCGACGCGGTCGAGCGCACCGGAGGTCTGTTTCAGGTCGGCTACTGCTGGCGCTATGCCCCGTCGGTAGAAAAAATGCAGCAAGTGCTGCAAAGCGGTGAAATCGGCAAAGTGCTGCAAGTTCGCGCCCACGCCGGTTGTTCCCACGATGAAGCCGATACTAACCACATGAAACAGCCGGGTGACCGTGGTGGCGCTTTCTACGTGATCGGCTGCCACACCATTGACCGGATCCTGCTGCATTTTGGCAAACCGCGTTCAGTCAATGCACGGATCAGCAAGTTCGCGGGGCAGATGAGCGAGTCGGCCCGTGAAGACGCAGTGGGTGCGGTACTCAACTACGACGACAAGTTGATCACCATCGACTTCATGTCCTGGGATCCAATGCCCTGGACCGAGAGCTGGGACATCACGGCCTACGGCACGCATGGCGTGATGCATTCCACGCCGATGCCCGCATCGTACAAGCTCTACCACGATGGCAAAAATGGTCACCAGCAAGGTTGGACTCACTGGAACGAGAACAGCTTTCCGGAAATCTGGGCTGTACGCAAAACGGTGTACTCCCCGGAAATCGCCGAAATCGGCAACCCTGTGTACTTTGACCGTGAGGCCGCAGTGTTCACCCAGTCGCTGCGCACCGGTAGCGCCTCCACAGTGCCTGCCACACAGGCGCATGACATCAACGTGATCCTCGAAGCCCTGTTCGAGTCCGCTGATGCGAATGGCCAGGAAGTACTCCTGGCGTTGTAGACACCCGCAGTTCTGGTACGCGAAGTGCCCCGATCGGCTCAGTTAACGGAGCCGAGAGGGATGCTGCGTCTCTGAAAAAAGACAACAACAATAAATGAGAGGACGTTATGCACACGATCATCAAGCTTGCTGCAGCCGTGGTACTGGGTTTGGCCGTCAGTGCCTGCTCCAAGAACGAGGCCAGTGACAAAGGCACCATTGGTATCGCTATGCCCTCCAAAACCGAGGCGCGCTGGGTGTCCGATGGCAAGAGTATCGTCGACTCGCTGAAAAAACTGGGTTATGACACTGACCTGCAATATGCCCAGTACGAGGCTCCGACTCAGCTTTCACAAATCGAAAACATGATGGTCAAGGGCATCAAGGGCCTGATCGTAGCGCCGATTGACGGCACCACGATGGCCGACGTGCTCAAGCAGGCTCGGGAGAAGGGGATCAAGGTCATCTCCTATGACCGTCTGATTCGCAACTCCAAGGACTTCGATTATTACGTCACGTTCGACAATTACCGCACCGGGGTATTGCAGGGTGAGTCGATCGTCGAGTCGCTGGAACTCAAGCAAGGCAAAGGTCCGTACAACCTGGAAATCTTTGCCGGTTCGACCGATGACAACAACGCTCATGTGGTGTACGCCGGCGTGATGTCGCAAATCAAGCCTTACATCGACAGCGGCAAGTTGGTGGTGCGCAGCGGCCAGCAAGCCATGGACAAGGTGGCCACCCCTAATTGGGACGGTGCCTTGGCCCAGTCGCGCATGGACAACTTGCTGAGTGCCTTCTACAGCACCGCTCACCTGGATGCAGTGCTGGCCATGAACGACCAGATTGCCAATGGTGTGGTGTCATCCCTGCGTGGCGTGGGCTATGGCAGTGGCAAGTCAGCGATGCCAATCGTCACCGGTCAGGATGCGGAGATCTCCAGCATCAAGTCGATCATCCGGGGGGATCAAACCTCGACAATCTTCAAGGATACCCGCGCGCTGGCTGAAGCGGCGGCACACATGATGGACGCCGAACTGAGCGCCAAACCGGTGACCGTCAACGACACCACGTCCTATGACAACGGATCGATGATCGTGCCCACCCAGTTACTGACCCCGCAACTGGTTGATAGCAAAAACTGGCAGAAAGTCCTGGTTGACGAGACAGGCTTCTACACCCTTGAGCAGTTGCGCTAGTTGATTGAGCCGTCGGCGGTGAGTGTGGAAGTCCGTCTGGCAGGAGAGAGAAAATGAGCAAAACGATTCTCGACATGCGCAACATCCGCAAGTGCTTCGGCCCGGTCAAGGCCCTGAGCGGGGTCCACTTGAAAGTGGGGGATGGGGAGATCCACGCCATTTGTGGCGAAAACGGTGCCGGGAAATCAACGCTGATGAAAATCCTCAGCGGGGTTTATCCCGATGGCAGTTTCGACGGCGAAATCCACTTCGATGGATCGCCCCGAACATTTCAGGGCTTGCGCGACAGCGAGGCGCTGGGGATCTGCATCATTCACCAGGAACTGGCGCTGGTGCCGATGCTGTCGATCACCGAGAACCTTTTTCTGGGCAATGAGATCTCTCGTTTCGGGGTTATCGACTGGAATCAGGCTCACCGGCGGGCGCGTGAGTTGCTGGCCCGGGTTGGCCTCAATGTTCAACCGCAAACGCTGGTGGGCAAGCTCGGCATTGGCCAGCAGCAATTAGTGGAGATTGCCAAGGCGCTGGCCAAGGACGTGCGCATGCTGATCCTTGATGAACCGACGGCCAGTCTGAACGAAAAGGACAGCGATACGTTGCTCAATCTGATGCTGGAGCTGAAGAGTCGAGGCATTACATCGATCATCATTTCTCACAAACTCAACGAAATTGGCCGGGTCGCCGACGAAATCACCGTGATCCGTGACGGCGCTACTGTCGATGTCATTGATTGCCGTACCGCAGGCATCGATGAGGGGCGGGTCGTGCGTTCCATGGTCGGTCGGGAGTTGTCGGATCGCTACCCCACACGGGTGCCTGATATTGGCGAAACCTTGTTCGAGGTTCAGAACTGGTCTGTGGGCGATCCGGAGCGTCCCGAGCGTGACCGAATCCGCAACATCAACTTCCATGTTCGACGTGGCGAGGTGGTCGGGATCGCCGGCCTGATGGGGGCTGGCCGTACCGAGTTTGCCATGAGCGTTTTCGGTCGATCCTACGGCGTGAATATTCGCGGTAAAGCGCACTTGGAAGGACGAGAGGTTGACCTGGGCTCCGTACGCAAAGCCATCGATCAAGGTCTTGCGTATGCCACCGAAGACCGCAAGGGTGCCGGATTGGTGCTGGGGGAGAGCATCACGCGCAACACTTCCATGGCCAATTTGAGCGCAGTGTCCAAACGCTGGGTGATGAATGAGCTTTCAGAGACGGCGGTGGCTGTCGACTACCGGTCTCGCTTGCGGATTCGCAGCGCGGACGTTGCCCAGTCGGTGGAAAAACTCTCGGGCGGCAACCAGCAAAAAGTCGTGTTGGGCAAATGGCTTTTTTCTGACCCCAAAGTACTGATCCTCGATGAGCCTACCCGCGGTATCGACGTGGGCGCCAAATACGAGATCTACGGGGTGGTCAATCAAGTGGTCAGCGAGGGGCGAGGGGTGGTGATGATTTCTTCGGAAATGCCCGAATTACTCGGTACCTGTGACCGTATCTATGTGATGAACGAAGGCCGTTTTGTGGGCGAGTTTCCGATCGCCGAGGCATCGCAGGAAAAAATCATGCACGCAATCATGAAAAATGAGGTGATCCAGTGAGCGAAGTCAGTCTGCCTCTCTCATCCAAACCCAATGCCTTGACATCGTTCAAGCGCGGCGCTCGTGAATACGGTCTGCTGCTGTCGCTGATTGTGATCATGGTGTTCTTTCAGGTGGCCACGGGTGGAGCGCTGATGCAGCCGCTCAACTTGACCAATCTGCTGCTGCAAAACAGTTACATCGTCGTCATGGCGCTCGGTATGTTGATGGTCATTGTCTGCGGTCATATCGACCTGTCGGTCGGTTCGGTCGTCGGGGTGATTGGTTCTATTGCCGCCGTCCTGATGGTGCAGTACCGCCTGGACTTCTTCACCGTAACGGTGATTTGCCTGTTGACCGGCGCCTTGATTGGGGCGGCGCAAGGCTATTGGGTGGCAGTCTGGGGCATGCCATCGTTCATCGTGACCCTCGCGGGCATGCTGATTTTTCGTGGCGCCACGATTGCCATCTCCCAAGGGCAGTCAATCGGACCGTTTCCCCCGGAGTTTTCAGCCATCAGTTCGGGCTTCATTCCCGATGTTTTTGCCCATGAGAGTGTACGCATCACCTCATTGCTGCTGGGCATTGCTGTGGCGGTGATCTTTTGGGTGATCGAATACCGCGCCCGTGCTCGCACCCAAAAAAGCGGTGGCCGTGTTGCGCCGCTAGCCTTGTTTGCACTGAAAAACGGTGTGGTAGCAGGGCTCCTCGTTTACTTCTGCTACTTGCTCTCCACCTACCGCGGCATCCCCACGGTGCTGGTGATCATGAGCGTGCTGATCGCGGTGTACACCTTCATCATGAATCGCACCGTAATCGGTCGCTGGATCTACGCAGTCGGCGGCAACCTCAAGGCCGCCAAACTGTCGGGGATCAACACCTCGCGGGTGACCTTCTTTGCCTTCGTCAACATGGGGGTTCTGGCCGCAGTGGCGGGTCTTATTTTTGTTGCTCGCCTCAACAGCGCGACACCGCGCGGTGGTACAGGTTTTGAACTGGATGTGATCGCCGCGGTGTTCATCGGAGGTGCTTCGGCATCCGGAGGGGTGGGCAAAGTGGTGGGTGTGGTCATCGGCGCCTTCATCATGGGGGTGCTGAACAACGGCATGTCGATCATGGGCATTGGCATCGATTACCAGCAAATGATCAAGGGCGCGGTGTTGCTGGCGGCGGTGTTCGTGGATGTTTACCAGAAAAACAAGGGTTGATATGACGCGTATGGAAGGCACCGCAGAGAGGCAGCCATGATCAAACATATTGTGATGTGGAACCTTGCGGGGGACACCCCGGAAAGGAATCGTCAGGCGTGCTTGTTTGTCAAAGAGCGTTTTGAAGGGCTCGCCGGATTGATACCCGGGTTACTGAAAATTGAGATCGGGGTTGATATCAGCCGGATAGATTACGCGTGTGATGTCGTGCTCTACAGCGAGTTCGATTCTCATGAGGCGTTGACCGCCTATGCCACGCACCCAGAGCACCTGCGGGTGCGTCAAGAGTTGGGCGATTTACGGATTGCCCGGCATCAGGTGGACTACGTACTGTAATTCTGTGGGGTGTGGCTTGAACTTTCTCTTGATGCAACTAAGGTCGTGCTAGCGTACCCACCGAGCTGAATGCGCGCAGTGCGGGTCCTTTAACGTGATCGAAAGGCAGGGATATGGATATGAATCATCAGCGTTCTGTTCAGCGTCTGGTATGCCGGGGTAGTGCGGCCGTCATCGGCTTGCTGGCGTTATCGATGGCAGCGGGTGCCCAGGCGATGGATGCTTGCAGCGCGTTGGCGGCATTGGCCTTGCCTGATGCGACCATTACGGTCGCCGAGACCGTTGCTGGCGGGCAGTACAAAATGCCGGAAAACCCGCTGACGCGACTGGCGAGCTTTTCCGGCATGAACGTGGCAGGAGCCGCAGAAAACGGGCCCAATCCGGCTTTTTGCAGAATTGCCGCAACGCTTAAACCCAGCAGCGATTCAGACATCAAGATAGAAGTGTGGCTACCGCTTACAGGTTGGAATGGCAAGTTTCTCGGCGTCGGCAGTTTTGGCTGGGGCGGGGCCATGATGTTTCCGACCCTCATTACCGGCATTGAGCAGGGCTACGCCACAGCCGCGACGGATACCGGTCACGACAGCAGCACTGAAGAGGGCAAGGGTGGGCAGTTCGCTTTGGGCCACCCGGAAAAATTGATCGACTATGCGTGGCGCGCCGATCACTTGATGACGGTCCATGCCAAGGCTTTGATCAAGGCCTATTACGGTGAGTCGGCCCGTCGTTCGTACTGGATCGGCTGCTCGCTGGGCGGCCTGGAAGGTTTGATCGAAGCCAAGCGCTTTCCCGATGATTACGATGGCATTGTGGCGGGCGCGCCGCCCAACCCATTGGTCAAGTTCAACGCAGCCCAGCTCTGGCCCAGTTGGTTGATCAGCCGCAGTCCCGATGCGCACATGACCCAGGCCAAATTCGACATGATCAGCCAGGCCGCGCTCAAGGCGTGCGCCTCACCGATAGGCCTCAAACAGGGGTTTATCGACGACCCTGAGCATTGCAATTTTGAACCTGAGCAATTGCTGTGCAAGGGCGCCGAGACGCCCGATTGTCTGACGGCAGCGCAGGTCAAGTTAATGAAGCAGATCTATCAGGGGCCGATCAACCCGCGTACCCAAGAGGTCATTTTTCCAGGCCCGGCTAAAGGGAATGAAAGCGTGCTTGGCGAGTTTGTTGATGGCAAACCGTTCCCGGTAGCGCTGGATCTGTTCAAGTACGCCGCCTTCCAGGATCCCGACTGGGACTGGACAACCATTGACTGGGACAAAACCGTGAATGAGGCCGTCAGCAAGCTCGGTCCGTTGTTGCATGTTGATACTGACCTCGCACCCTTCTTCGACCGGGGTGCAAAGCTGCTGCTTTATGTGGGCTGGAACGACTTTCATAACGGACAAGAACTGATCGACTATTACCAATCACTGCTGCGTGATTCAGGCGATGCAGCGCGTTCCTCGGCTCGCCTGTTTCTGATCCCCGGCATGGGCCATTGTTATGGCGGCGCGGGTTGCGACACCTTCAACAAGCTGGGCTATATCGACAGCTGGGTCGAGCACGGCGTGGCGCCACAGCGCATCGTTGCCTCAAAAATCGAAGATGGCAAAGTCGTGCGCACACGACCACTGTGTGCCTATCCGCAGGTTGCACGTTATGTGGGCAAGGGCGACATCGATAATGCCGACAGTTATGCCTGCCTCGATCCTGCGACGAGCAAGCAATAAGGTGCCGGGCGGCTGTCAGAGGCTGTCCGGAGCCCCCAAAAATATGTTGACTGGGCTCCAGGGCGGTAGTTTCAGGTCGAGAAAGTTTTGGCTTACCCCCATTTTTTCCCAATCCTCAATTGATGGGCTTGATGATGGATAAATCCAATAAGTTGTGTAAAAAGTCAGAAATAAAGCGATAAGACACAAAATAAGGGAATTACGTTGCAGCGCAGGTATCTGCGTTGGCGTTACCTACTGCCTCACCTTGCGACTTAATCCAGGTGTCTTACCCGTAATACGCTTGAAAGCGCGACTGAAAGCGGCCTGCGATGTGTAGCCCAAACGCTGCGCTACCTCTTCAATCGGCAGCCTTTCGAGGGTCAGCCACTGGCTCGCAAGCCGCATTCGCAGTTCGGTGACATAGCGCAGCGGGGCCATGCCAATCGTTACCTGGAAGCGGTCCGCGAAGACCGAGCGAGAGGTATTGCAGTGCTCTGCCAACTGCGCAACGGTCCAGTCGCGGCCCGGTTGCTGATGGAGCGCTAACAGTGCACCAGCCAAGCGTGGATCGCGCAAGGCGGCGACCAGGCCTGAGGCATTGCCGCAGGCGCACTCTACCCAGCCGCGAACGACCATGGCCGCTACCACATCGGCTAAACGCGCGAGGATACCGGCGAAGCCGATACGTGCGGCGCTAACCTCGCGTTCCATGGTGGTCAGGATCGGTACCAGACCGGGATAACGCTGGCCGCCGGCATCAATCAGCATCAGGCCCGGCATCAGCCTGCCAAGGCCATGGATACTGCCCAGTTCAAACTCCATACAACCACTGAACAAAATAGTGCTCGGCATGAGGTTGGCATCGGCTCCGGTAGCCACTGCGCTGACGGTGTCACCGAGCGGGGCGCCGTCCAGACGGTCGATGTCTAGAACAGGCGCGTCTGGATGTGAAAGCAGTTGATGGGCCGCGCCATGGGAGATGAATACGGCGTTGCCGGCAGACAACGCGTAGGTGGTGCCATCCTCCATTCGCAGCACCGCATTGCCGACGGCGATGAAGTGGAACCAGGCGTGCCCAGGTTTTTCCGTGAAGCCCAAACCGAAGCTAGGGCCTGCCTGGATACGCCGGTATTCGACACCGCGCAGGCGCATGCCGCGCAACAGTTCGTTAATGAGGTCCGAGGAGAGAGCAAACTGATCTTCAGGCATCGTTCAGGAGTTTTAGTCAAAAAGTGGAGACTTTGGATCATAGATCATCCGGATTCCGGCGCCTAGACTGCGGCTCGCCATAAAGATTTGGAGATCCGTGCAATGAATGACTGTATCTGTAATGCCGTACCCGAACGCGATCCTGGCGTCGGCTTGGATGTAGAGCCTGCAACGCCCGCGTGGATGGCCGTCTTTTCGTTGGCAATGGGGGTGTTTGGGTTACTGACCGCTGAGTACCTACCGGCCAGTTTGTTGACGCTGATGGCGACCGACCTGGGAGTGTCCGAAGCGCTGGCTGGCCAGGCGGTAACGGTGACAGCCGTCGTCGCGCTGTTCGCCGGCTTGTTGGTGCCAGGCCTGACCCGCAGCATCGATCGGCGTTGGGTGTTGCTGGGGTTTTCCACGTTGATGGTCGCTTCCAATTTATTGGTCGCCGTTTCTTCCAGCTTTGCGGTGCTGTTGTTGATGCGCATCTTGCTGGGTATTGCCCTTGGCGGGTTCTGGAGCATGGCTGCGGCGGTCGCGATGCGGTTGGTGCCGAGTGCTCTATTGCCCCGGGCGCTATCGATCATTTTCAGCGGCATTGCCATCGGGACGGTCGTTGCAGTGCCGCTGGGCAGCTATCTGGGCGGGCTGTATGGCTGGCGCAGCGCGTTCTTTGCCGCGGCGGCAGTTGGCATGGTGACCCTGGCGTTTCAGTCGTTCACGCTGCCGCGCCTCGCGCCGCGTCGGCCGGCAAGGCTGCGCACTGTTTTAGAGGTGTTGCAGCGCCCAGGCATCGCCATGGGGATGTTCGGTTGTGTGCTGGTGCACAGCGGGCACTTTGCGATGTTCACCTATGTTCGGCCATTCCTTGAAGGGACGACCGGCATTGGCGCGCAAGGGCTGTCACTGATGTTGCTGGGGTTCGGTGTGGCCAACTTCGTCGGCACGCTGTTGGCCGGGAGGCTGCTGGAGCACCACCCGCTGGCCACTCTGGTGTTGATGCCCGCACTGGTCGGCGTTGCAGCTCTGGCGTTGGTGCTGTTGCCGGCATCGTTGCCGGGGCAGGCGATACTCCTGGCGATCTGGGGCTTGGCCTTTGGTGGGGTGCCGGTGGCGTGGTCGAACTGGGTTGCCGGTGCGGTACCTGATCAGGCGGAAAGCGCCGGAGGCATGGTGGTGGCCTCTGTGCAGTCCGCCATCGCAACGGGCGCCGCCGCTGGCGGTGCAGTGTTCAGCTTCGGTGGCAGCGCAGGCGTATTCATCGCGGCGGCCGTGCTGATGTTGCTGGCCGCGCTGCTGATTGCGCTGCGGGTCCGCGTCCCTTCTGCCCATGGCGTTAGCCAGCCCAATCCCGCGCTGCACCTTTGATCCGATTTGCCAAATCGCTTCGATCCCATCCAATCAGGAAGTAACCCATGAACAATACGACGTCTCACCAAGGACGCCTCAAATCGTTGCGCGCGGCAGGTATCGGCAATGCGCTCGAATGGTTTGACTGGACCCTGTACGCAACCTTTTCGGTGTACTTGGCCAGCAATCTGTTCGACAAGACCGATGCGCGCTCGGCGATGCTCGCAACCCTGGCTGTGTTTGCGGGTGGATTTGTCGCACGGCCTATCGGCGGGTGGTTGTTTGGCCGACTGAGCGACCGGCTGGGGCGTCGGACCATCATGGTACTCACCATGCTGCTGCTTGCGATCAGCAGCCTGGGCATCGCGCTTATTCCTGACTACCAGAGCATCGGCCTGTATGCCTCGGGCGCGCTGTTGTTTTTCCGGCTCATGCAGGGGCTCGCCCATGGTGGAGAGACAGGGGTTTCCTACACCTATGTCGCCGAGATCGCCCCAAGCAAACACCGTGGCTTATGGTCGAGTTCGGTCTATGTGGGGGTGACGCTAGGGGTGATGGCGGCGACGGCCGTGGCGGCGACGCTTACCTGGCTGCTGGGCGCGCAGGCCATGGGTGACTACGGCTGGAGGATAGGCTTCGCCATGGGTGGAGTGCTCGGTATTTACGCACTGTTCTTGCGCCGCGGTGCGCAGGAGTCCCATGTGTTTGTAGCGCAGCAGGGGCAAGCGCGGCCGCCGCGCAAGCTGTCCACGGGGGAGATGCTGCGCGTTGCGCGTAACATCGTCATGCTGGCTGCGGCCGCCAATGTCACTTACTACGCCTGGGTCACGTTCGGTGCTTCGACGGCGATTGCCCAAGGCATGGACGCCACGGGTGCTTATGTGGCCAGTCTTCTCGCGCAGATCCTCTGTGTGTGCTGGTTGCCGGTCTGCGGGATGTTGTCCGATCGGGTAGGCCGCCGACCCATGGTCATCGCCTGGGGCCTGGGCGTGATCGTACTCACCTATCCCATCTCGATAATGGTGACCACTGAACCCTACACGCTGTTCCTGGCCCAGGTGCTGGGGCTCGGCGCCTGGTCGTTGATCGCGGCGATTTTCCCCGCGGTGCTCTCCGAGCAGGTACCCACCCAGGCACGGGCCCAAGGCGTCGGCTTGGTCTCGTCGGTGTCCGTGGCGATCTTTGGCGGCACTGCGCCCTATCTGCACAACTATCTGAGCGGCGCCGACCTTGGCTATCTGTACGTCAGCTATGTCATCGGGTTGGGCGTGGTCACCGTCCTGGCAGGGTTTCTGATCGACGAAACGGCGGGCATCGACCTTGCGCATATCGAGGCGCCTGGCGCTCGAGTCGGGGTCAATACCTTGGCGGGTCGATCCGCCGAATCAGCCGAATAAAGGAGTACGAATCAATGAATTCCACAGACCTCAAAACCCCCGCTGTACGAGGTGAACGACCCGGCGCGAATGTGACCGTCAGCCAGACTTCAGGGCCACGTCAGGCCGCACGCGAGACCTGGGTTGAAGTGCCTTCAGAATCAGGCCCGGCGGCGGCCTGGTGCTATTCGGATCGTCGCGCCTATAGCCCAGGTGATTCGGTTTGTCTTTATCTGTCGTCGAACTGCCCACACGTGCGGCTCAGGATCTATCGCGACGGCGCCATTGCCCACACGCTGCATACCACCGGCAGTCTTGATGCTCGATTCCACCCCATACCCGAACGCGCCTATGAGCATGGCTGCCACTGGCCAGTCTTCATGCAATGGTCGATCCCGGCTGATGCCGAGCAGGGTGGCTATATCGTAGAAGTACGGGACGGTGCTGGCAGCGTCCTCGGGCATCATCTGTTTATCGTCAAGGCGTTGCGCAAGCGTGCCGATGCCTTGGTACTCGTCGCGGCCACATCAACGTGGGCCGCTTACAACGACTGGGGCGGTGCCAATCATTACTTTGGCCTTCACTCCGGCACGCCGCGTGGCCGCTCACCGTTGCTGTCGGCACAGCGCCCCTGGGCGCGAGGGCAGGTGTGGCTACCGGACGATGCGCCACGCTGCGTCAACGCGACCCGGCCCCGCAAGCCAGGGCCAGCGCGCTATGAGTTCATCGAATGGGCTGGCCTTAACGGTTACGCCAAGTACTACGCGCTGGCGGGCTGGGCTTCTTTCGAGAGACCTTTTGTGGTCTGGGCCGAACAGCAGGGTTATACGGTGCATATCCTGACCCAGGACGATTTGCATCACGACCCGCACGCGCTGGAGGACTACGCCTGCGCCGTCTTCGTTGGGCACGACGAGTACTGGACGCGGGAGATGCGCGACCATGTCGACGCCTTTGTCGAGGGGGGCGGCAAGGTCGCGCGATTCGCCGGCAATTTTATGTGGCAGATTCGTCTGGAGGATGAGGGTCGGCGGCAGGTGGCCTACAAGTACGATGCCGGCGCTCTTGATCCTGTGGCGGCTACCGAGCCTCATCGGCTAACGGGGGCCTGGGAAGATCCGAGGGTGAATTACCCTGGGGCATCGACGTTCGGGGTGAATGCTCTGCGCGGGATATACGCAAGCTTTGGGGGAATGGCACCGCGCAACCCGCGCGGATACACAGTCTTCAGGCCAGAGCACTGGGCGTTTATGGGGACGGGCCTCGGCTACGCGGACATGTTCGCAGACGAAGCCAACATCTTTGGCTATGAAGTGGATGGCCTCGAATACACGTTCGTCGACGGCCTTCCAGAACCGCTCGGCACAGACGGAGCGCCCAGCGGATTGCAGATTCTCGCAATGGGCTGGGCGACCAATGCCGAGCATGGCCGGTCCGAGGATGTCTATTCATTCATGCTCGGCGACGGCGATGCCCGGTTTCGTGCTTCCATCCTGGCGCCCGACCTTAGCGACGCCAGCATTGCTTTGCACAGCCGTGGAGCCGGCATGGTGGTGCACTTCCACAAAGGTCGAGGTGAGGTCTTTACCGCTGCCACGTGCGAATGGGTGCATGGGCTCATGCAGGCAGACATTTACACAGTAATGATCACAAAAAATGTACTTGAGCGTTTCTTGCGCAACATCCCCTCAGATAGGCCCCCAATGTAGCAATTCACTGGAAGTGGATGGATCTCCAATCGAAACTGGTCGGTACGCAGTGCTTGCCAGGTTCGGCATCCTCGATTCAAAGCGAACCTTTAGTAAGCGGTATCACATCAAGCGGATGCCGCTTTTCACCGCTCCCCACTTATCGTTCTTCGAATGCGCAGCGCACGGCTTCCACAACACGTTCCGCCCGGTGAGTGTCCTCCAGCTGCGGATACGCTTTCTTCAATTTGCCAGATACCTGCCAGCCGTTTTCCTTGAGAGAGCGAATGATGCGGGTTGCGTCCTGATCCGGCATTTCCATCATCTCTTTGAGTCGCTCTTGAGCGCGCTGGAAAATCACCAGCACGCGAGCCTCATCGGCCATCTCGGTACGGACCGTATGCGCCACGACCTGTGCCGTGTACAGGACGTGTTCGGTCAAATCGGGATAGCGCCATGCAAATTGCGCGTCGTCATAGTCATCGAAGACCAGGTTGCTCGAGGTGCCGTCCTCATAGACGACGAGTTCGCCAAACCGATAGGACGCTGCGTAGCGTTGCATGAATGGCCGCGAAAACACCTCCAGCGTACGATCGTAGCGCGCCCGAAAATCGATCGAACTCGTGATGGTGGCCGACACCGGCAGGATCACGCCATCAGGCACTGCTTTATCGCGGATCAGGGTGTCGTTGATCAGGAAGCGGTGGATCCGACCATTGCCGTCCCGCATGGGGTGGATGTACACAAAGGCGAAGGCGAGTGCCGCTGCCCGGGCCAGCGGCTCGGCGCCCCGCGTGGCCAGCTCGAATGCTTTAAGGCCATCGAGCAGTTGCGCCAGCGCCTCGAATGGCGGCGCAATGTAGTGCACGATGTCCTCGCGCATGGTCGCCTGTCCCACGAATACCGGCGAGCGTCGCAGGCCCAGCCCGACGGCCTCATGACCCAAAATACCGGCTTGCAACGTGTGCAGACTGTCGTTGCTCAACGGATCCTCGATATGGCCACAGTACTTGGCGATCACCTGGGCAAACCGCTGGATCCTGTCGCCCTTGTCTGACTCCTTCTCGATCAAAAAACTCGCACGTGACTCCTTGAGCGTCAGCCAACTGGCTGTGCGCATCAGGATGTCGGCGCCAAAGGTTTGGTTCAGCTCGCGCAGTGCCGCATCCAGGTCAAATTGCAGTGCTTGCTGTACCGTCTCGGTACGACGAACCAAGGGGCAGAACGCCGACACGCCGGGCAGGTTATCGTTGATGCGCCAGCGGCGTATACGCAGTGGCTCAACGCGGGTCAGATACTGCTGCGATGAAACGGCATCGACATAGCCGCCATTGGTGACATCTGGCACATCCAGATGCTGTCCGGTCAGCCACTCGTAGAGGAACCCAGTGCGGCGGGCATATTGGCCAAAGGGCGCTTGCCGGCACCAGGCTTCGATGTGCTCTGGGCCAACAACTGTAAACAGACGGGCGAAAAACTCGAGGTGAATTTCTTCGTACTTGAGACCAAATCCGAAATGTCCCGCGAAGTCGTCCTCTGGCTGGTAACTGGCGGGATACGTGTTTTCGACATGCCCATTGCTCTCGCGGCTCTTGCGTGTCGTACCAATCACCGATTCGACGCGCAGGGGTTGTGCAAGCGCGATGCCGTAGCGATCGGCAAGTGCCTTGAAGCCTACTTGCATGGTCGAATCCCCTAACGAGAGCTTAAAAATGATAACGAGAAGGGGATGGTACGTGAAAAAAGTAAACCGGTGAGTGCGAAAACGCTAATGCTCACTTAAATTTGATAACGAACGAGGTGTTCTTGTTGAAAATGATAAAAGTGTTAGTGGCAGATGTGCCCCCAAATATGCCCCCAGAGTGAGTGGGTTTCAGCAGGATTCGACGGATGGCAGCGGATCAAAAAGGACCTTGAAAACCGTCTGAAACAGGCATTCCAGAGCGGTTCAAGACGCTTCTGTCAAAGACTGTCCGGATCCCCAAAAAACATCTGAATCCGCGACCGCAACCAGCGCTCACCCGGATCGTTGTCCTGAGCTCCGCGCCAGGCCATGTGCAGCTCAAAGGCCTGGGTGTCCAGTGGAGGGTCTTCTGCGCGTACGCCGCCTGCGGCCGTCAGCGCTTCGGCGGTGTAGTCAGGGACGGTGGCAATAATGTCGGTGCCGGCCAGCAAGGTGCTAAGGCCGTTGAACTGTGGAACGGCCAGCACGACGTGACGTTTGCGGCCCATTTTTTCCAGTTCGGTGTCGATAAAGCCGCTTAAGTCACCGGCGAATGAGACCAAGGCATGCGGGCGCTCGCAGAAGTCATCCAGGCTCAGTGCGCCAGGCATGGTGTCAGCCCGCAATAGCTTGGATTTACTGCGTCGCAGCACTTTGCGCTTGGCATTGGCGGGCAGGTCGTTGGTGTAGCTGACGCCCACCGATATTTCGCCCGACGCCAACAGCGGTGGCATCAGGATGTAGTTGACCCGTCGAACCACTAAAACGATGCCGGGCGCTTCTGCGCGCAAGCGTTTGAGCAGCAGGGGCAGCAGCGCAAACTCAACGTCATCAGATAAGCCAATGCGAAACACTGACGTACTGGTGGCGGGGTTGAACTCTGATGCACGGCTGACGGCGGTGGAGATGGAGTCCAGCGCCGGTGACAGCAAGGCGAAGATCTCAATCGCCCGCGCTGTCGGCTCCATGCTGCGCCCTGTGCGGACGAACAAAGGGTCATCGAACAGATTGCGCAGACGTGACAACGCAGCGCTGATCGCCGGCTGCCCCAGAAAAAGTTTTTCGGCTGCACGGGTCACGCTGCGTTCATGCATCAAGGTTTCGAAGACGATCAGCAAGTTCAGATCGACGCGACGTAAGTCGTTACGGTTCATCTGGCGGTTTCACTGGAGGGTCAACGGGGAGTCAGGTAAGGGATCTTACTGGCAAAGATGATAAATCGTCACTCGGTAGATTGGCTTTCTTGGTTTGCTGCTGACGATGTCGCCTCGTAAAAAAGCGGACTTCCTCTTTTTTACAGGTACACGTAGCACCTTTTCATGGCGAGAAAATGTCTGCGGATCAATGACAGGCATGTCGACTATTAATGCTGTCTGTTAGTCTTGCGCACAAAGCCCGGATAAAGTCCCGTGGTATTAGCGATTAACAAGGCGAGGTTTGCGATGTCGCGCACGATCCGTTTTCACAAGTTTGGCCCAGCTGAGGTGCTCACGCTTGAAGAGCAGCACGTCTCTGCGCCTGCGCCTGGCGAAGTTCAGGTGCGTGTCGAGGCGATCGGCATAAGCTGGTATGACGTGCTCTGGCGGCAGAATCTGGCTCCTAGCCCGGCCCGTTTGCCAGCGGGTATCGGCCATGAAATGGCGGGTGTTGTCACCGCTGTCGGTGCGGGGGTTGATGATTTGTCGGTAGGCGACAAAGTGGCCAGCTTTCCGGCTCAAAGTGCCAACGACTACCCTGTGTATGGCGAGCTGATTGTGATGCCGCGCTCAGCCCTTACGCGCTATCCGGACATTTTGACCCCGGTTCAGGCCAGCACTCATTACACGCCAGTGCTGATCGCGTATTTCGCGTACAAAGATCTGGCGAAGGTCGAGCCTGGGCAAACGGTGCTTATTACCGATGCCAGCCACTGTGCCGGCCCCTCGTTTGTGCAGTTGGGCAAGGCCTTGGGCGTCAAGGTGATTGCGGCAACTAAAGAAAGCGAAGAGCGTGATTGCCTGTTGAACCTGGGTGCCGACCACGTGATCGTGACCGAAGAGCAAGACTTGGAGAGGCAAATTAACAAGATCACCGATAGCAGAGGTGTGGACGCGGTTTTTGACGGTCTTGGGGGCCCCCAAATGTCGGTGCTGGGTGATGTACTGGCACCTCGCGGCAGCCTGGTTTTGTATGGCCTGCAAGGTGGCAATCAAACCCAACTGCCCGCCCTGAAATGCTTTCAGAAAAATATTCAGTTTTATGTTCACTGCATTGGCAACTTCACCGGCAAGCCGGAGTTGGGTATTGCTCAGGACGAAGTGGCTATACAACGGGCCTTGTGTGAGATCAATCAGTTGACTGCCGACCGTCTGTTGCTGCCCCTGGAGGTAAAAGTCTTCCCGTTTGAAAACTTCGTTGAAGCCCATCGCTTTATGGACGCCTGTCCATGCCGAGGCCGAGTCGCGTTGCAATTGACCACGGCTTGAGGGCTGACGCAGCCTGCAAGACTCAACACACTAAGAATGATGATGCCGCCCTTGAACGACTGGTTCAGGGGCGTATTTGTATGGGCAGCATTAAACGTATTTATTCGATTGCGTTTATTCGAGTGCGGCAGATGCATGTTTGATCTCCCTGGCAGATTTGTTTGGATGTTCATTGATTACATAAATATCCAATTGAGTGTGCCTTTTGTGTAGGTCTATTCCTGTGCGTATGTAATCCTCGTCTGTTATGGGCTGTGCCGATGAGGTAAGTGTGGGCGTGCCCCGAAGGGCTGCTGATAATACAGCGCTCTAATTGGAGGGATAGCCCATGAATAATTATCATGAACAAGCCATGCGTTTTGTTTATCAGCAAGTTCTGCACCGGCTATTGGGTTTCTTTAGTCGCTCTGAGCGTGTTGCCTTGCAGTTACTTATACAACGCTTGTTAGTTGCAGCGGGGGGCGTTGAGCGTATTGGAAATTATCGGGTCATGGTGGTGCATGAAGGCGGCAAAGAATGCGCCTACACGTTGGCTTTTTTGCGGGCTGCTCAACTCAGTATTGCGGGCCGAACGCCTGAGACATTTGTGTTGCGTATTGCCGTATTGCGCCAACCCCGAGTGACCGCCAAGGTTTTGGAGCGGATACACACCCAATGCAGTGAGTTGTTTATGTATGACGACCCGCGCGTAGAGTTAGTGCTCGTGGATGAGACTCAGGTAAACCGTTTGGATAAACACAGGCCGACGGCCTTTGAGCACCTCCAGCCGGTGATAGACCGAACGCAAGTGCTGATGTCAGGGCACCTCACTCAGGGCGATGTCCGCGCGACGTTCTTTTACACGGATTTTTTGTCACGCGCCAAGCTCTATCACCGTGCCTGCGAATGGGGTGGGGAGGTCGATGCTTTAATCGACCGACGGCCGCCCAAGCACTTGAGCGAATACATGGCGTGGGTACAACGGGTCGCAAAACAGCAGGGGCATGAACTGAATGGTCAGCACTTTCAAGGCTTTGAGGGGGCCGTGAAGTTATGTTCAAAACTGGACGACGACTATAAACATTTATTGTGCTTGTCTGCACCGATAAGGTCCGACGCAGTAGAAGCTGTTAATAAAGTGAATGTAATCAATGTGTTTGATTGTCTCTCCTACGAGATAGATATTTTTCATTCTAAGGTGCTGATATTTTTTGAGGGCGCATGGAATATAAAGGTACTGGATATTGATGAGCCGCAAGCCGCAGTTGTGTTATTGGCGGCGCACTTGCAAGGCTTGCGCGGCATCTATCAGGAGGGTCTTGAATACCGTGTGGGGGTGGAAGCTTACTTGCGCTACATCGCCATTGAAAATAAAACTAGCGCGTGCTTTAAAGGTCAGCTGATACAACACTTGGGGGGGACCTTTAATACGGCTAAGCGCATAGATAAATTGCGCAAGACTGTTACGCAATACCTGGGGGAGTTACACGGTGTCAGCGACGAGCAGTTGGGGTGTTTCATGTACTCTCCTTTTGTCGAGCAAGCGCATGGCCTCGAGGCTTTTCTAGAGCACCGCTACCCCGAAAAACTGCAATCACTCGATGAGCTTCGACGGATCCTGATGAGCTCAAGCGGCGTATCAACCCCTGACGCCCTGTGGCTTGAATCGGTGAGCGGCTTGCCTTTGTCATCGCTTCGCGTGTTGTTCAATATGCAAAAGACAAATTTCACGTCCGGCAACTCCCTGATTGCCGCGCTGTGGGTACATGATCCGAACAATCAAACCTGAATGGCTCTATCCACTGCCCGCCAGCTCGGCTGACGGGCACAGTGAAAGGAGGCCGCTCATCCAATAGGATTTGCCACAGCGCTGGGCTAACTGCTATCTGTATGCATAACCAGTAACCAAAACCAGTGGTTTGTTCTGCCTGTGATTTCCGATCCCCTCGAAGACCCGCTTTATTACCTTAAAAACTTTCAGCACGTGCTCGATTGGGTTGCCGGACGGTACGTGGACGTTTTGAATGCCGACGAGCAACAGTTCATTGCCGGTTTCGCACAGTTGCCGGGCGCTTCACAAGCCTTGTGGGTCCGGATGGCAATGCGCAAAGGCACGCACTTTCGGGCCAGTAAGCTGAACTACCCTGAGATCGGCGATACGCGTTGCGCTGCGAAAGCCCTTATAGCGCATGGTTGGGTGAATGATCACGCAGCGTTGGCCTTGGCCGAGGTGTTTGATGTGTTGACCAAGCCCGAAATTCTTGTCCGTTTTGGTCCACACCTCGCTAAACCCAAAGGTAAAAAGAGCGAATGGCTAGAGGAATTGGCCGTCGACTTCACTCAGCCGCTGAGCCTGGCTGAATGGCACCCGGCGTTGGATGAGCACCTTTACACCCTCAACCATCGTGCGTTGTGTGATCGCTTGCGATTGATGTTTTTTGGCAACCTGAGCCAAGGCTGGTCAGACCTGGTATTGGCCGATCTGGGGTTGTTTAACTATGAGAAGGTCGATTTCAGCCCCGAATCCCGTGCCTTGCGCTCGCGGGCCGATATTGACGGCTACTTGCACCTTTATGCCTGCCGCGAACAGTTTGAAGCGGGGGGTGATGCTAACGAGGTGTTGGCGCACGTTCTGGACTACCACACCGACAATCGCTGGCTGCAACGGCGTCGTGCACGCTTGTTGTTCCAGTTGGGGCAGTACCACGAGCGGGCAGGGGCGTTGGTTCTGGCGTTGCAGGTTTACCAACACAGTGACTACTCAGAAGCGCGGCTACGCAAAGTTCGGGTGCTTGAACTGCTGGGTGAGTACGCGCAGGCCATGGCCCTGACGGAACCCACTGAAGACGCGCCTTTCAGCGATGCCGAAGAGCAGCAACTGCTGCGTATGCTCCCTCGGCTGCGGCGCAAGCTGGGGCTGGCAGCACGTGCGCGTCCCAAGGCCATGCCGATCGAGCGTTTGGACCTGAGCCTTGAGCACAATGAAGCGCTGTCAGTTGAGTTCAAAGTGGTGAGCCATCTGCAAGCTCCCGAGGCGCCGGTGTATTACGTAGAAAACACCCTGATAAACGGTTTATTCGGCCTGCTGTGCTGGCCCGCCATTTTCGCGCCTTTACCGGGCGCTTTTTTCCACCCTTATCAAAGCGGCCCGGCCGACTTGCTGGAGCACGATTTCTACCCAAGGCGGGCGGCTTTGTTCGACGCCTGTCTGGCGCAGTTGGATAGCGGCGATTACCTGGACACCATCCGCGCCACTTATGCCGCCAAATTTGGTGTGCAATCGCCTTTTGTGGCCTGGGATTACGTGAGCGAGCGCCTGCTTGAAGACGCCTTGTTGTGCCTGCCGCCGGAACACCTGAAAGTCTGGTTCCAACGTTTGCTGCAGGACATTAAAACCAACCGCGCAGGTATGCCCGACCTGATTCAGTTTTGGCCCGCGCAAAAAACCTACCGCATGATTGAAGTCAAAGGACCTGGTGACCGCCTGCAAGACAACCAACTGCGCTGGCTGGCGCTGTGCGAGCAGCACCAAATGCCGGTGACCGTGTGTTATGTGCAATGGCAGGAACCTGGCGCTTGAGCTATCGCGTAGCCGTGCGGGCCTTGTGTGAATTCACGGCCAAGGTCGGCGACCTTGACCTTCGATTTACTCCGTCGCCCACCGCGCAGCAAGGCATCGCCGGGCATCGCACTGTGGCCTCGCGACGCAGCGCCGGCTATCAGGCTGAGGTGAGTCTGGAAGGGCAGTACCAAAGCCTTAGTGTACGCGGTCGCGCCGACGGATATGACCCGCAGGGCAACGTGCTCGAAGAGGTCAAAACTTTTCGCGGTGACTTCGCCTCCATCCCGGCCAATCATCGCCAGTTGCACTGGGCTCAGGCCCGGATTTATGGCTGGTTGCTGTGCCAAAACCTGCAATTGCCTGAGGTCAATCTGGCGCTGGTGTATTTCGATATCGTCAGCGAGAAGGAAACCCGGATTCAGGAACGCTGGAGCGCGGGCGATCTGGAGCAGTTCTTCAATCAGCAATGCGCGCTGTTTTTGGAGTGGGCAGAACAGGAGATGCGCCATCGTCAGGCCCGTGATGACGCGGCGCAGCAGTTGGCGTTCCCTCATGCGCAGTTTCGTACCGGGCAACGTGCCTTGGCCGAGGCGGTATACAAAACCGCCAGCGGTGGCCGCTGCCTGATGGCGCAAGCGCCCACCGGAATTGGCAAAACCATCGGCACCTTGTTCCCCTTGATCAAGGCCATGCCCAAGCAGCAACTCGACAAGCTGCTGTTTCTGACTGCCAAGACCCCCGGCCGCAAGCTGGCCCTGGATGCGGCGCAGATCCTGTTTCCTGCTGGCACTGACGTTACTCTGCGGGTGTTGGAGCTGGTTGCACGGGACAAGGCCTGCGAATACCCGCAGAACGCCTGCAATGGCGACGCCTGCCCGTTGGCCAAGGGCTTCTATGATCGCTTGCCTGCTGCGCGTGCAGCAGCGGTTGGCCAATCACCGCTGGACCAGCAAACACTGCGCAGCGTAGCCCTGGCGCATCAGGTGTGCCCGTACTACCTGAGTCAGGAAATGGCCCGTTGGGCGGATCTGGTGATCGCCGACTACAACTACTATTTCGACTTTACGGCCTTGCTTTATGGCTTGGGTCAGGCCAACCAGTGGCGGGTCGCAACGCTGGTGGACGAAGCGCACAATCTGGTGGAACGGGCACGGCAGATGTACAGCGCCAGCCTTGATCAGCAAACCCTCAACAACGTGCGCCAAAACGCCCCGGCGCCACTCGACAAGCCTTTCAAGCGCCTGAATCGGGAATGGAATGCTTTGCACAAGGACCAAGTCGGACCTTACCACGTGCACCCGCAACTCCCGGCTAAATGGCTGAGCGCGTTGTCAGGCTGCATCACAGCCATCGGTGACTACCTCAATGATCACCCGCAAGGACTCTCGGGCAACCTGCAAGCGTTCTACTTCGAAGCCCTGCAATTCAATCGGGTTGCAGAGCTGTTTGATCCCCATTTTTTATTCGACGTCAGCGTGCGCGACGGTGCCCAAAAGCGTTGGTCGCAGCTCAATCTGCGCAACATCGTGCCGGCCGGGTTTATCGGCCCGCGACTGGCCAGCGCACAGAGTAATGTGCTGTTTTCGGCCACGCTCAGTCCGCGCACCTATTACTCCAATCTGCTGGGGCTGCCCGCTGACACGGTCTGGATCGACGTCGAGTCGCCGTTTAGTGCCGAGCAACTGACGGTGCGGGTGGTCAGCCAGATCTCAACCCGCTATGCGCACCGCCAGGCGTCGCTGGCGCCGATTGCAGAGTTGATCGCTCGCCAGTTTGAACAGCGCCCCGGCAACTATCTGGCGTTTTTCAGCAGCTTTGACTACCTGCAACAAATTGCTGAATTACTCGCCGAGCGCTATCCGCATGTGCCGCAGTGGCTGCAATCGCGGGGCATGGATGAAGTGGCGCGTCAGGGGTTTCTCGATCAATTCACCTTGTCGAGCCAAGGTGTTGGTTTTGCGGTGCTGGGCGGCGCCTTTGGCGAAGGCATCGACTTGCCCGGCGCGCGGTTGATTGGCGCGTTTGTCGCCACCTTGGGCCTGGCACAACTGAATCCGGTCAACGAGCAGATCAAAAAGCGTATGACCGGGCTATTTGGCGCCGGTTATGACTACACCTACCTCTATCCGGGGGTACAAAAAGTGGTACAGGCCGCCGGGCGAGTGATTCGCACGCAGAGCGACCAAGGTACTTTGTTCTTAATCGACGACCGCTTTGCCGAGCCCAAGGTGCAGCAGTTGCTGCCAAGTTGGTGGCAATTGGGCTGACCACAGTTAATCGAGTTCCGGTCAGCCCAAGGGTCAGTCCTGTCCGCCCCAAATGATGGTTGCGTTGTCACCGGTCATGTACTCGCGCACTTCCAGGGGCAGCGACAAATCGCTAGGCAACAATACCGTGGCATTGCGCAGGTGTTGCCGACGAATCAGGCCTTTACCGGCATAGCCCAGCATCATGCGGGTCGAAAATGGCTGGCGAAACGAGCTGGAAGCCACGCCCGTGACCAGGCCATAGAGAAAGCGAATAGGCCGGCGATGTTGCGGTGTCAGGATCGAGAAGGTGATTTCGTTGCGCTGCTTGCCTTCGAAATCCACCAGAAAAATACGATCCCCCAGTAACAGGCAAAAACCGTGATAGGTGAATGAGTAGCCGATCTTGCCGCTGCCATCGAGCAGGGGAAAGCGCTCTATCGTGACGTACTGCACCATGGACTCCGCTTGGTACAAGCAGGTCACTGAGCGCAGGATTCGGCCTTTGTAGATGGACGAGTTGTGGTAACGGTAATAAACACCCAGGTAGTCATCAAGCAAACCGACCGATTGCTTGGCCAGTGGCAGGAAATGATTGAACTGCGCCGAGGCGCGCAATCCGATGGGCAGTTCGTTTTCGAAGCCTTCGTAGAATTTCTTGAAATCCGGCGGCTCGCGGAAAAGATCTTCGGCCTCCATCATGAAATAGCGTGAAATTTTCTGCAGGATCTTCTGCGACGGCACATGCTGGCCCGCCAGGTACTTATTGAATTGTTGGCGGTTGATGTCGACCTTTCGGCACATGTCTGCCACTGAACGGCATGATTCGACGAGTGTCGCGAGGTTTTTTTGCACATTACCCTGAAGGTCGTTGCGCATTTGGTGTCGCTCTCCATGTGAGAGGGCGGTCGTTACAGCCATGATCAACAGGTCTCCTCGGCAGGTTTCTTATAGTTATCAAAACGTCATTATCGTAAGGCGGGGGCGTTTTGAATGACGATCTACTTCTTTTGTTTCGGGGTAAAGCACCGTCTGTAAGCGCACCTGTTTAAATTTGTTTCAGATAGATCAACATGGCAGAGGGTCAAGCACGGGCGCTGACGATTTATCCATGTGGTTAGACATCTTTGCCGGGTTGCGCAAAAATCGCTGTCTTCTCAAGCCAGGCCGCTGCCAGATGACCGATAGCCCGAACTCCCGTAACAAAGGTTCTTCCATTACTCGCGCTTTGGACATCATCGAAGCTGTAGTGCAGGCCGATCATGCGCTGTCTCCGGCGGACCTGGCCTATCTGCTGGACATCCCCAAGCCCAGTGTCCACCGTTTGTTGCAGCAGATTCAGGCAGAGGGTTACCTGCAAACCAACTTGCGCGGCGGCATTGTGCCCAGTGAGCGACTGCACCACATCGCGCTGGGGGTGATTCACGCGGCGCGGCACAAGGCCCAGCGGCAGGCGATTTTGCGCAAGTTGTCTGAAACACTCGATGAAACCTGTGGCATTGCCATGCCCGATGGCATCGACATGGTGTACTACGACCGCGTCCAAAGCAGTTGGCCATTGCAGTTGCACTTGCCGGTCGGGGCGCACGTTCCAATCTGGTGCACCGCCAGCGGCAAGCTCTATCTCAGTAGTTTCGCTAAAACCCGACGCTTGCAGATCATCGACAACCTGGCGCTTAAACGCATGGCCCGCAACACCATCACTGACGCGCAGTTGCTTGAAGAAGAACTCAAGCACATACGCCAACAGGAGATGGGCGTGGACAATGAAGAGTTTGTCGACGGCATGGTGGCGTGCTCGGTGCCGGTCAAGGACCGTGAGGGACGTCTGGTCGCCTGCTTGTATGCCCACGCGCCGACTATCCGCAAGAGCCTCAAGGAACTCATGGCTTTTGAACCCGCGCTGCGCGAGGCGGCAGAACAGCTTCGCGAACTGATGCAGGCGCCCGCAGCGCTCGATTAAACATCTGATTTCACCTTCTTCTGAAAAGGAGCACCTCGCTGAGGTGCTCCTTTTTTTTGTTTTGTTATCGACATAATATTCTTATAACGATACATTTCGTCTCGTTTTACAACAATAAATAATATTATGAGGTGGCTTCATGTCAGTACCTGTCATTTTGCCTCGCATCCTGGAAGTGGGCGCCGATGCGAGCCAGCGGCTCCCCGACGTGCTGACTGCACTCGGGTGCAGCCGGCCTTTGATCGTCACCGACAAGATGATGGTCAAACTTGGCCAGGCCCAGCGCCTGCACGACATCCTTGTGGCGCGCGGCATTGTTGGCGAAGTGTTTGACGACACGGTCCCGGAGCCGACAGCGGCTTCCATTGAGGCGGGTGTAGCGCGGCTGCGCGAGGGCGACTTCGATGCCATTGTGGCGCTCGGCGGCGGCAGTCCCATCGATAGCGCCAAGGCGATGGCGATTCTGGCTCGCTACGGCGGGCACATTCGCGATTACCGTTTTCCGCGTCAGGTGAACGAGGCCGGATTGCCTCTGATTGCCATCCCGACCACGGCCGGTACGGGGTCGGAGGTGACACGTTTCACAATCATTACCGACGAAACCACCGACGAAAAACTGCTCTGTGCAGGTATTGGCTTTATGCCGATCGCGGCCCTTATCGACTACAGGCTCACCTTGAGCCTGCCAGCACGTGCCACTGCCGACACCGGTATTGATGCGTTGACCCATGCCATCGAGGCGTATGTCAGCCGCAAGGCCAGCCCTTACAGCGACAGCCAGGCATTGGCGGCCATGGCCTACCTGGGGCCGAATTTGCGCAAGGCCTATCACGATGGCAAGGACGAGTCGGCCCGCGAAGCCATGATGATCGGCGCAACGCTGGCTGGCATCGCGTTTTCATGCGCTTCGGTTGCGCTGGTGCATGGCATGAGTCGCCCGATTGGTGCGTTCTTTCATGTGCCGCACGGGCTTTCAAACGCCATGTTGCTGCCTGCGATTACCGCCTGGTCGCTGCCCTCGGCCCCTGAGCGCTACGCCCAATGTGCTCGCGCAATAGGTGCCGCACTGGCCCGCGACAGCGATGAGCTGGCGGGCAGAAAACTGGTGTCGTTCCTTGAGGCCATTAATACCGAGCTGTCGGTGCCGACCCTGGCCGAGTTCGGTGTCGACTTTCAGCGCTTTGAACAGGTCGTCAGCACCATGGCAGAGCAAGCGCTGGCGTCGGGCTCGCCGGGCAACAACCCGCGTATGCCGAGTGTTGAAGAGATGATCGCGCTGTATCGATCCCTCTGGGTTTAACCCTTACCCGTCAACGCCCCCTTATTTTTTTGGAGACACCTATGAGCATCATCGGACACTTGATCAACGGCGAAATCGTCACCCCGGATGGCCCGACGGCGCCGGTATTCAACCCGGCCACCGGAGCCGTTCAGCGCCATGTTGCACTGGCGTCAACGGCCACCGTGAAGAGGGCGATCGATGCGGCCGAAGCCGCATTCCCGGCATGGCGCGACACGCCGCCAGCCAAGCGGGCGCGCATCATGTTCCGCTTCAAGGAACTGCTGGAAAGTAACGCCCAGCACATCTGCACATTGATTGGCGAAGAGCACGGCAAGATCAGCCACGACGCTGCAGGCGAGTTGCTGCGCGGGATCGAAAACGTGGAATACGCCTGTGGTGCGCCGGAACTGCTCAAGGGCGAGCACAGCCGTAATGTTGGCCCGAATATCGACTCATGGAGCGAGTTTCAATCGCTGGGCATTGTGGCGGGCGTGACGCCGTTCAACTTCCCGGTGATGGTGCCGTTGTGGATGGTGCCGATGGCGCTGGTGTGCGGCAACTGCTTTATCCTCAAGCCCTCAGAACGCGACCCGAGCGCTACCTTGTACCTCGCGCAACTGTTGCACGAGGCCGGGCTGCCACCGGGTGTGTTGAGTGTGATCAATGGCGACAAGGAAGCCGTCGATGCGCTGTTGTTTGATCCGCGAGTCCAGGCCATGAGCTTTGTGGGTTCGACACCGATTGCCGAATACATCTACCGCACCGCCAGCGCCCAAGGCAAACGCTGTCAGGCGCTGGGCGGCGCCAAGAACCACGCGATCGTGATGCCGGATGCCGATCTGGACAATGCGGTGAATTCGTTACTGGGAGCCGCCTTCGGCTCCTCGGGCGAGCGCTGCATGGCGTTGTCGGTCGCGGTCGCAGTGGGTGATGCGGTCGCCGATGCGCTGGTTGGTAAATTGGCTGAGGCCATGCAAGGTCTCAAGTTTGGTGCTTTTGACGATGCCAGCAATGACTTCGGGCCGGTGATCACCGCCCAGCACCGGGACAAGATCGTCGGCTACATTGACAGTGCTGAACTGCAAGGCGCGAAGATTGTGGTCGATGGCCGCAATGTTCAGGTTGCCGGTCATGAGAATGGCTTCTTCGTCGGTGCCACACTCATTGATGGGGTGACGGCGAACATGGAAAGTTATCGCGCCGAAATTTTCGGCCCGGTATTGCAGGTCATTCGGGTCAATACCATGGATGAAGCCATGCAACTGATCAATGACCACGAATACGGCAATGGCACCTGCATTTACACCCGTGACGGTGAAGCCGCACGCTACTTCAGCGACCGCATTCAAGTCGGCATGGTCGGTATCAACATTCCGTTGCCGGTTCCCGTGGCGTCCCACAGCTTCGGCGGCTGGAAGCGCTCGCTGTTTGGCGACCTGCATGCCTACGGCCCCGATGGTGTTCGTTTCTACACCCGCCGTAAAACCATTACCCAGCGTTGGCCATCCGCCAACCTTCGTGAAGGCGCCGAGTTTTCGATGCCAACCATGAAGTAATGCCCACCAAGCCGCCCACGCCTTTGCACGGGCGGCTTGGTCTTTATGGCGCGCGCAAGGCTCGAGTGCTTCAGGTTGCGTCAGCTGCACGTCAGTTGCGAAATTGAGTCGTCGTCGAACACTGAGGATACTCAAGCTCTACGGGACGGATCCCCCGGCGTTTTGCAGCTTAGCGGTCTACAGCATCAAGCCGCTCATACAACAACAAAAGGGCGATGTTCAACGCCCATGACAGGTGAACGATGTTAACCAACAAACGAAATAACGCGCTCGTCACGCCGCGCATCCGTAACGCCCGGCTGGCCAACTTTTTGGGCTTCATGATTATTGGTGCGCTTTTTTATACGTGGTCCGTGGGGGTTAGCGCGTTTCGCAACAAGTTGGGCATGCAAGGCGCTCTTGGCGACCTGGATTTTGGGATGGTTGCCCTGGGGATCGCCGTTGGCGCAACGGTTGGCGCCTTTGTTGTTGGCAAGCTGGTCGACATGTTCGGCCCACGCACCGTGATCCGCTACACACTGTTGGCTTACCCGTTATCGCTGATAGGGATCGGGCTGGCTGACCAATACTGGTTTGCGATGGCTTTCGGCATCGCACTGGGCGCCCTGCGCGGGGCGGCAGACACCGCGCTGAATGCTCACGGTGTGCAAATAGAACGCTTTTACCAGCGCCCGATCATGTCCTCGTTCCATGCGTTCTTTTCTCTGGGCGGCTTCGTGTTCGGCATCCTCGCCAGTTACCTGGCAGGTTTGTCCGAAGAAAGTGCGGTGATTCCTTTCACTGTTGCCGGAATAACCCTGGCCCTGTTGAGCCTGTTGATGAGCCATTTGTTGCTGGCCAAAGATGAGTTGTTGCCCGTCGAACACGAGGTAAAAAAGAACACCGCGCCCACCGATATCTGGATGACCGCGCTGATGGTGGGCCTTGGCGCCTTGATGATTGCCGGGATGATTAGTGAAAGCGCGGTCAGCGATTGGGGCCAAGAGTTTTTGATGCGTGAAACGGGTCTGGGGATTTCTACCGCCGGACTGGGCATCAGCCTGTTTACTGGCGCCGGGTTTATTGGTCGTTTGACTGGGGACTGGCTGGCAGAACGCATTGGCCGTGCTGCCATGCTGTTCGCGTGTGGCGCGGTGTCGATCGCAGGCATCGGCCTGTCGACCTTGAGTCATGAAGGGCATTTGGCCATGGCCGGATTTGCCTTGTTAGGCTTGGGCTTGGCATGCGTTGCACCTTTGATTGTTTCGGCTGCGGGCAGCCGCGACCCTGCGAACTCGGGGCGTAACGTCGGCATCGTCAATGGCGTCGGTTTTGCCGGTCTGTTGGGCGGGCCTGCTGCCTACTCCTATGTTGTCACCACGTTTGGTATCGGCTCGTTGTTTTATGTCCCGCTCGTATTGACTGTCTTGCTCACAGTGTTGGGTCCGGCATTGATGGGCGGCCGCGAGCCCAAGCCCGTACTCAAGCCGCAACAGGCAAGCCGCAACCTCAAGGTTTCCTAACCCTTTCAAGCCCAGGAGGCATTCAGCATGTCCAGACTCACCGGTGATATTCCGGGCAAGCGCAAGATCAAGGTCGGCATGGTAGGAGGAGGGCGAGGCGCTTTTTTTGCCAGCTATCACCGCGCCGCGATGCGCCTGTGTGAACGCTACGAGATTGTCGCGGGCGCATTCTCATCAAACCTTGAGACTGCACGTGAAGCGGGCGATGCCTTGGGCGTTGCGCCGGATCGGGTGTATGCCAGCTTCGAAGAAATGGCCCGCATTGAGGCTGCGCGTGAAGATCGTCTTGAGGCGGTCATCGTCGTGACCCCGAATCATCTGCACTTTTTGCCGTGCAAGTTGTTCCTCGAAGCCGGGATCCCAGTGATCTGCGACAAGCCTCTGGTGAACACCGAGGCACAAGCCCGTGAGTTGCAGCGAATCGCTGCGCAGCACGACACCTTTTTGGCGTTGACCTACACCTATCAGGGCTACCCGATGGTGCGCGATGCACGCGCGCGTATTCAGGCCGGTGAGTTGGGCGATATTCGCTTCATGTATGTCGAATACCTGCTGGAGTGGCTGGCACCTGGCGCCGAGCAACTCAGTAAAAGTCTGGCCTGGCGGGGCGATCCGGCGAAAGTTGGCCCAACCGCTGCGCTGGGTGACATCGGCACCCATGCCTTCAATATGCTGGAGTTTTTGAGCGGCCTGCAGTGCACTGCACTGAGCGCCAAGCTGACATCGACTGTACCCGGCTGGCAGATGGACGACACCAACGTGCTGCAACTGGAATTTGCAGGGGGCGTGGATGGCTTGTTGTGGACCAGCCTTGCCGCGCCAGGCCACCGCAATGGCTTGCGCTTCAAGATCATCGGCAGCAAGGCGTCGATTGAATGGCGTCAGGAGGCGCCTGAGACGTTGCTGTTCACCCCGACCAATGAGGCGGATCGTATTTATCGTCGCGGTCAGTCCGACAACATGCCGCAAACCTTGATCGACTCCAGCCTGCCGGCAGGCAATAGCGAAGGCTATCTGGAAGCACTGGCCGTGTTGTACGCCGATTTTGCCCAGGCGCTGGATGCAGGCGAAAAATGGCGTGAAGCCACGGCTGTGCCTATCCCGGACATCACCCAGGGCGTGCGGGGCGTGCACTTGTCACAACTGAGCGTGGCGTCTCACCAACGTAGAGGGTGGGTCGACTTTCCCGTCGTTTGAGCTGCTACGTACTGGCGCTGACAGCAATAGCAGCGCCAGGATGTGCAAACACTGGCTCAGGCCCCGTTTCGACCTGCACGTTCGCAACATGACGAACGTCTCACTTTGCCTTCGCTCTAGGGCTCCTCTCTGTACGTCTACTCGCATTAATCCACGCCTTACACCCACATCAAACCTGTAGAGCCGAGCGTGCTCGCGATCTTTTAAACGTTCTCTTGCAGGATGTCTCGGGGCGCTGAAACGCTGCTCGATGCTGGGCTTCTACGCAAGGTGCGTCAGTGTGCGTCAGCTTATTTGTCATTGCGAAATTGAGTGAAAACACGCCTCGGCAAATACTCCACTTGCGTTTAAACGCAACCGTGAAAGCACAGAAAACAATTCGAAGAACATAGGGGCGAAGCCTTAGATGAACGTACAACCCGACGTCATTGTGATTGGCAGCGGAGTCGGCGGTGCAACCACTGCCCGACGTCTTGCCGAGCACGGAGTTAACGTACTGATGCTTGAGCGCGGTGACTGGGTGACGCGTGAGGATCAGAACTGGAGCGTGCCATCGGTCTTCTTCGAAAAACGTTATACCGCTCACGACACGTGGCTGGACGCCAGCGGCGCTGAGTTCCGCCCGGGGATTTATTACAACGTCGGCGGCTGCACCAAGTTTTACGGCGGTTCGATGATCCGCTTTCGCGAGCGCGATTTTGAAGCGCTGGAACATGAAGAAGGTGTAGCGCCTGCATGGCCCATCAGCTATGCCGAGCTTGAGCCTTACTACGATCAGGCCGAGCAGATGTTCAAGGTGCACGGCGACGATACCGATGATCCGAGCGCGCCATGGCGCAGCCGCCCTTATCCGTATGCGGGCATCAAGCATGAGCCCATAGTTGCGCAGATGGCAGCGGCCATGCGCGAAGAGGGTGTACGCACGAGCGCCTTGCCCTTGGCCGTGGATTACGCGCCGTTGGGCACCTGCATTTTGTGCAAAACCTGCGATGGTTTCCCGTGCAAGCTGGGCGCCAAACTCGAAGCCGAGACGGCCCTGGTACTGCCGGGTCTTGCCACCGGCCGTGTCAGTTTGCAGACCCATGCGCTGGTCAAGCGTCTGGTGCTGAGCCCCGACGGTTCACGTGTTGCCGGGGTTGAAGTCGAGTTCGATGGCGCGTTGCAGACACTGACGGCGAAGGTGGTGGTGGTCGCGTGCGGCGCCGTCAACAGCTCGGCTCTGCTGCTGCGCTCGGCCTGCCCGCAGGCTCCCAACGGTGTGGCCAACAGTTCTGATGTCGTGGGTCGGCACTATATGGCGCACAACCAGACGGCCCTGATGGGCCTCTCGTTTCGCGAAAACACGACGACGTTCCAGAAAACCCTGGCGATGAACGAGTTCTACTTCGGCGCACCGGATTACCCGTACCCGCTGGGGCATGCGCAGATGCTCGGCAAATTGCAGGGCGGGATGCTGTCGGCGAACGTGCCGTTCTTGCCCAAGGCCGTAGGGGTCAGCATGGCCCGGCACAGCATGGACTGGATTGTGTTTTCAGAAGACTTGCCCGACCCGAAAAACCGGGTGCGGATCAAGGACGGCAAGATCCAGCTGGATATTCGTCGTAACAACCTGGCGCCGCACAAGCAGTTGGTCAAGCTCCTGGCCACCCTGTTGCGGGCGTCGGGCTACCCGATTGTGCTGACCAAGCCATTAATCAAACACTCGACTTCACACCAATGCGGGACCGTTCGTTTTGGCAATGACCCCAAGACTTCCGCCCTGGATTCGTTCTGCCGCAGCCACGATCACAGCAACCTGTTCGTGATTGATGCTTCATTCATGCCGTCCTCGGCAGCCGTAAACCCGGCATTGACTATCGCGGCCCAAGCGTTGCGTGCCGCAGACCACATCTTTACGCGCGATTTTTCTATCGCCGTTGATAACGCAAACCTTTAAGCACAGCAGGAGCAGGACATGAGCGATACAAAAAAACTAACCGGCGGGCAGATCGTTGTCGAGTATCTGATCCGTGAAAAAGTGCCTTATGTTTTCGGTATTCCGGGCCATGGGAACACTGCGTTGCTGGATGCTTTCGTAGACCGCAAGGATGAAATCACCTTGGTGCCCGCCATGCACGAGCAGGGCGCTTCGCACATGGCGGATGGCTTTTATCGTGCCAGCGGTCAAATTGCTGCGGTGTGTGCCTCCATCGGCCCAGGGGCAACCAACACGCTGACCGGTCTGGCGACCGCGTTTGCTGACTCGATCCCGCAACTGGTGATCTGTGGCGGCGTGCACACCTACATGCTGGGCAAAGGCGTTCTGCAAGAACTCGACCGTCCGCACGGCGATAACTTTCCGCGTATGGCCGAGCCTGTCGTAAAGCGCTGGTGGCAGCCGAGCCATGTTGAGCAAATCCCGGGGGTGATGACTCAGGCGTTCAATGTGATGCTTGAAGGCCGTCGCGGCCCGGCGCTGATTAACCTGCCACAAGACTTGCAGGCCGAGTATGCCGACGTGGCACTGCCTGCCCCGCAAACCCATCGCAGCCATGGCCGCTTGCACGGCGACCCAGCCGACATCGCGCGCGCCGTTGAGCTGCTGCTGTCGGCCGAGCGCCCGGTCATCATGGCCGGTGGCGGTGTGATCGCGGCCAACGCCAGCGCAGACCTGGTCGGTATTGCCGAGCACATTGGTGCCGCCGTGACCACCTCCTTCATGGGCAAGGGCTCTATCTCTGAAGATCACCCGCTGTACGCTTGGCCATGCGGTGACTTGGGCTCCATTCCGGGTAACGCGATGACCCGTGAAGCGGACGTGATTCTGGCCATCGGCTGCCGTTTCAGCGACCGGATCACTTCGTCGTACCGTCCGGGTGTGACGTTCGACATTCCTAAAACCAAGCTGATCCAGATCGATATCGACGGCTTCGAAATCGGCAAGAATTACCCGGCAGAAGTGGGCATTGTTGGCGATGCAGGCCCGATCCTCGCGGCATTGCTGGAACAGCTGCGCGCTGCCGCACCGGCCAAGGATTACAGCGAGTCGCCGATGTTCTTGCGCTTGCAGGCCCTGAAAGGCAAATGGGAAGAGCATTTGCGTCCGCTGCGTACCTGCAACGAGTCACCCATGACCATTTCTCAGGTGCTGGCAGAGGCCCGTAAGGTGCTGCCGCGTGACACCATCGTGGTGACTGACTCCAGCAACCCGCAAAACCAGGTGTTCAACGAGTTCCCGGTGTATGGCCCTAAACAGCACATCACGCCGGGCGGCTTCTCGGGTATTGGCTTTGCTGTACCGGCAGCCATTGGCGCCAAAATGGGGGCTCCGGACCAGGCAGTTGTTGCCATTTGTGGCGACGGCGCATTCTTGCAAACCGGCCAGGAGCTTGCCACTGCTGTGATGATGGGCGTTCCGGCGATCTTCCTGATCATGAATAACGGTGGCTGGGCTGCCATTCGCAACCTGCAACTGAACATCTTTGGTGAAGACCGCGAAATGATTACCGACTTCCGCACCCCGGATGGCGCGTCATGGGAGGCCAACATTGCTGATTTCGCCAAATCGCTGGGAGCCGCTTCGGAGCGTGTCACCGACCCGCTGCAAATTGGCGCTGCCGTAGAGCGTGCACTGGCCTCGGGCCGTCCATACGTCATCGAAGCCATCACTTCGCTTGATCGCCCATGGAGCAACATGCACCCGACAGGCTGGTGGGACATCACGGTTCCGGCCTACTTGGGCGACCTGCGCGACGAGTACGTGAAAAACCGCGGCTTCTAAGCGGGCGCATACACAACACCCTGCCAGATGTGGCGGGGTGTTGTGTATTGATGAGGACAACCTGTGAGGCATGACCATGACGCAGATTAATCAGAAGCGGGAACTGAGTTTTTCGGATCAGTTCGTTGAGTGTTATCTGGTTTTAAACGTTGAGAATTTCAAAGTGGCGGGGGGTGTGGTGCTCAACCTCGACCATTCGCCTATGCAGATTGGCGGACCAATCCCCAGCGTAGTACCGGGCTGGAAATCGACCGAACTGTTCGACGCGGTCGTCGTCAAGGCCCCGCGGATTGCCGTGTTCCGCGTGCGCAGCGAAGTGAACCTGGGTGGACTGGTGTTCGGTGAGTGGGACTGGTTTGGCAATCGGTTCGCTAAATTCCCGCGAACCACCCCCCTGTATATCTCCCGTTATGACGAAATCGGCGGCGTAGCGCTGGATCCGTTCGCCTTTGCCAATCAGCGAGCAGAGGTGACGGACCTGCGCGACTATGGCATCCGACTCAACCTGTGGTGGGCGCCGGCCAACACCGATTGCTACCTGCATAACGAGCACCCATTTCTGGAAATTCACACGCAGATTTACGGCTCGGGCCGCATCCAGAAGTTTCTTGAGCGCGATGAAGCCACGCTCTACAAACAAATCCATATGTCACCCGGCTATACCCATGATCCGTTTACCCATGTCGACGGCGATGGCAACCCGACCTACCCGTGGCACCGCTATTGGTCAGACTCGGATGCGATCTGGCTAGCGATTGAGTTCCATCCCGCCCACTGATCAGGATGACGACCGCGATGCTGCAAACGAACACGTTGACCTTCAATACGACCGCCGCCAGACACTGCAACTTCGTCATGCAAATGGACATCGCGCGCAGTGCCGGCTTTCAGTCCATCGAGCTGACCGGTGATCCGGTACGGGCTTATCTGGAGGCGGGGCACAGTCAACAGGAACTTCAAGACGTGTTGGCAGGCTTGCAGGTTCAAGGCATCGGCGCGCTGCTGGACATTGAGCGCACGGGGGCTTCAGGCAAGGTGCTGATGGCGCAAGCCGAAGCGTTGTATGCGCTGGCGAACACAGTGGGTGCCAAGGGTGTGCAACTGGTGACTGGGCCGCTGGATTATCGGGCGGTGGTTGAGTATGAGCGTGAGGGCAGAACTTCACGCTATAGCGGCCTTCTTGGGTGTAGCGAGGAAGAAAAAATCGCTCGCACGGCGGCCAATTTACAGTGTCTGGCAGACCGCGCGCACGAAGTCGGCCTTGTGGTGTATGTGGAGGCGTTGTCTTGGACGCCGGTGGCCAAGCTTGGCCAACAGGTTGAGATTCTGGAACGTGCAGACCGCGACAACCTGAAGATGGTGATTGATTACTGGCATTGCTACACCAGCGGTGCTCGCCCGGACGAGCTGGCCACGCTCGATAAGCGCCACATTTACGGGGTCCATGTCTGCGACTCGCTGCATTTTTCAGGGGGCGTGCCGGATGAAACGGTGCTGAGAAATGTGCCGACAGGGCAAGGCGTACTGGATCTCGATGCGTGGACCCAAGCCGTAAAGGCAACCGGGTACGAGGGCTGGTGGTGCAGCGAAACGTTTTGCCGAGCCCAGCAGCAAAGCAATGGCTATGACGTGGCCAAACAGCTGCATCGCCATCTGGACACGCTGGTCAATGGCTGAACCGTCAGAGCGAACTTGCTACAGGATCTGTGGCGCATATTTATTCAGGTTTTTAAATGTTATCTAGCCTACGTACACAGCGGGCGGTGCCTCAAGAGGCCGCGCAGCGTTCAACTCGCCAGGCTTTTTTTATTGCAGGCTTGTGCACGGCGTCATGGGCGCCCTTGGTGCCATTGGTTAAAGCCCGGGCAGACATCGACGAAGGCGTGCTGGGGTTACTTTTGCTGTGCTTGGGGCTGGGCTCGATCAGTGCAATGCCGATTACCGGTTTTTTGGTGGGGCGTTCCGGGTGTCGGCGCGTGATCGTGGCCGCGGCATTGATCATGTGTCTGGCGCTGCCGTTATTGGCGAGCCTTTCAAGCTTGCCCGCGCTGGTCGCCGCGGTTGTGCTGTTCGGTGCGGGGTTGGGCATGTTCGATTGCGCCATGAACATTCAGGCGGTGATCGTCAATGATTCGAGCCGACAGCCGATCATGTCGAGTTTTCATGGGCTCTATAGTTTGGGTGGCATTCTTGGCGCCATTGGCATGACTGCCATGCTGGCGGTGGGTTTCTCGCCGCTGATCGCCGTGCTGTGTATCGTCGGGCTCACGTTATTCACGATCATCAAGGCCACGCGGCATTTATTGCCCACTGGGGGCGAAGGCGGCGCACCGATGTTTGTCATTCCCAGAGGCAAGGTGCTGTTCCTCGGTGCACTGTGCTTTATCGTCTTTATTACCGAAGGCGCGATGCTCGATTGGAGCGGGGTGTTTCTGATCTCGCTGCGTGGCATGGATCCAGCGTATGGCGGGCTCGGGTATGCGGCTTTTGCCTGTGCAATGACGGCTTCCCGGCTGGTCGGGGATCGGATGGTCAGCCGCTTCAAGTCGACTCGGGTCATGGTTTTCGGCAGTCTGTGCGCGTCACTGGGGATCGTCTTCTCGCTGTTGAACAGCCATTGGTCACTGGCCTTGGTGGGCTATGCGCTGGTGGGGGCAGGGTGTGCCAACATTGTTCCGATCCTGTTCACAGCCGTGGCCCGTCAGACCGACATGCCCCAGGGCTCGGCTGTACCGGCCATGACCACACTGGGATATGCCGGGGTCCTGATGGGGCCCGCGCTCATTGGTTTTGTCGCCCATGCCAGCAGCTTGCAAATCGCCCTGGGGCTGGTGGCGATTGCGCTGCTGGTGGTGGCGGCGACCGCTAAATCAATTCGGACCTGACACACGTCTGGTATGTCTTGGTGATCGTGACATCCCTACAAGCAGCACCAGCATGCCGGCCGGACAAAGCGTGACCGCCAACAGCCCCATGCGCAGGTCTGAATACTCCGAAATGATTCCCACCAGCCACGGGATCAGACTGCACCCGGCATTGCCGAAGGCTGTCAGCAACCCAAACATGCTGGCTCCGCCTTGAGGGTAGGCATCCGCCGTGATGGCGAGCATGGTTGGCCACAGACAACTGCCGCTGAAACCCGCAGCTATTGCGGCGGCAATCGCAAGTGCAGGGTTCGTGGCGACACTTATGACGATAAACAGCACCACGGTGACGGCGCAGCACCCTAGCATCAGGGGGATCGCGGGTATCCGTTCATGCAGCATCGCAGCGCCAATCCGCCCGAGCGCCATGCCGATGGAAAAACCGGCCAGCGTTAGCCCGGCGAATTCTTTCGAATAGCCGAGTGTCTGTTCGGCATAAGTCGGCAGCCATTGTGACAGCCCCATTTCCGTTGCTCCGCCCAGGAAGATGGCGATCAGGCAGGCGATGAAATAGGGTTGTTTGATGAGCGTTGGTATGGACTCACGCTGCACGTGTTCCTGTATCAAGGGCGGCAGTGGTAAACGTACAAACGCCAGCAAGGTTGCAAGCGGTGCAAGCATCAGAACCAGTGCCACCATTCGCCATGAGACATTCCATTTCAGCGCCAGGCTGGCGATCAGCACCGCCCCGACAGCCCCAACGCAGAAAAATGCGTGCAGCCAGTTCATTGCTGCACTGCGACGGTCCGGCTGCAGGGCCGCGACGAGGGGGCTGAGAATCATGTCCAGCACCCCCGCGCCAAACCCCATGAGGGCGACAGCAAACAGCAGCAAGGTGTAGGACGGAGCAGCAGCAACCGCAGCTAATCCCAGCGTTGTGATTATCAGCCCAAACAGAGAGATAAGCCTGGCGTTGTAGCGGTCTGCCAACGGCCCGGTGAGCAAAATGGCAATGATGAAACTGAGAAACATGATGGCCGGGATTCGGCCCAATTGCTCGGTGGTGAGCACTGAGCCGGCACCAAACGTGTGACTGAAGGTGGTCAGGTACACCGGTAGGAAGTTCAGAGCCATGGCCAGGCACATCATGGCGGCATAACACGCATAAAGCGCATGGCGGTTCTGATTGGGTGAAATCATCATGGCTTGCGAGACTCTGGAGATTAAAAAACGCGGGCTGTTGTGCTCTTTCCAAAGGCATTGTGTCCATTCGATCTCAGAGAAATGCGCGGCAAAGGAAGAGTCTCCAGGGCTACTGGCAAAGAAGCCGAAGCGGACGCTGTGTTGTGCATGAAACAGATGAAACATGCGCATCATGGAAAAATGCAGGCCGTCAGCCGAGTTCTCGAGCAAAAAGTCACTGCCTCTACGGCTCAAGCGGTAATACATGGTTTGCGTCACCCGATCGAGGTTGGTCATGGACCAATCAGAAAAACCATTATTGGTCACGACCGAGAACAGTTGCTGATAGCCATTGCTTTGGTATTCGATTCCACTTTTCAGCCAGTTATTCTCGTCTTGATAAATAAAGAGCCCGCACTGATCGAAATAGGTATCTGAGCTAAAAGCCGCCTTGGCTTTGAGTGTCCAGAATTGCTCATCACTGGTGAGAACAATGCCAGGGGCGTTGTTGTATTCAAGACCGTAATAAGTGCCTCGCCAGAAGTCGGTGTCCGGTGAGGTATGAATGACAATTTCGCTGTCAGTGATGGATGAGTGTTCAGGTGCATTAATCCAACTCAATGCTGACGTATTGAATGCATTCATAGGTGTTTGTGCTCGATAAACCATTGCCTGATTTCATCATGGTTTTGTACGCACATATCGGCTGCGCTCAGATCCTGCTGCCCGGAGTTTGGGTTTGACAGGCCGATGCAAAACATACCGGCCGCTTTTGCTGCGGCCACACCATGGTGTGAGTCTTCTATTACCAGGCACACATCGGGAGTCACGCCCAGTCGCTCGGCAGTCAGCAAGAAAATATCGGGCGCAGGCTTGCCTTGTTTGACATCCGTGCCACATACAACGTGCTGAAAATGGGGGCGTAATTGAGAGTCGCGCAAAATGACTTCAACCAGTTCACCGGCAGAGGATGACCCCACGGCACAGGCTGTTCCTGCTGCATTTAATGCCGCGAGGAAGGTTTGCGCTCCCGGCATGCTCTCTAGTGGATCGAGGCCAATGGCTTGAATCAGTTGCCGATGATGCTGTGCCATAAGAAAGTCCAGCGGTTCGGTGAGCCCGAACTCATCTTTAATGGTGCTCCACATGGAACCTTGGGTGGTGCCCACAAAGCGTGATAAAGCTGATTTTTCAAGGGCAATACCATAGCGCGCATAAGAAATCAGTTCCTGTGCCATATAGAACGGTTCGCTGTCGACCAGAACCCCGTCCATGTCAAAAATAACAGCCTGAATACGTTGCATCAGTGCGCCCCCTGAAGCTCAAGTTCGCGGGTGAAATGCAACAGGTTGTAATTGGACCGTTCTTCAAAGGTATGCAATTTGAAAGATTTGGTCATTGCAATGTCCTGATAGCCTTCGCCATCAGTGAGTGTGGTTGTTTTCGATCCGCCGATAATGATGGGCAATTGCATGAGAATGATTTCATCCACCAGGTCAAGATTGAATATTTGCCAATTTAACTGGCCTCCGCCCTCAACCATGATGTGGTTTATTCCTCGCGCTTCCAGGATCGGGAAGAGCAATTTGAAGTCCACACTCGTCGCGCCTGCAAACAGTACTTCTTTTCCTTGGGCACGGATCTGCTCAACCCTGCTGTTATCACGTGCCAGTTCTGTGGTCGCGATGATGGTTTGCCCTGGAGAGTTTAAAATTTTGGCCGAAGCAGGGAAGTCCAATGACGTGGTTGGAATAATGCGAATAGGGTTGCGCCCGCCCTCATAGCGATTGGTCAATTGCGGGTCGTCGGTAATAATTGTGTTGCGCCCCACCATGATGGCATCAACCTCACCACGAAATTTATGGATGAAGCGCATGTCTTCATCGTTGAAACGCTGGAACAGTCCCTTGCTGGACCCACCATCGCCCAAGGTTAATTTGCCATCTATCGATATCTGGCTAAATACAGTTACTTTCACAATGCATCCTTTTTATTGTTGGCCAACGGTTGGGATTTATAAATACGTTGGATTAGGCGTGAAGACACTTTTAATGGCGGGGGAGGAAGGGTTGTTTAATAAGCTGTCAAATGCTTCTGAAAATGCTTCAAGGGCATAACGATGAGTGACCAGTTTTCCAAGTTTAGGGAGTCGGCGTGCCATGGCTAACGCACGAGGAAAGTGCTGGTTATATTCCCCGGCGGCAATGATGCTGATGGCATTGACGAGAAAATGTTTTACCGGTAGCGGGTAGAGGTAGTTGCCGTTAAACCCAAATAGAATGATTCGGCCGCCCTGGCGAACAAACTGCGCTGCTGTGTCGAGTTGGTTGCCAACGGTGTCTATGACTGCATCAACGTTGCCTTGAGTTTTTAATCTTGATTCAAGTTCATCAGGATGCACGATGTCCAGGCCAAGCGAGCGAGCGAAGTTGATTCGATTGCTGTTTAAATCGGTGGCCAGCGTAGTGACGCCCATGGCCTGTAGCAGTAATTGTGCGACCAGACTCATCGGGCCGGAGCCCAGCAGTAATACCCGCTCGCCCGGCTTTATGGATGCACGGTCAATAGTGTTCAATATGCAGGCGACGGGTTCTATCAGTACGCCTGTTTCCCAACTCATATCGTCTGGAAGAGCATGTACAAAGCATTCACGAGTGATAAAGCGCTGAGCGAAAGTACCGTGTTTGTTGACGCCGGCTATATCGAGTGCGAAGTGGGCGCCACCCTGACATAGATGTGTCTGGGCTGAGCGGCAGGGTTCGCATGAACCGCAATACTCGTTAGGGTCAATCACCACCCGCATACCGACTCGCAGGTTTTTTACAGCTGCGCCCACCTTGACAATGACTCCGACGGCCTCGTGCCCGCGAATGATGCCTATATGCCCTTCTTCGCGGCCCGATAACACAGCCAAGTCTGTGCCGCAAATACCGGATAGCACAATATCGATTTCTACACTGTTCGCAGAAAGTGTATCGATGCAGTGATGGTCTATTAGGCCAAGTTTCTGTTTGCCGATTAAGCTGATCGCACTCATGGACACGCTATGGCTCCAAACTGTATTGCTGAGAAGGGGATGATTATGCCGTGACCATTTGGATTGTTTCAGCCGATAAAGAGTTACCGATAAATTCATGGTGATGCGTTTTGTTTCTGACTATTGTTTCAGCAAGTAGATAGTTGTGAGCTGAAGTTTTATTCCGAGTTTAATGTTCAAGTTTTCATATGTGCTCTAACGATTAATCTGACTTTGTGGCGTTTGTTATCAGTTTGAGGAACGTCAAATTCCGACGCCTTTTAACGGAAAATCAACGCGCTTAAGCCTGATGGTCTTTACTGGGTAGCGGGGTGCAATCTGAAGATTTCAATGGGAGAAGAGATGAACATTCAATTCAATGGCAAGCGCGCTCTGGTAACCGCTTCGACCGGAGGGATCGGTTTTGCGATTGCCCAAGGGCTGGCTGAAGCGGGCGCTCACGTCATCCTTAATGGTCGCAGCGATGCGTCCGTCGCGGATGCCATTTCCCGGCTGTTGGCTGTGGTCAGCGGTGCGTCGATTCAGGGGATTGCCGCTGACTTGAGCACGGCTGATGGCGTTTCGGCGTTGGTCAAGGAGGCGGGTGGGGTCGATATTCTGGTGAACAATGCCGGTATTTACGGCCCGCAGGATTTTTACGAAACAGCGGATGAGGTCTGGGACAGCTACTGGCAAACCAATGTCATGTCCGGGGTACGTTTAAGCCGTGCGTTGCTGCCGGCAATGGTCGCAAAGGGCTGGGGGCGTGTGGTGTTTATGTCTTCGGAGTCTGCGCGCAATATTCCGGCGGACATGATCCATTACGGTGTTTCCAAAACAGCACAACTGGCGTTGGCCCGTGGTCTGGCCAAGCGGGTTGCAGGGAGCGGGGTTACGGTCAACAGCGTGTTGCCAGGCCCGACACTGTCTGATGGTGTTGCAAACATGCTGAAAGCCGAGGTTGAGCGCACCGGTAAAACCCTCGAGTCAGTCGCGACTGAGTTTGTTACACAGCATCGGCCCAGCTCGATCATTCAGCGAGCGGCAACGGTAGAAGAAGTCGCCAACATGGTCGTCTATGTGTGTTCACCTCAAGCGTCAGCGACGACAGGGGCAGCACTCAGGGTAGACGGCGGCGTGGTGGATGACATCGTTTGAGGTAATGCTATTGATGCGGTCGTTAACCAACCACAGGTGTATCAGCGTGGTGAGGTAACGGCCGTATTATTCAATCCGCTCAGGATCACTCTTTGACATCCATGAACTCTTTGGCCCAGGCCACGTAGTCTTCTGGCTGCGTGTAAGTGTGGGTCAGCTCGGTGGCACTGAGGTTGCTGGTGCTGTTGGTCAGATGGCGCTGAGCGCGCAGGCTGTCGTAAGTGGCCTTGATCGCGGCGAAGTAGGCGGCATGGCCTGCAACCACGATACGTACGCCCAGACTGGCCAGACGCTGGCTGTCATTGAGTTTCGGATTGCCGTAGGTCACCAGCATCAGCGGGACGGTGAGTTTTTCCGAGATCTTTTCAAGGTGTTCGAAATCGCTGATGCCGACGATGCAGATCCCGTCGGCGCCTGCTTTTTCGTACGCCTGAGTACGTTCAATGACCGCCTCAACCGGCAATACGCCCGCGTTGGTCCGGGCAATGATTGACAGCAGAGGGTCGACACGGGCTTCAAGGGCTGCCTTGACCTTACCGATGCCTTCTTCGATAGAAATCAGATCGGTTGATTTTCGGGCGAATTGTGCGGGCAGAAGGGTGTCTTCAATGGTCAGCGCGGCGACACCGGCACGTTCCAGTTCTTCAACCGTGCGCATTACATTGAGGGCATTGCCATAGCCGTGGTCAGCGTCTGCAATGAAAGGCAGTTGAGCGACACGGCCGATACGAGTGGCCTGCTCGACAAACTCACTCAGGGTGATAAGGGCAAAATCGGGTGCTGCCAAGACTTGCAATGAGGCGACTGAGCCACCGAGGATACCGACCTCGAAGCCCAGGTCTGCGGCAATACGTGCCGACATGGGGTCAAACACTGAAGCGGTTTCAACGCACGCAGGCGTGGCAAGCAATTGACGAAAATCATTACGCAGAGCTGAGTGGGACTTTTTGGGCATGATCTTTCCTGGTTCTGGCCATCATCGAAATACGATCTATGCCTGTTCATGGTCGAGCGAGACTACCACGCAGCAAATCAGAGAATTATGACGTTTCAGAATGGGTCATGCAGATTAGGCATACGCTTGGAGCCGCTGTGGGAGCGGCCGCAGGCTGCGATCTCTTGATTTTTTTACAGATCGCAGCCTGCGGCCGCTCCCACGCGGGGTGTTAATGGTCCAGCAATGGTGCTAATGGGCCTGAGCACATTTCGGGGCTTAAGCGTCATTTAGTCCCAGCTTGATTTGATTCAAGAGCTTCGTGCGGTGGCTGCCTCAGAACTGATAATTAAGGCCTAACGTCAATGAGCGCTGAGGCGCTGGCTGACGACCCCACGGGCTGGTGTCGATGCCTCGGAAATAATACTCGCGGTTAAACAGGTTGCTGATCCCCGCAGAGGCGGTCAACACGCTGTGATCCTGTAACTTGAATTGGCGCTCGATCGCGGTGTTCCACAGCCAGTACGCAGGCAGTTTGCCAACAGAGGCAATGGCGTCTTCGTCACCGCTGTTGGCGGCGTCGGTGTAGGCACTGCTGACATAGAGGCCGTCCAGGTTGTAGGTCCAGTGCTCGGCAAAGTGATAGCGGCCGTCGACACTGAACTGATTGCGTGACGCGTAGGGCACATCGTTGCCTTTATAGACGCCATTGCGCTGCTTGGCATCCAGGTACGCGTAGCTGGCGTGCAGGTCGAGCGTTGGCAGTGCTTGCGGGGTCCAGAAAACTTCGCTTTCTATGCCTTGGTGACGTGTGCTGCCCAAGTTGACGAAGCGATCCGTGGTGGCGTTGTAGGCAATCTGATCATCAAAGTCGATGCGGTACAGACCCATGTCGACCCGCAGGCCATCCCATGGCGTGTAGCGAACACCGGTCTCGTAGTTCCACGCCAGTTCGGAGCCGACCTGGCCTTCTTTGACGATCTGCGTCACTTGCGGGGGTCGCAGCGATTTCTGTGCGTTGGCATAGACATACCAGTCGTCGCTCGCCTGGAAACCGACCGTCAGACCGGGCAGCCATTCCTGAACTTTGTTCTGATTGCTGAAACCAGTAATGCCATCGTCGTAGTCCATGCGTGCATTTTCATAGCGTGCTCCGGGCGTGATGGTCAGGCGCTTGTCGAACAAGCTGATGGCGTTGCTCACGTAAAAGGCCTTGGCCGAGTCGTCGAACTGCCAGTCGCGGAACGGCGTGTTCAGGCCAGTGGCCACGCTTTGTCGATCAACTTTATAGTCGATGTCCTCTTTCACGTAACGCGCGCCAACCAACCAGGTCTGGCTGAGTTGATCGCCGTCGATGCTCATGCTCAGGCGTGGTTCGCTGCCCCAGACCTTGAAGTCACGCGGCCCGTCCTGTTTGGTGACAGCGGTGCCATCGGGGGTGAAGGGCAGGCCCACCACAAAGTTGCGATAGCTCTTGTGGGCAAAGTTGGTCCAACTGAACTCCACAGCATCAAACGGGCCGAGTGCCCCCAACTGCTGGGTATAGGTGCCCCAGACGCGATCTGTATTGCCTTCAAAACGGTCCAGCGGGCGGGTCGACTGACGCGGGTTGTCCTTGTAGTCACGCACGCTGAGGGCGCCAGGCAGGTCCATGTCGGCTTTGTAGTGTTGAATCCCAAAGCTCAAGTCGCGGGTGTCGTCAATGTTCCATTGGCCGCGCAGGCGGTAGTTCTGGATATCGGTATCGGAGTGCTGACGCCCGGTGTCTCCATCGATGGTGTTGAGGTCCAGTTGCAAGCCGAAATTGTCGGTCAAGTAGCCACCGGTTCCCACGTAGGTGTCCCACAGCTGGCGGCCACCCGGATTGAACGTGGTGCGTTCCTGAACAGTGGTTTGCCACTCGCGGGGGATCGGTTTGCTGATGAAGTTGATCACGCCGCCGACGTTGTTTGGGCCGTACTGAACGGCAGCACCGCCGCGCACAATGTCGATCCGGTCGATGGTCGCGAGGGTTACTGGAAACAGCGACAGACCTGTCTGGCCATAAGGCGCCAGGGCCAACGGGATGCCATCAGACAAGGCTTGCACCCGACCGCTGCGGCTTTCATACAGACCGCGCACGGCTATCTGAGGCAGAGCGCCAGTGCCGGTTTCATCAAAGACTTTTACCCCAGGGACGCGCTGCAAAGCTTCGTCGACCCCGCGTACGCTGGTCTTTTGCAATTGTTCGTTGCCGATGACCGTACGGCTGCCCACGTAAGTACGGACTTCGGGATCGGTGGCGCTGCCAAGCACATCTCCTTTGATGACCATCGGGCCGAGGGCCAGAGATTCTGCGGGTGGCTGCTGGACGACAGTTTGGGGTGGAGTGTCTTGCGCGACGATGAAAAAGGTCTGCTCATCACGCATTTGCACGTGCAGGCCATGCTTGTCGAGTAGGCGGTGCAAGGCTTCTTCGGCGGTGTAGCGGCCTTTGAGCGCGGGCGAGGTGCTGTTGCCGACCACGTCACTGGCAAAAATGATCTGTACACGGGACTGTTGGGCCAGCGTATTGAGCGCGTGTTCCAGATTGCTGCTCGGCAAGTCGAGGTCGTATTTGTCCTGGGCATGGGCCGAGAGGGCAAACAGAAGGCTGGTGGCGAGAACAGACAGTGACAGGCTCGCCGGCAAGCGTTGTTTCATGGACGGGGCTCCTTGGAAAGTTAGGGTTTTCTTCATTGCCGTTATGAGCGCGGCAAAACCCTACCTCGCCTGCACAATTATTTTTTCGCAGCCCTGTGCGTGATGTGCAACGTGCCGTCGGTGTCGCGGGTGATGTTGAGGGGCAGGATATGCGGCAACAGGTCGAGCAGGTCATCTACCTTGTCGGTATTGAACACCCCGCTGATTGGCAGATTGGCCAGGCTTTGATCATCCAGACGGATCGGCGCCTGACGATAACGCTGGATCTGCTCAATCGCCTGCGACAACGGCGTGTGCGAGAACACCAGTTTGCGTTCCTGCCAGGCCAGAATCTTGGATAAATCGGCGTTTTCAGTCGGCTGCAATTGACCGTTGAGGACCGCCAGTTGCTGGCCCGGTGCCAAGCGCTGCTGCTGGGCCGGATCGACCGTAGACTGCACGCTGACACTGCCGCGCATCAGCGCCACGTTGACGGCATCTTGCTCGCGGGAGACGTTGAACCGAGTGCCCAAAACCGTCACGCGTGCGGCACCCGCGTCCACTTCGAATGGCCTGAACACGGTCTTGCTGACATCGAAAAGCGCCTGGCCGGTACTCAGTTCCACGCGGCGTGAGCGCAGGTGCCAACTGACTTCAACCCGAGTGCTACTGTCGAGCACCAGTTTGCTGCCATCTACCAAGTCCAGCTCCCGCCGCTCGCCGACAGTGCTGCTGTAGTGCTCGGTGCGGTAGCTTGGGTCTGTCCACACCAGACCCGCGCCGATAATGATCAGCAGCGTACTGATGGCCAATGGCGCGCGTGACTTGCGCGGCTTGGGGGTTGGCATCGGGAAACGCTTGCGCAGCGCCTCGCGATGGCGGGCCAGGGTTTCGTCCTCGGCGGACAGCGGTTGCTCAGGTGAAGAGGGTGTGCTCATAGCGTGGTTGGCGGACGGTCCAAGTACACACGGCAGGCCGCGAGGCCAAGACGCAGGTGTTTTTCAACGGTTTTCAGCGAAATACCCATGCGGACGGCGACTTCAGCCTGAGGCAATTCGTGAATCTTGTGCATGATAAATACCATTTGGCAGCGCTCCGGCAATTGCTCGATGGCTTGTGTCAGCAATTCCAGCTCCCGCGCGGCTTCATACTGACGGGGTGGCGTCGGCGCGGTGCATTCAGCTTCCAGCGGCTCTGACATCCCGACGATCCAGGACTGGCTACGCCGCTCGCTGCGATAACGGTTGATCGCTTGATCGTGGGAAATTTTACGCAGTAAAGCCAAAGGCGTGTGGACGTTATCCTTGTCGCGTTTTTCCAGCAATTGCACACACACGTCATGCACCACTTCACGGGCGAAGCCACGATCGCCAAAACGCCGACGCACGTGATCCACCAGTTCGTCGTAGTGACGTACCAGGGTGCTGAGCAGCGATGGTTTGGCAGGGTCGAAGGGCATGATCAGCCTGAGGAGAAGCAGAACGGCAGCAAATATAAATGAGAAATGTTTCCATTCATAGTGGTAGCGACTACGGGTTTTTGCCGAGGTGCTCAGTGGCACCACGTCCAGCACCACTGGAAGCTGATTCAGGTTTTAATGTGACGTGCGTTGGGCGCGTGTTTCGAAACGCTTTCATAACCTCAAAATGCGTCGTAGAGTCTCGCGCGTTGAAAATCCCAATCGTGCGCAGGAACGGATAACTCCTACCTCGCGGCCCACCGTCAACCAAGGCATATCAATGATTGATTTGAACCAAGTCTCTGCTTTTCAACAACAGACGCAAGTGTTCGACCGAGTCTCGCTGAAGATTGGCTATAACGAACGCGTCGCCATTTTGGGGCCCAATGGCGCAGGCAAAAGCACCCTATTGAAGCTCATCAATCGTGAGATTTACCCGGTTGAGCGAGAGGGCAGCTACCTGAAGCTGTTCGGCGATGAAACGGTGAACCTTTGGGCCTTGCGCAGCAAGATCGGTTTCGTGTCACAGGACATGCAAGAAGACTACACCCCATATACCTCTGCACTGGATGTCGTACTGTCCGGCTTTTTTGGGGCCATGGGCGCACACGCGCACTTACAGCCGAATGAAGAGCAAGTCGCGTTGGCGCGCAGGCTGATGAAAGAGTTGAGTATCGATATCGACGAGCAACGCATGTTTCAGCGTTTATCCACTGGGCAGAAACGTCGATTGCTGCTGGCTCGCGCATTGGTTCATCATCCTCAAGCGTTAATCCTTGATGAGCCCACCAGCGGTCTTGACATGGGGGCGAGCCTGGGATTGTTGTCACTTATGCGCAGCTTCTGTGGTGACGGCCGCGCGATGATCATAACGACCCACCACATTGACGAAATCATCCCAGAGATCGATCGCGTGATTCTTATCAGCCAAGGTCAGTTGATTGCCGATGGTCCAAAGCGCGAAATACTGACCAGCGAGAATCTGTCGGCTCTTTATCAAACTGAACTGCAGGTGTCAGAGAACAATGGCTGGTATCGCTGCTGGCATGGGTAAAGGGCAGGGCGGAGCACAAAAATGAATCGTCCGCTGTTTGTGTCTCTAGATGGGCCCAAAGGCACCGGCAAAACCACACTGCTGGAGGCCGTGACGAAAGCACTGAGGGCTGACAACAAAAAGGTGATTCGACTGTGCGAGAAAAAAAGCGATCCCTATAGAAGTGAAACAATGACCCTCGTTAACACCCTCGTCAGAAACCCCACCCGGGATTTGGAGTTGCGAGTGTGTGAGCGCCTTGCTGATAGCCGCGCCTGGATTTCGCAACACGTACTGACTGAACAGCCATCAGACAGCATCATCTTGATCGATCGCTGGTACCCATCTGATGCTGCGTTTCGACGGATAGTCCCGTTTGCAGAGATTCTTCAGTTAAATATTGAACGAAACGTGCAAGTGCCAGACTTGCATGTCGGAGTTGTGACATCCCCTGAAGTGTCATGGGCAAGAGCAGCGGCACGACGACGCGGGCTGAGCAGTACGGTGATCCATAAGCTTGAAGAACAGATCGCTTGTACTCAGGCATTCGAGCAAGCAATCGACGATCACGGTTGGGTCTTATGCCGTAATGAAGGAGCGATCGAAGATGCGGTGATGCAGATTGTGTCGCAGATACACGGAGTTCTCGGTGACACGTCGACGAAACGCTCTGCACAGAATTTATGGCTATAGGCCACTAATTTAGCTTTTAGAGCGCGTGCTAAGTGGATAGGATGATGTCTATTTGACATCAAGGAATATCCTATGGCCTGGTTACCCACCAAAGCCTCTCTCTCGTCTATGAAAGATGCGTTATCCGAAGCGACTAACCGGGTCAGCGAGTCTGTCGCGTCCTTTGATATCCAGGATGCTGCGCAGAGTGTGAAAGATACAGTGGTAACCGCGGCTGGAAAAACTAAAGACTCTTCGGTTAGCGCATACAGCTATACCAAAGAAAAAACGGCCGGCGCTTACGTTGCCGTTACGCAGAGTGTTCGTAACATCGACTATGAAGAACTGCGGCGAGCCGAGTTCTACAAAGACACATTCACCCAATACAAGGACCTGAGCACGGCTAAAGTGGCCGCATCCTTTCGCGCAACTTTCGAGATTGAGAAAACAACACTGGAGATGGTAGAGGGAGTCCGTAAAGGTCTGCCCGTGCCCGCCAAATCCATTGACGATATTTTTGACCAATGCAAGCGTGAAGCCATTCGCCGAGCTGTCGCGTCGTTTGCTTTAAGTGATGTGATGCGCGACATAGACGACCATAGCGCGGCAAAATACGAAAATCTGTCGGACTCCTATAAAGAGTTCTCAGAGCGTACCGGTGCAGCGATGTTCGATGATCCGAACTTTGCAGCAATGAAGGATGAGCGTTACGAAGCCCGAAACACATGGACGCCCGGTGGCTTCGCCCAGCTTGATAATGGGTATAACAAGAGCCAGAAACTGGACTCTAGAGGCGCAGATATCGAGCATGTAATTGCCCGCAAAGACTACTACGAAGATCTATTGCTGCGTGCAGGCACTACGGATGATCAGTTCTTCAGCATCATCAACTCTAAGGAGAACTTGGTGTTTGCTGATGACTCGCTAAACCGCTCGCTCCAGGACAAGAATATCTATAAGTACCTCGAACAAAACGGTACGCCGCGAGCCGATGATCCAGACCTGATTGACGTCACCATCAAGAAAACCGGCAAGGTCGTTACAGTCAGTAAGTCCGATATTGACGAGACGTTTAACAAAGCAGAGGCCAACCGAAATCAACACCGGTGTGAGTCGCCCCGGGTTTCGTAGACACCTCTTTGCCTTAAACTGAGGCCAATTAGGAGGTGCCATGAGCAACCCACGTTATCCCGAAGAATTCAAAATCCAAGCGGTCAATCAAGTGACCGAAAAGCGGCTGCCTGTCGCTGATGTAGCGGCCCGTCTCGGCGTGTCGACGCATAGCCTATATGCCTGGATAAAGCGCTACAGCAAACCTCAAGAAGAACGGCAGCAGGATTACGATCAGCACGCTGAGCTGCGTCGTCTGCGGGCGGAACTCAAGCGCGTCACTGAAGAGCGAGACATATTAAAAAAGGCCGCCGCGTACTTTGCCAAGGAGTGCGGTTGAAGTACGCCTTTATCAAGCAGCATGCGGGCGACTATTCGATTCGACGGCTTTGCCTGACGCTGAAAGTCCATCCCAGCGGTTATTACGCCTGGCTGTCTGAGCCGCAATCGGTACGCGCCAAAGACGACCAGCGACTGCTGGGTTTGATCAAGCATTCCTGGCTGGAGAGCGGCGGCGTTTATGGCTATCGCAAAATCCATGACGATCTGCGCGAGGTCGGTGAAGACTGTGGTCGCCATCGTGTGGCGAGGCTGATGCGTCTTGAAGGGCTGCGCTCTCAGACAGGGTATCGACGTCGCCCTGGAAAGTACGGCGGTAAACCAGCTGTCGCCGCACCCAATTTGCTGAGGCGCCAGTTCGATGTCGTAGAACCCAACAAGGTTTGGGTCACCGACATCACCTACATTCGCACGTATGAAGGCTGGCTGTATTTGGCAGTGGTGCTGGATCTGTTTTCTCGTCAGATCGTTGGCTGGTCAATGAAGTCGCAGATGACCAGTGATTTGGCCATTGATGCATTATTGATGGCGGTTTGGAGGCGAAAACCGAAGCAGGAGGTGATGGTTCACAGCGACCAGGGCAGCCAGTACAGCAGTTCAGATTGGCGCAGTTTTTTGAAAGCGAACAATTTGGTTGCCAGCATGAGTCGCCGAGGCAACTGTCATGACAATGCCGTGGCCGAGAGCTTTTTTCAGCTTCTGAAACGGGAACGGATCAAGCGGAAAATCTACACCACACGGGAAGATGCTCGTAGTGATGTGTTCGATTACATCGAGATGTTCTACAACGCAAAACGCCGTCATGGTTTCAACAATCAGCTGTCGCCGGTAGAGTTTGAAAAGCGTTACGCAATGAGCTTGCAGGGTGTCTAGATAATCCGGGGCGATTCACCGGGAAGGATTGAGATCTCCATCGCTGGAAAGGGCATGCGCTATGACGCTGTTCCAAGCTTTATGAACACCCCAATATGATTCAGACTCGCCGAACCAGTTCCCAACTCCTAATAACCGAGTCGCTGTTCATGGATGACGCCGCTACCCCTTCAGATGCTTTGCCCCGTCTCCAAAGGAAGGTGCAGCGCAAACTTGGGCGCTGCCTCCTGCAATTGCAGCAGTACGAAAAGCTGCTGAAAGCCATGGTCTCCCGTCACGAGTTGAATGGCCCTATAGATCAACTGGAAGCTATCCGAGAGAAGATGGCGAATGCTGTTCAGCAGAAGACCCTGGGCACACTGATGGGGATGCTGACCGATACCTATATGACCTCGCCTGTGGTTGGTGATCGACCGCAGTCAGCGCAAGTCGAAACAGACGACCAGACCTGGTTCAGCTATCGGCACGAGCTTCAGATGCCATCTCAAAACTATGAGATGACGAAGGTTGCCCTGCGGGAGCTGGTAGGTCTGCGCAATCAGCTGGTTCATCACTTTATCGACCGGTTCGATCTCTGGTCAGTGGATGGCTGCTCGACAGCGGATGAGTTCTTAGAGGAAAGCTATAAGACCATTCACCAGCACTACCTGAACCTACGTGACTGGGCCAAGGGCATGAATGAGGCTCAAGAGACCTTGGCCTTGTGGCTCCAAAGCCCAGCCGCTGAGGCGATATTCGATGTCGGCTCAATCCATGGGTCGGTGGATGGCCCAGATCACGGCATATACGCCTGCTTGAAAGAGGCTGAGGCGAAGTTTGCCGAGGGCGGTTGGACTCACCTGGGTTGTGCCATTCGCTGGATCGCCAGTTGCTACCCGCAACAAACTCCGAAACGGTATGGCTATAGCAGTTGGCGACAGATCCTCCACGAGTCAAAGCAATTCGAGACACGTATAGACCGAGCGGGACGTGAGCCTGCAGTCGTCTGGTATCGCGGGGCCCTCGAAGTCGTTGTGCCAAGCAGGAAATGTCTTGGGCCAGAGCCTGCAGTGCGGACGACAAAGCGGATCCCCGATTGAGTTAAGATCCCAACTGACTCTCATGTGCGACCGAGGTCTGGTGCGACATAACCATGCGTAATTGCCCGTGAGTCAATTTGTAAGCCAAGCCGCGGAGGCGCTGCCCGGCACAGATGGGGACAATGATTTGGACATGGATGTGGATGCTAGAGTTAGCAAGGCTATGGACGCCATCTGGGCCGTAGGCACAACGCCAGTGGGAGGGCTTTGGAAAGCTCCTGAATTCGACGAGCTACAAAAGGCCTGCGCCGCAAGGTATCAAGAGGGCAGGGTCACGTTTGGACTTACGTTTGCGCTGGATCATGCGCTCAAATCGCTGGGACTCCCTTGTCTGTCCTCAGGTAGCTCTCAGACCATCTCCATCAATCCGAAACAGGCCTACACGTTGCTGGACGAGGCCTTCACCCGAACGACCACGCGGCGCAGATACATTTGCCCTCTTGATCTGGCCGAAGACATTCCGACGTTAAATTTTGGTGCCGCGAGAACCGGTTACTTCACGGCTGCGCAATTGGATGAGTTGTTCGATAAGCCACGGCTCACCAGGTACTACCCAAACCTTTCATTCGACTCAAGCCGCTTCTCACAATTTAACTGGCTGGTGGTGGAGGAGGACGTCCCGGTAGCGGAGAGCGTGGGGGCCCGCTCTACCCCGGGTTTTTCGATGATGATGAGTCGTGATCTAGGCGAGATCGATCCCCATGAAAGCCGTTTCCCTCCGGCGGTCGAGCATGCTTTGTTCTTCCTGCTCTTGGCTCCTTGGGAGGACTGGTCATCCATGACTGAGGTGGACTGGCGGGGCTTTCGGATTCCGTGGATTTACCAGCTCGATGATGACTTGTTTGTTGCGCCCTCAGAGCCTCGTAACCCCGACTCCCTCTCGTGGGAGCCTAAGTTTCGCCACGACGAATGGGGCGAGGTCGAAGAAACAGAGGGCCCTGTGTTGCTGACGCTTACAGATGAGGCGAGTGAACAATTGTTGAGTCGAAACCAGGAGCACTGGTCGGAGTTCAGATATGCCTCCGACACCAGCCTGTTCGATACACCGGTGATTCATTTCCTGGTGCGTGCATTTTTGGCGAACGGTATCGATGAGTTCATGGCTCACCTCACCGTCGTGGAGGCAGCCCTTGGACTCCAAGCGGACTACAGACGCCGAGAGCGTGGAAACCACGTTGATAAGGGGCCTACCGAAAGGGTGGCGCTTCGCTTGGCTGCGGCCCTAGATGATCCAGGTGCAGCAGAAGTCTATGAAGAGCTGTTTGAACTCAGAAGCGCATTTATTCATGGCCGCGGAGGTCTGGAGAAGATCTCGACCAACCAACGTGTCCAAGCAAGAAGGCTTGCAGCTAAGGCTGCTGCAGCTCTGGTCAGGCTGGGGGGAGAATCCGGTCGATCGCGCGAAGTGGTGCTAGCTGAACTGCTTGATAAGGGGGTACGGCTTGCCGGTGGTGATGGACAATAAACCGATGACTGCCGCAGTGGGCAACTTGCGGATTTATAGATTACCGAAGGCTATCGAGCGGGCGCGATCGGCTGTATCCCCAGAGGGGATCACAGGGTATTTGCTGTGCGCCAGGGAGCAGCGAATTGGTGTGACCGGCTTGCTGTTCTGCGGTGAGGATCAAGGCCTACCTGACGGGGTAGCGATCAGTACGTCTCCTGTTCAGGATAGAGCTTGGGTTGAGGAGTACGAGTTGGTCATTACGATGGATGGGGTTTACGTAATCGCGCACCGGCAACAGGAGAATGGTGCTTTTGACTCGCTTGAATCTCTCCACTGATCTCGCTGTTGATTGCTGATTAACTGGCAGCTTGGCGCTGCTCGTGTGCTGCCAAGGAGTTTGACATGGATGTAACCAAACACATCACAGACCTCGAAGTGATGGCAAAGATTTCCGCGCAAAGCAGCGGTACCTACCGCACTGCGCTCGAAGTTCTGACGCTTTACCCAGATTACGCGTTGACCACGTTTCGTGAGCTTCTTGAGCTAATGGTTTCACTGGTGGGCGACAAGCTACACCTGCCTTTCGGGAATCAAGACCTTTGCTGGCGGATCAACCACCTTCACGAATGTCAGCTGATAAGCCACGCCACCAAACGCGATTGTCACAGCGTTCGTTTGTGGGGGAACCAGGCCGTGCATGCGTCACCTCAGGCGCTGACAACGCTGCAGGAGAATGAGCAACCCTCATCGCAAACAGGCGACATTGAGCAAGCTAGAAAGGCTCGAGAGCTTTTCATGTCGGCGCTCTACGAATTTCACGGGCTGCTGATCGGCAACGCGCCCAAGCTGACAATCGTCCCTGCCGAGGTACCTGATCTCGTACCTGGGCAAGTAATAGGCAAGGCCATTGCGAGTGAGGATTCCTTTGACGCAAAGATGCAAGCCGGGCTCGTCCTCGAAGCTGAATGGCTAAGCGCTTGCGGCCGTGGTGGTCTGGTTTCCACCCGAGTCAGCGCAGAACATGCGACATCGCTCAAAACCATGGCTGTTGAAATGTATCGGTGCGCATGCGAGATCAGTGCACGTTTGGACGTATTGTCCATGGCGTACATTCAGATCCACGGTGGCTCTGAGACCTTGTGGATGCAGCGTGCAGATACAGAGGCCCTTTATCGCTTCGGGAGTCTGGCCTACACCACCGAGCCGGCCACGAATATGGAGCGGCTCGCAACGAACGCGCTCAAAGAAGCCGCCACGCGTCAACATCCACAAGCGAGTGTCTACTACGGAGACCATCTACGGCAGATCGGGGAGTTTGGCCAAGCTGAAGAAATGCTGACCTTCGCCGCGACCTCAGAGCAGTCGAAAGCCTACCTTGGTCTCTTTTTTCTCTACAGCACACAACAGTCTCCCTGCTATTCCCCTGAGCGTGCTGTGGCAATCCTTGAACAGGGTGTATCGCGAGACGATGCTGACTGTAAGTTTCAGCTCGGGGTGGTGCTTAACGAAGGGGAGCTCTTTGATCAGGATAAAAAACGAGCGCGCCAACTGCTGACTGCCGCAGCGCAGCAGGGGATCAGGAGAGCAAGTGTGTATCTCAACTTGGTGGTCGACGACAGCTTCCAGAAGCACTTCCAGATGATTGGGCTCAGTATGTTGGCGGATCTGAATGCGGAACGTGAACAGTACAAGTCGTTGGATATTGGTCGTAACGATCCGTGTCCATGTTCGTCGGGGAAAAAGTACAAAAAATGCCATGGCGTTTGAGCTATGGCGCACCCCGGGTTGCTGCCGCTATTACACCGTGTTTTGCCACTGAAACTAAGGCTACATACGTTAGTCCCCCGCGGTGGTCATGTGCTTTCATAGCTCCGAAGGCCAACGCCAGGTAGGTCGTGCCAAACACCCTCCCTGGCCCCCTTCGGTAGAGCTGCATGGCTTCGAAATGATGACCACGCGAGCTTGATTACACCGATCTGCCCATAGCTCCAGCCGGGGAAGGGCTGGGCAACACGAACCACTCAATTTCAGGACACGCGACACATGCAAAAAACACCAGAGGTTCGGGAGCCATTATCGGTGACGGTCTGCAATCCCTACATCCCGCCGAACGAGTATCGCCAAGGCGTCGTGGAGGCCTTGAGGTGCATCGGGCCATTTCTTAGCAAGTCGGATTTTGAAGCCATGGTGCTAAAAAAACTCCGGCTAGAAGATCCCGAACCTTCCGAAAAGCAGTATCTGCAGGCTGCGGTTGAGCTCACAGTTTGCACCCACTACGCACGCTTCTTCCCAGAAGGGTTTGTGTACGAAGACAAGGTTATGCCGCCGCGGGACGTGGATTGCTCCTTCAAGAGTCAAGGGTACAAGTTCAACGTCGAAGTGAAGTGCGCCGACTACACAGCAAAGCAGAAGATTGACGAGAGCGGCGCCTTCATCATGCGAGCGGTGGGACGGATGGATGACTATGGCGATGCGGCCACCATGTTGCAGGAAGTCTTTGCGAGCGGTGGTAATCAGCTCATAAAGGGCCTGCACATGGACAATAAGCTGAAAGACTATCTAATGGACGCCCATGGCAAGTTCCCGGATGCATCACGTGAGGGTGATTACAACGTACTGGTCGTTGGCTGCGATGATCCGCTCGACATCATGCAATGGGAGGGGTATCTGACCGGCTCCCAAGGGCTGTTCACCGAACAATCCTACGCCCCAGCGGATGAGTACTCCAACGTCGACATGGTCGTCCTGACCAACCTGTACCACCGCCATAAGGCAGTGGAGAAGAAGGACAAATTGACCGCTCATTGGTGGTTTGGCGAGTCATTTTCGCTGTTGTATAAAAATCCTCGTTCGACCAAACCAGATTCGATGGCGCAGGCCTTCGCCAAAACCCTGCATTTCTACAACAACGATCTGGTGCAGTACCGGATGGAGGGTGACGCCCCCGAGCGCGATCTGCAGAGCCTGGCAATACCGCATTTCGTGGGTAAGGTATTGCTGGCCAAAGGGCGTTACCTCTTCCAACCGGGTAAACCCAGAAAGCTCGAGTCAGATGAGGAAGCGGTGCAAGCCGAAACCTGAGGGCCTGGTAATCCGGACTAGGACGTGGTTGACGCCAAGCTGACTCGCCTGCCATCAACCGTTCCTTGACTCAGTGCCTGTGGTGATGTCGCGTTGAACATCACCATCAAGGCCGAAGCCATTGCCGAATCTCAGAACCCCGGTGCGCCGTCTTGAACCCATTTGCAGACCCAGCCATCCAGCTTGGTCAAGGACACACTGTTCTTCAGCAACTGCAGGCTCACCTTGCGCTCATCGTCAGACAGTCCTCTGAGCGCTAGAATCAGGGCCCGACGATCCCACGAAGCTGTACCCGATACCCGCTGCTTTGCCTCCTTTGACCACGCACGGTTTCCTCTGGAAAGCTCGGCCGCAGTTGCGATGGCGGTGCCGCACCGTTGGACGTACTGCTTCAACACTGGCGTGTTCGCCCTTACATGCCTTGCAAGGTACCAGCCCATCCAAACCTTCGCGCTTTGACTCTCCAGATGGCCCTGACGACAGGCATGGGTAAGAGCTGGCGCCAGCACAAAATGATCAGCAGGGGATAAGACATCGAAATAGAGCGCTACGTCATTGATCACCGGCAGGTAGAACTCGAGATCTTCAGTCAGGAGAGGGGCAATCGTATAGTCCCGGGCATTCTTCGCCCGTCTGATGATGGCTCGCATCACTCCCAGGTCGATCGCACCTGATTCTTTAGCACGCATGAGGGCTTCAGAGAGGCGTTCCCCAAGGCTGGAGCCATCGTCGTCATCCTGATCATCGCCCTCATCCTCATCTTGTTCTGCCTCTTCGTCATGGTACTCACCGTACTGATTGCCGGCCTCAATGCTGCGCATCAGGTCAAGCTTTTCCAGCTGGTAGGCGTTTCTCAGCTCCACATGGAGAAAGGTCGCTGAGTCCTGAATCTTGGTCTTTTCTGAGACCAAGCCAAGCCTGTGCTGCTGGTGCAGGTACACCACCAGGTCTTCCAGGATGGCCTTCAGCTCAGCCTCGTCGTCGCTGAATATCCGGTAATCATCCACGTAACGAACATGCTCCAGTCCCCTGTGTGCAATGAACTGATCGACGTCTATCAACGCCGCCTCTGCCAGGATGATCGAGGCCGCAGGGCCAACAGGCAGACCTTGGGAGGACTTGATATTGAGCCGCATCAGGAACGACTCGATTTCCTTGGCCAGGGCAGGGCCGGCGCCGATTTCCTCCAGTCCATTGCGGATGCGGTGCAGGTAAATCTGGTTGTAAAAATCGCTGATGTCCGTGGACAGCACATAGCTATGTTGGCTGGCGAGCCGCTCACAGTTTTCACGATAGGTGTCAAAGCCCGAACCTCGAGAGAAGAAACTGTTGGAACTGACCTCGATACGGTAGGCGCAGGACACCTCCGGCCCCATGCGCGCCCGCTCGACCTTTTCGGCCACCAGGGAAACCAGGGCGGTGTAGATCAACGCGTCGAGTGGCTCAAGTTGATGGACGACTCGGCAGCCTCCCCGGGCCTTGTGCCACGGCAAGACGCGGGGCTGACTGCTCAAAACATCTTTCAGAGGCGTTGCGAGCAGGTAGGCTTTGACCTCATCCCAACAGTGCCAGACAGCCAGAAACTCGAAGGGCTTCGGGAAGAAGTCGGTGTCGTAGTAGGCACCGATGTGCCGGCGGGCGAATTCAAGCGCGTCTTCCGTGAGCAGCATTTTATTGACCTTGAGCTTCGCTGGGAGGAGGTGACCTTCTGCCGAGCATATTCGGGATTTCGTCACTGGTCACCCATCCGGCCAAATGCATCACCGAACTAGCCATGCGAGGCGCTGGATTTGCCCACATTCCCGTAGTCTTGGTGTAAACATCCAATCTGCCCACCGCCGGTAGTCTCAATCACAAGCGTAGTTTCGGGCCACAGAACAGGAGCAAAACTGAGTTGGCGAATGGATACCTGCCATCGTGACCGTCTGACGCCGACGTTACTTGCTTGGTGCTACGGTATTCGATGATGGCCCCAAGAGTTGCCAAGGGCCCATCAACACCACAGCTAGTGCCCAGGAATGACCGGTGGGACGTAACTGAATGTCTTCATCAGCAGCGTTGCCAAAACAATCATGATTTGGAAATGCACCATGGACTGAATCACGGTGTAGCCGATGAGGTCTTTCGACCGTAAGCGTTCAAAGGTTCAGTCACTTAGAGGGACATGATGTCCGGCAACATAGAGCCGCTGGTACCACTGACCGACGCCGAATTCTCTGAGATGATGGAGGAGTTCGACCGGGCAGGGGGGTGAATGATGAATCAGCTGCGAGGACGTAGGTCGATTATGGAAAAGCACGTCATAGGACTGGAGCGCCAAAATCTGGCGGAGCTTGAGGTCGTAGAGCGGTTAGCCGGCTCTGTCGGTATTGAGGCGTTTGAAGCTGAGGTTCTTCGCTTGGCGGGGCTTCATGCTCTCAACCCTGAAGCAACGATTCAGGCAATCTCTGTCCAGGTTCATCCCAGCATTATCGGCATGAGCGACTCAGTGTTCCAGGTGCTACGACGCCTGTGCGATACGCTTGTTGAGCGTGAGCCGGCGTTGTCGACGCGACCGAGCTATCGCTGCCGTAATGCTCAACAAACAGCCCTTCCTTGGGAACTATGGTTGGCCTTGGTCAGGCATGCTCGCGAAGCTTTTGACCCAGCAGGGCTGGATGCGGAGTTTTTGGCGGGGAAACTGCGTGAGGGATATTCGACTCAAGAAGCCTTCGACGCGCTTATCTCATCAAAGCGCGTGAAGGGTAAACCCGGAGCCGATTGACGATCGAAGGGCGGCTTCCTATGGGTGTTATTCGAACTGATTATCCAAGCGGGCTGCGATCCACTGGATCAACTCACTTGAACCTGCAAGCTTCGCCTGATTGGTGGTGCAAATGAGCCCATTCATCAGGGTAGGTAAGACCGTGATGAATGGGGCAAGTGTGCTCAGGAAAACCCAGTTACTGCGTGAGGGACGTAGGGCTGCTCCAAGCGGGCGATCTCTTCCTCGCTTAGCACGAGATCGAGTGCCGCAATGGCATCGTCCAGTTGCGCAGGCTTCGACGCGCCAACGATGGGTGCCGATACTCCTTTCTTCCCGAGCACCCAGGCCAGCGCTACCTGAGCCATGGGCACGCCTCTCTCTTTAGCGATCTGCTCAACAACTGAGATAACCCGACCGTCCTCAATCTCGGTTGCTTGGAAGAATGACTGGCCGGAAATGTCGGTTTTAGTGCGTTCGGTTTGCTGACCATGAGGTCGCGTAAGGCGGCCTCGCGCCAGTGGGCTCCAAGGCATCAGGCCTACCCCTTGATCAAGGCACAGCGGAATCATCTCTCGCTCTTCTTCGCGGTAGAGCAGATTGACGAAGTTTTGCATCGACACGAACTTGCTCCAGCCGTGCACTTGAGCGGTGTGTTGGGCTTTGGAGAACTGCCAGGCGTACATGGATGACGCGCCAATGTAACGAGCTTTACCGGCCCTCACGATGTCGTGCAGGGCCTCCATGGTTTCCTCGATCGGAGTGTCGTAATCCCATCGGTGGATCTGGTAAAGGTCTACGTAATCTGTCCCTAGTCGTGTCAGGCTGGCGTCGATATTGGCCATGATGGCTTTTCGGGACAACCCCTTCTCGTTGGGCCTTGTAGAGCCTTCCCACATGTTTGCTGGGTAGAAGACTTTCGTTGCGATGACGACTTCGTCCCGGCGGGTAAACTCTTTGAGAAGCTTGCCTACAATGGTCTCTGAGGTGCCAGCGGAATAGCTGTTGGCGGTGTCGAAGAAATTGATGCCTTGCTCAACCGCGTGCTTGATGATGGGCCGGCTCTGGTCTTCTCCAAGCGTCCATGGATGAGTACCAGCATCCGGATCGCCAAAAGTCATACACCCGAGACACAGGTTCGAAACGTCCAGTCCAGTTGTGCCCAGTTTGATGTACTTCATCAGCGCTCTTCCCCTTGATCTGGATTAGGTTCGACCTACTCACTGGTAGGCGTTGTGGCAGTTCACGTGCCCTATAGTAACTGTCACGAACACTTCGGTGCCCCAAGGGTATATCTGTTCACGTATCGATCAAACACGGCGGATGGATCGAGAGCTGTTTTGGAGGAGGGCCCATAGCCTGCTCAGGTGGGCCTTTCAATGGCGATACTCAACCATTTCTCCCCAGTGGTAGCATCCTCATCCCACATCTTTCGAAATGCTGACTATGGCTCGGACGCAGCAAAATCTCGCAACCCTTCGCACGTCTTTCGCCGCTATCCTAGGTGATAGGAAAGATGATCAGAGTGATGCCAAGATCCCGGATCTGCTGGCCAAACTGGGCCTGCCAGATAACCCCGGCAGTCCCAGCAAGCGCCAGCATTTAGCAGGTGCGGTGTTAAAAGCCACCGACGATCAGCGGATCGAAGCCGTGCAACGTGTTTTGCAGAGCATTGGATTACCCGAACGTGAACGGGACGTCCTTCAAGAACTGTTGTGGGATGACGGGACTAGCCCAACCATCCCTGCGCGATACCGACGAGATCTGGCAAAAAGCCTCGAGCAAGTTGACTTGGCTTTGGATCGGGCAGGGTTTGAGGAGGTGCTGGGTACATTTTGGCAGATTGATGACCGGCCTTTTCTAGACTTCGCGAACAAGACGCCAACCCTGCGTGACGAGATTATTCGTCATTACATCGACAACCCAGACTGGGACGCTGTGGCCCTTTTCGACAGGCTCGGTGCATACAAATGCACTGATGCTCGATTCTGTCGATTCGTGGAGGCACTTGCTTCCTCGACGGTCAGGCCCGATGAGTCTCAGCAGCGGGTTTTCATTGGAGCTGTGGACGCCGCCTTGAAGCCGTGCGGCATTCATTTCTATACGTCCAATGGCGCGGACGGCTACCTCACATCTACTTTGGTCGCTATCGGTGGAGCAACACAGGCCTCCCCGAAAAACCTTATTTTCGGTTCCCGAAAAAAGCCAGACTTGCGCTTAGGAAATGCGCTGGACAACGACATCGAGATCGTTCAAGGAGCAGAAGATGTCCTCATGTACGATCGCCCTATCGGATCGGAGGGGCTTCTTTGGAGGGATCTGCAAGCTTGGTATGCGCACACCCGTGGGCTCGCCGTAGAGGATGCTAAAGTAGCGCTATACCGCCGGCTAGAGGCTAGCTTGCCCGAAAACTCACCGCCGCAAGCCCTAGCGTTCACATGTTTTTTCCGTGCCTTTCAGAAAGATGTCCCGAATTTGCCTGCGCTTGTCCCTGAGGTCTGGTTTCACTGGGATCCGCAGACACTTAAATACCGCGGGAAAGAGGCGCTGCTCAGATGCCGGATGGATTTCCTCATCCTGCTTCCAGGTGGCGTGCGAATAGTCATAGAGGTCGATGGCCAGCACCACTATTCGGACAACGGTAAGGCGAGTCCAAAGCTCTATGCAGAAATGATGGCAGCGGATCGAGCACTCAGACTGGTTGGTTGCGAGGTTTATCGTTTTGGTGCGGAGGAGCTCGGACGGCCTGATGCCGACAAGATGCTCATCGATTTCTACCGCGCGCTATTCAGGCGTTACTCGCTGCTTGGATGACACGGAGGGTGGGGGTAACCGTGCCACCGAGCTGCGGTCTGGCGCTGACGCTAGCTATTCTTTTGCATTGCCTCGCCGGGAAAGTTCCTGACTGGTGCCTACCTTGTACTTAACCTCCAATGTCGAAGAGATGACTTTGCCGGACGAGCACATTGCAGGTGTCGATGTTTGACAGCAGGAGGTCGAAGACCACTCTGCTATCAAAGCGCTTGCCCTAAGTAGGCGTCTCTTTAGGAGCTGAACCGATCGATATCGGTCGATTCATCAGTCCAATTGCCTCAATCGTCTTCATCTACGTTTTCTGGGGCAGGGCGCACCCACCCGTGGGTAGCGAAAAGCTCTAAAACATCAACATACTGGGCTTCCGCCCTTCTACGACGAACTTGCTGGTAGAAGCGATTTTTCGCATCGTCAGTGGGAAGATTCCGAACCCCTGCATCCCGGAGCAAACCGAGCAAAAATCCGGGTGTCGCGCCAGCATCCCAGCATTGGGAGTTGGTCATGAGCTTATCCAGCAGCATATCGAGCTGCCCGCTACTTAGGTGTCCAGAAAATGGAGCTAGCAGCCTTCTGAACCTTCCTTCTGACCCACGAAAGCTACCCGATTCTCCATAGGATTTGACGGCCGGAACCCATAGTTCAGATACTGGCGATATAGCGATCGCTAGCACCAGTTGGTCTTCATCCATATTTTCGATTGCGTCCAGCAGCGCCTGCCGAAAGGCGGGGACTGAAACGCCGGCCAATATTCGAAAATCAGGCGCATTGGCCGGATCAAAATTTGCCGCGGTTTCTTGCAGTGCGGTTTGTGTGGCCGGCTGCAATTGATTCCAGAAAGCAGGTAACGCTGCTAGAAATGCTATTGACCGCGGGCGAGTCAGCGGCTCGGAGTTATCAATCAACCGTGAAATCGTCGTAGACAGATCAGGCCATGCATCAGGCGCTCGGTCACGTAAGGCTATCAAGGAATGGCAAATCTTTGCCTGGTGAGCCTCCCATTCTGGTGGGACGCCCTTCAATAGTGATTTGGCTAATACCGTGCCGAAGTTCTGCACATTCTGTATCTTGATTCGCTTCAAATAGCGCTGATCTACGTAGTTGTGGACACGGTCTGGGTCTGCCGGAAATCCTGCGGACTGGACATCCAGGCTGAAGATTTCGTAAATCGCTTTGCCTTGGCGAGGCTCACGAGACAGAACGCAATCAATGACGTTTACCAGGTGAAGTCTAACCAGTTCTGGTGATGGCTCAAAAAGCGCTGCCTCGGCCGAGAACGCCGGATGTGCGCACAGGTGTCGATCTTGCCGTAGACGCCCCAGATGCCGCTTGGCAATCCCATCAATGACCTGGGTCGTATCCGCGGCGTGATCAAGTATTTCAGCCTCTAGGCTGAGCAACTTTGGGATATTGTCTGCCACCGTCGCGGCATCCCATTGCCTGATGAACTCGGTAGCCGCTGCGTCGCCTTCAGCACTGATTTCGCGATATTTAGCTATCAGATCGTAGGCAAGTGCCACCCATAACGAGGTGAGAGACCCTCGAAGTGCGCCGGCCTTGTAGGCTTTTACGGCATCTAGGAAGTACCGTTTTGAAGCTGAATTGCGAATTTGGGTTACTAAGATGTCCAAATCGACGAAGCCAATGTCCATAAATATCTATGTCCTGCCATTGAGATGATGGTTGATAGCTGTGCTCTTGGCCTGAGCTCGTCAGACTCGAGTAGCGTTAGCAATTACAAAAAATGGTCCATCACATATCAGGGCCAAACGCTCACAGATTGCCGAGGTCGACGAGTGTGTTGTTGTAGACCAGGTCGCCCAACACGGCATGCCACTGCTCTGGAAAAGCGTTCATGGCTCTGAGGGCTGTTGCTTTGGCGTTTGACGGATTAACGACGGTGCCATCACGCTTATGGACATCACCTAACATGACGTAGGCTCTGCGGTGTCTTACACCCGCGGTCGCGAAAAGCTTCCCCTCACGGGAAGGCACACCAAACTTAAGGTGTTCGGTAAATGCCGTCACCCCTTCATGAATGACGATTCCACGCTCCAGCAAAATACGAGAGAGGAGGGTGATGCCTTGTTCTACGATGCTCTCCAGCGAATATGATGTCGCGCGCGAGTGAACCGCCAACAGGTCATCGACTTTCAACTGCGTTGATTCAGCGATTCCGTAAAACGATGCCCCCGCCATCCACAGACGCACGATTTCAAAAAACTTAGGTTTTACCGTCACGGGGTGCTGATTTTCATCAAGCCGGAACGCGGACTTCACATCACTCTGCAGCTCTTGATCCTGCCATGCCCATTCAAGAATCGTGGTTCGAAGATCATCTGAGGAGGGATCCATTGGCGCTGACCAATCCGCCAGGGCTGGAAGCAATAGTTGTTCTACAGATGCGAGCAGCCGAACCTTGGTACCCGTCTCTTTGATCCACGCGAGCTTGCCCTGCGCACGTAAAGACAGCAGACGTACAGCTCGGAGTTCGAACACAGATCTCAAGGTGCCGGCAGATCCGGGTGGCTGCTGATGCGCCGCGAATGTGTGTGAGGCCAGATCCGTGGCCAGCCTGACGAAATCGTTGTCCCCAAGCTCTTCCCCAATAAGCTCCAACAGCGTCGAATCCACTCCGTCCACAAGAGGATGAATAACGGCATTGGCCTCTAAGAACTCATTGGTAAGGACAATATTGTGGATTGATAAGTGATTTTCCAGATTCCGGATCAGTGTGCGCAATGCGCCCCTCAGAGTCTCGCCTGGGCCAGCTGTCGCCACGGGCTCAACTAAGCCCCATTGGTCTGCATTGGCGCAGATGACCAGCCCTTTGGTGTTGGCACCTGCGCGTCCAGCGCGACCTACAAGGTTTTTGATATCCCTTGCGAGCATATCTACCGGCTTGCCCTTGCCTTGACGCCGCTGCACCGAATACAGCACCAAGGATCGGATAGGTAGGTTTACACCTTCAGCAAGTGTACTTGTGCAAACAACAAGGTGGATATGGCGCTCGCGCAGCAACTCCTCGAGTACCTCGCGGGTCTCTTGGGGAATGTCGCCATGGTGAAGGACTGCTCCATTTCTTACAGAGCGTGCCCCGATCCAAGACGAGCCAAATTCAGTCTCTAGATAATTGATTCGACTTTCCAGTTTTTCCAGGTTTGCAAAAGCGATCGGATTGGGCAGTGAAAGCGGAAAAGATAACTGGGCGATTAGCTCCTCAGCTAATCCTATCGCCCCTTGACTCCCTCTTTTATTCGCTGCAAAAACCGCAGTGGTTCCCATCGTTAAGACCTTGCGGGCCGCTGCAATCGCAAGCGTCTTAACTGAGTTGAACGTGTAGGTTTTGTTCCGGCCTGTGGCGGGGTTTATGTACTGAAAATGGCTTCGATCCAGAAAACCGTAAATACCATATTGGCGCTGATCGGGCTCATGAGGGTGCATGTCGAGACGAACTGATTTTGACGCGCCTGCCCCCTGAGAGCGCAACACTGCAAATTCGGCAATCGCGGGTCGATAGGTGCTTCTGATAACCGTCTGTTCGTTCCCCCCCAGCCACGCGTTAATTTCTTCGATGTTGGGAACGATCGCTGACATGAACACGAAGCGGATCGGATTGATGACGCGTGCTTTCATTCGTGCGAGAAGTAATTCGAGCCCAATGCCACGACCTGAGCTATCCAGAAGATGCCCTTCATCACAGATCACCAGCGATACACGTTGGGCGAACGATGGGTCAGCGCTGAGAACTCCGGACAATGATTCGGGAGTGGCGACCAATGCGCGTATTTGATCCAACCCGTGCATCTCGTCCCGCGAAGGGACGGTGCCACCATAAGCGCAGCGAGACGGTAAACCCATTGCGTTGAGTCTGCGGACAAGTGAGCTTCTTAGCTCAGATGCCAGCGAGCGATAAGGCACAACCATGATTGCGACATGTTGCGGATTCAAGTTGAGGTGCCAGTAAAGCAAGGTTTCGCACAGCGTTGTTTTGCCCGCGCCGGTGGGCATCTGCAAAGCATAGCTTTGGTTGTTTTCGAGCAATCCACCCTGGATGGCTTGTATCTGCGACGGGAAAAACTCCCAAGTCGATGGCTTGCGATCAAGGAAGGAGTTGACCAGTGGTGTCCAGAATGGATTCGCGCCTTGGGGTAACACCGCACGGACATTTGATGCATGGAATCGAGTAAGGAGTTTACTGAGCAATGCAGCGGCAACCCAAGCGTCTGGCCCTTCCAGCAGAGCATCTTTTTCGACCTGAACGGCCGCCTCGACATCACTGGCAAGGGCCACCAAATTACCGGTTCTTAAGTGTTCCTGCAGTGCATGTGCTGCCGCAGATCGCAGCTGCAGTGGACGTGCCAAAAAGTCGTAGCAAGCAGCTCTCAAGCTCTGAGGCGAGTCAGGGATGGCCGATTGGCGCATTGCGAGGCAGGCGGAAGCCGGGAAATCTCCGAAATAGAATGCTGCAGCTGCGAACAGGGCTGCCTCGTCTTGGGCGATTCCCAGCTGTACCAATTGCACCGATGGCAATTCTTTTGAGAACTGAAGGAAAGCATTTCCTAGCTGAGCCCAGTCAGCGCTAGAAGTGTCTGTTCCGCGAGCCGCCTCGAAAAGTTCACCAACCAGAGATATGTAGTAATCCTCAAGCCGATTGCTGATGCGTGCGAGCTCCATCGGCATCTGTGTTATCGAGAAATGACCAAGATGACGAGCCATGTCTGCGTTATTGATCCACGTTTGAAGTGCCGCTCGCATAGTCAAATCACCGAAGCGCGTGCAGCTTGGAACGCGGCGTTATAGGTGGCGTGTAGGTCTGGAACGGAGATAACGACTAGGGTGAAATCGTCACTTGCTGTAGTGGGTGCAGTCGCGAGTTCTGCGGTGAGCAAGCTTTCACAGATGACGGCAACGGCGCGGTAGCGCTTGGTCGCAGATGGAGCGTCAACCGCATTTATAAAGCGGTTCAACAGCGGAATATTCACATCACCAAGATCTTCAGTAATGGATCGTTCGCGCAGCCAAACCAAGGTCTTGGCAAGCCGGCTTACCCGATCCGTTTCACAGTCCTTGATTGCGGTGGCTATGGGATTTGACAGAGCAGAAGTGGATTTGAGCTTAACCTCGGAGCACAGGATGACATCGTTCGCGCTCGCATTGGGGTGATCGGGCATCAGGAAATGGATGACATCCGATTTGGGGGCCGGTTTAGTCCTATCCTGTTTGAGCCGCCATTTCTTGGGGCCTATCGCTTCGGCCGGATGCTCCTTGGCTGACTGATAGAAATAACCTAGCACCTCACCAAAATCGCCAGCCATGGTTGATCCTGCGTCCGGAAGCTTGCTGGAGAGAACTTCAGCAAGCGACAGTCCGGTGCGCGCGGCGGAACGGTGGAGTAGGTCATCAGTGATGTAGCAACGACGCAATGGCTCGGCAAGCGTCGCTTGCAGGAGCGCGACATGCGCGGCACTCATCCGAACTAGAACGTAGGGATCTTCTTGGCTGTGCGGAAACCAAGGCACGGCATTGCCAAAGTCGAACAGGAGATCATCCATGATTGCGATCCATATTTACCGCTGATGCCGGTATGGCGTGCTCGGAACTGAACGGCGGTAGCTGACCGCCATCTTGCCATGCTGGATCTATAGATCACCAGTGACCTCCCAGCGTTTCGAGAACTATTTGCTGCTCTGTATGAGGGAGGATCAGAGCCACCTAAAACATCAGACGAAATGGTCAATGGCCTCCCGTAACATCTAGCAGAGAAGCCTCGGTTACAAGGTGGCCAGCTGCATTGCCGTTTGTTGGTCAGTAACAAGCCCGGAAATCCAGCGACCGCGCAAAGCTGCCAGGATCGCAGGGATTTTCGCTCACCGCCAGCAAACGCGATGATTGGTCGTTTAATGGTAAGCGTCTGCCAAACACACCTTCAGAATCCCCAGATTAAGGGCGATGGTGTCCACCTAAAAATACGTGGACACCATCGTCCTCAATTCAAGGAATACCATGCGACAGCGCACTTCTTATCCCAAACCCTTCAAGGCCCAGGTTGTCCAAGAATGCTTGAACCCTGACGTATCAATTGCCAGCGTAGCTCTGCGACACGGCATCAACGCCAATCTGGTTCGAAAGTGGATTCCCATCTATCGCGACCAACAAGCGTCTGTCTTACCTGCATTTATACCGTTGAAGCTTGAGGCCGCAGCGATACCGGTTCGACAGGCTGTAGCCCGCATCGATATTCCCTCCGGACAACAAACACTCACTGTGAAGTGGCCGATCTGCGACCCAGAAGGCTGCGCACGTTTCATTCGCAGCCTCTCGCAATGATACGCATCGACGCCATCTGGCTCGCCACCGAGCCCATGGACATGCGCGCTGGCACCGAAACTGCGCTGTCCCGCGTGGTGGCGGTGTTCGGTGCGGCGAAGCCGCACTGCGCTTATCTGTTCGCCAATCGCCGAGCCAACCGGATGAAGGTGCTGGTGCACGATGGCGTGGGCATTTGGCTTGCCGCAAGGCGCTTGAACCAAGGCAAGTTTCACTGGCCTGGCACTCATCGCGGCCAGGAAGTTGAACTCGACGCTGAACAACTGCAAGCGCTGGTGCTCGGTTTACGATGGCAGCGTGTTGGTGCGAACGGCGTCATTACAGTGATTTAGCCATGCCTTTCAGCTGTGGCGGATGAGTTGCTTTGGTAAAATCCACGGCATGACTTCGTCGCCCAATCTCGAGCAAATGACACCCGACCAACTGCGCGCACTCGCGGCGCAGTTGCTGTCGAAGGTCGACTCCATGGGCCGAAAGATTCATCGTGACGAGACAATCATCGAACAGCTCTCTCACGAAATCGCCATCCTCAAACGCCACAAGTTCGCCAAGCGCAGCGAACAGATCAGCCCGGCACAAGGCAGCTTGCTGAATGACTTGCTCAACACCGACCTTGAAGCTATCGAGGCAGAACTGAACGCGCTTCGTCCTGCTACGGCGTCAAACGAAACCCGCCAAAAGCCCAAACGCACGCCACTGCCACCGCAGTTTCCTCGTACTGTCATTCGTCACGAGCCAGAGAGCACCTGGTGCGCTTGCGGCTGCCAGCTTCAGCGCATCGGCGAAGACGTCAGCGAGAAGCTGGATTACACACCGGGCGTGTTCACCGTTGAGCAGCATGTACGTGGCAAGTGGGCCTGCCGTCAGTGCGAAACACTGATCCAGGCGTCGGTGCCCGCCCAGGTCATCGACAAGGGCATCCCCACTGCCGGTCTATTGGCTCATGTAATGGTGGCCAAGTTTGCCGACCATCTGCCTCTGTATCGGCAGGAAAAGATTTTTGGCCGTGCAGGCCTGGCGATCCCACGCTCAACACTGGCTCAGTGGGTGGGCCAAACCGGCGTGCAACTCCAGCCGCTGGTGGATGCACTGCGGGAGGTCGTACTCGCCCAGCGAGTCGTGCATTCCGATGAAACGCCCGTGCAGATGCTGGCGCCCGGCGAGAAGAAAACGCACCGAGCGTATGTCTGGGCTTACTGCACCACGCCGTTCTCGACACTGAAAGCCGTGGTCTACGACTTCAGCCCCAGCCGTGCTGGCGAACATGCACGCAACTTCCTTGGCACATGGAACGGCAAGCTGGTCTGCGATGACTTCGCGGGTTACAAGGCCAGCTTCGAGCTGGGCACCACCGAAATTGGCTGCATGGCACACGCCCGGCGCAAGTTCTTTGACCTGCATGTGGCAAACAAAAGCCAACTGGCTGAACAGGCACTTCACTCAATCGGCGGCCTGTACGAGATCGAGCGGCAAGCCAAAGACATGAACGATGAAGACCGCAGGCGATTACGTCAGGAAATAGCGGTGCCCATTGCAGGAAAGTTGCATGAGTGGATGCTGGCTCAGCGTGAGCTTGTACCAGAAGGCTCGGCGACGGCCAAGGCCTTAGATTACAGCCTGAAACGCTGGGTAGCGCTGACGCGTTACCTAGATGATGGTGCTGTGCCCATCGACAATAACCCGGTCGAAAACACGATCAGGCCATGGGCGCTTGGGCGTTCCAATTGGCTGTTCGCCGGATCTCTGCGCGGCGGCAAACGGGCGGCAGCAATCATGAGCCTCATCCAGTCGGTACGCATGAACGGGCATGATCCATATGCTTATCTCAAGGATGTGCTGATGCGGTTGCCAACGCAGCAGGCCAGTGAGATCGACCAACTGTTGCCGCATCAGTGGATGCGCGCTTAATGTGCGCAAGGCAACTTGTTTTTCGGTTGAGGCAGGCCGTGTGCATTCAAGATGACATTCAAAGAAAGGATACCCATGGATAATGCTTCAGAGGTAGAGCCGGGCGCTGAGAAAATCATCGGGCATTGCGACGGATGTGGTCATGAAACCAGAACCTTTCGCGGGTTCGTTAATGACCAAGACGGTGCGTACGCAGTTTACCTTTGCACGTATACAGCGTCTCATCCCGAGTTAGGTGTTGACATGGCCATAAGCATGGGAGGCTGGGGAGTGGGCAATGAACCCTCGCTCAAACAGTGTGTTGCTCTGGAGTGGCGTCAGAGTGAAACCGGGCCAGGCTGTCGAGTAATAGATGCTTCTGACTCTCGATGGCACGGTACTGACCTCCTTGGAAGGATGCTGAGTAGAGAGCAAGCCATGAACTCCGCTAAAGCGACAGAGGCGTTTGCTGTTACTGATGCCATTTGGCAAAGTGACCAGCGCTTGGCGGCAGCGCTTGATAGACCGAACTGCGGCGAGCATGCTGGCTAGGCCATTGTTGCAATCGGATTTGAAAGGTGTGTTGGGCAGCCGCTTACCCTGTTTTTTTGACCTGTATGGAGCAAGGATGAGCAAGATTAATAAGATCAAAGGAGTGGAAGCCGAGGCGCATGCTTTGGCGAGCCCAAGTGAGGGCGGTAGCCCAACACGAGTGACGGCGATCATTGTCGCGTTGGAAAACTACCGCGACGCCCGCGATGGACAGAAGCTGGCGTCCGTGGATTATGCTCATGCCGATGGCGAGGCCTTCGAAAAAGCCTTACGTCGAATCTATGCGGATTTACCAGAAGACATGCTCAATGTTGTGCTTCTAAAAGATACTGAGGCGAGTTGCACTGCGCTTCGAGATGAGCTGAAGTACACGATACGAAATCTAGATGAGGACGAGCTGTTTATCTTTTACTACGCTGGACATGGCTTTCATGGCGCTGGGGGCAATCGTCTCAGCGCATACGACACCAACCAATTGAACATCGCAGACACAACACTACAGCTGCAGGCCGACCTTCTAGAACATCTGGAGGACAGTCAATGCCGCAAGGCGCTCGTTTTTGTGGATGCGTGCGCTGAAAAATTCGCTGGTGTAGTGAAATCTCGCGACGTCATCTCCAACTTACAAGCCAGCGAAGTGGAAGATTTTTTGGATAGTGGTTGGTACTGCGGCGTCTTCCTGTCTTGTTCTCCCAGCGAAAAATCATACCCTGCAACACCGTTGAAGCATGGAATCTGGACGCATTTCCTCTTAGAAGCGATCGAGGGCCGCGCCCCAGAAGCCCTGCGTGATCGGTGGCTGACCGATACCAGCTTACGCGACTACCTGCGTCGGAGAGTTCCGCAATACATCACTCGGGACACGAACATAAAAGGCAGCCAAACGCCTCAGGCGATTTTGTCTAGCAGTAATAGCTTCCGAATTCGTTACGTGCAGGAGGTCCCTTCCGTCAGCGTGCCTGCAGATGCGGCTTTAGCGGGAATCGCCTTGAAAAATCAAAGCGAGTTCCTAGAGGGGATCGAAACGGGCAAAATTCGTTCGCAGGAAGGATTCACTTCGAAAAATAGGGTGCCTGATAGACTAAGTGACTCAGCAGATCAGTGGTGTCGACGTCTACTAGCTGATCAGATCGCCGAAGAGATACAGGACATTTATCAGGCTGTACTCTCCGCGTTCAAGGCCCGCCGTAAAGAAGTTCAGAAGGGGAGCGACGTAGGTAACGGTGACATTGACACTGAGTTTTTCCGCTACTCCATCAGCAGCGGTCAGAACCCAGACGATCCCGCTGAGTACCTGATATGCCGACAACTGGAGCTTCGCTCGGGCTGGGAAGCCAAAAGAGAGGCGATTGCAGAAGTCTTTGATGATCAATTCGAATACCTGGTGATTGAGTTTAAAAAAATGGAAAGCTCATTTGACACTTTGGTAGATCAGCTTGAGGACATCCAGGAGCTTCATGGTGGAGACGTCGATGATGATGACCGCTCTGAGCGCGTAACTTACTCGCGGGACGGCGTCGAGTTCACATTCGACCTATGTAATCAAAGACTGGAAATAGCATTCGCAGGGACGGAAACACTAGAGATTTTGGATGCAGCTAGACAGTTCCAATTGGGCATCCACCGAGCGAGCCCTATGCTAGCGGCTCCCAAACGGTGATCAGTTGAGCTGATCCAGGGTAATGCGAAAGTTCGGAAGGTGTGTTGGCTGGACGCTTACGTTTAATGCACGCGATTTGCCTCAGCTAGCGCTACAGACGTTATGCTTTCTAACGTAATTCGTTAGCGTCCAGCGTCGGTTTTGACCGCGAGTACAGGATTGAGGTCGCCAGATGCTGACGTCAATCTCCGCCTGTTGGCAGGCTGATTTCGGAGTCATCTTGAGCGTCTTGAACATCAGCGGGCAACTCTGCAAGTTGTGCTTTGATGCCGGCCAGAGCATCTGAAGCTCCAGCGAGCAAGGCCTCCATGTTGAGTTTTCGGTCATTGAGCAGACGCCGGCGCTCACCATTGGGATTCGATCCATTGGTCAAATCTTCTCTGTCAGTGAGCATTCTTATTAAAGTGATATCCAGCCCGTCGTCCGCTCCCGCCTCGGTCGCCAACTGAACCCACTCCTTTGATGTGTCGAGAGCCCCTCGCGCCGCCTCGGCTAGATAAAAGTCGATGACTATTTTTGATGCCCGGTCAACGATCTTCGCCATTGCCACGTTGGCATAAACTTCCTCCGACTCTTTGTCACTCTCGCTCGGAGCATGGGATGGGGAGAAATATCGATAGTTCGACCCGTCAGGATCTAGGCCTTCTAAAACCTCAAGGATCGGCTCCACCCCTGCAAAAGGGCTGCGTCCCGATGGTAGCGCGTGCCGGTGAGCCCAAAATGCTAATACGGCTTCACGCGCGTTCGCCATTTTGGTGGGGCGGTGGTCATCGCAGGCTGATTCGGCCTCTTGAATGAGCTCGGCAATGTGGTGGGCCATCCAGCGACCTAGCGTGTCAACAGAGTCCTCAAGTCCTTGCTCTGACACCAGTTTTTTTCCGAGCGCCAAGTTAGCCCTAGAGCGTTCGGACAGTTCCATCACTTCTGAAGATGTAAATTCGGTTGCTGGGTAAGATGTATTGGAGTTCATCTGCGACTGGATCTCGGTAATTTTGGTGGCGAGCAGTTCTTTCGACTTCAACCTCTACGACCAAGTCTTTGCCAACTGCTGTTAAAAATTCAATGACATAGGACATGGACGCCTCTAGCCGAACACCTTGTGCTTGATCAGAACCTTCATCGTCTGGGGAATACCCCCAAGTCTGAGAGCGCATGACAGGCACTGAGGATGAGGGCGTCAACCATATCCTGCGATCAAGGTCAGTCGACATGTTCATGAGTTCAACAACATACGCCGCCGGTTCGGGAGCTGGAAAGCCAACATTGCCGGCCCAAGGATCGCTTCTGTCCAGCCCCGATTCATGGTGCGGACTCTGTATCCACCCTTTCAGCACATAGGGTGGAGTGGCGAACTCCAATTCGTCGTCGACGCCGGGGATTCGAAAGTCGTGCGGGTGTTCAACGGTTTGAATCGCACGCAGCAGAGACGCTGATGTGCTTGGTGATACCAGTGCTGAATGCACCGAGATTGCTTCCGAATGATTGACGTCGGCCCCAGACCACTGGCCCCAAATCGTGAGCATCCCTAGGGTTGGATAGAGGCCACGCTCAAAGTCCTGGGCTGATATGGATTTTAGCCAAGCATCAGCCTCATCCCGCTGCGGCCAGTCATATCGGATAGCAGGTTCCGGGTCTCGTCTATCGGCAAGCCATCTTCCATCTGTGCGTGCAATATCGTGTCGAGAAAGCCATTCTACAAACTTATTTTCATTCGACTCATCACGACCTCCGACCACTGGCTGTGTCGACAATAGACGGCCGGCAGTGATCATCATCGCGTGATAGGAGTGGTAGAAACTCAGGTCATCCACGCGCGGGTAGGTACCGTGACGGCTATTTGTATCCTCATAGCGGTATAGCTCTGCTTTGTTTCTAAGGTCGGCATCCCAGCGATGTGCGCCTGTGTAACCTAATTCGCTGCGCAAACTCTTCTGCGTCTCGCGACTCACCTGAGATTGTTTCAGGCCAAAGCAGCGACCAAGTGGCGCTAGCCAATACTGATCAAAATCCCTCCCCGAGAAATTGCGATCGTCATTAATGGAAGCATTGCTTTGCGAGAGGGAGTTTTGCGTCTGAGCAGCGCCATGGCTGGCGCTTTCGCCGGCGCATATCTTCACCAACTGCTGCTCAAGTTCCGAGGGGAGAGTGACGAGTTTGTGCTCGATCAAAGCCATGACTGAGCGGGCGGCAAACAGTCGAATTAGCACGTGTTGCTGGTTTGGATCAGCCTGTACCAGTAAATAGTCTAGATGCGGGATGAATGCAGCCGGGTATTCCAGCGCAGCCCGTGAAGCAGCTACCAGCAACCACTGTTGAGCATGAAGACTGTAGAACTCGAATCGAGCGTCTCCGTACGGCATCTTTGTGTCACTGGCCGCATGAGCGAACAGCTCGCTAAGGATCTGATGTCGGTTCAACGCACAAACCCCAACCACCGCGTGAGCGGCTTCCCACCGCGTGACTGCTACCGGCGAGGCCAGTCCCGCCCAAATGTAGCCAGCCAGTGCCCCCTCAATTGAAGCGGGTGGAAACAGTTGCTGATTCCAAGGCCCGTCTCCATCGCTTTCCTCCAGAACTGCGTCAAACAATTTGAGGCCGTAGGATAAGGCGTCCAATGCCTCGTCATTGGATAGCTTGGGAGCGAGCAGGCCTACGAGGCTGAAGAGGCGTTCCGAACCAGCGAGCTCGGTCGACTCAGCGATTGCGCTTAAGATCACGTCCAGTAACTCAAACTCGCTGATACCGGATTTCTGATACGCGAGATCGAACGGCATAACCTGGTAATACCGGTCACGCCTGATTTCCATGCAGAGACGTCGGCACACAGTCTTCAGCATCCTGACCAGCGCGTTGCGAATCGCCGGACGCGCCGTCCATTGGGTTGGAAGCGTTTCCAGGAAACTGCGTAAATCCCACAATCGAAATTCCGCTACATGCGCGAAGGCCTCAATGAAGGACGGCTGCTGCCCGACCGAGATGCGTTGAACGCATTCGCTGAAAAAAACCTCCATGTGAAACGGCGGCTCACCCGCTCTGTATGTTTGATGAGCGGCCGATATCCCGGTTGTTGTCGATAGGTCACAACCTACAAATACAGCGTCCCATCCATTTTGATCCCGAGAACGCTCCGTTTGAGTGGCAACACTGCTGGACTGGCTGTGGACACCAGATGCCTCAGCCTGGGTTGCCCTGGTGAGACGCTGGCTTAAATCCGGGAGTGTCACGCTCAGAGATTGGGAGATGGACTCTAACGCCTGCCATTTCGCTGCGGTCTGTGTTTTCAGCGTCATATAGCGATAAGCACGCTCAACAGCTATTTCCTTGACCTGGCTATCAGCGCCCCCCTCAAGTGCCGATGAGAGAATTGCGATTTCGTCCCAATCCGCCCGAAAGACAGTCAGGGGGAGGGCGTCCAAATGCTCAATTTGCTTATTAGCCAAGAGCCTGCGGGTTGCAACCTCCAAAATTCTGCTTTCATCCCCAAACCTACGGTCACGCCAACGACTCGCGATGGCCAATGTAGAAGAGGGGCATAAGCCTGTCAGAGCTTCTATCGTGGCGTTCCACGCGAAATGTTTATCTCTGTCTACGTAATCTCTAGTCACTTCCGCGCAACGAGAGAAGTTGTAAGCTACTTCTGGTGCCGGGCGCGCCCCATTTGCCGCGCGTTCAGCCAGCTGAATCAGAGCCTCCCAGCGAGCGAAATTTTCGTCACCAATTTTGCTTGCGACCTCGACGGCCTCGTTGAAATAAGCCTCGGCATCGACAGTACTGATTGGGAGCAGTGAGCGGGCAACGTCAACAAGCCCTTCGACCAGGTGTCGTGCATCAGAACGCTCAGTACGATGAATTGACGCTGCCTTCTCAGCCATTTCAAATGCGAGGTTTTCAGCGCCAGCAACAGTAGCGAATAGACGCGTGAGTCGGTTGAGGGTCGGAGTGAACAGCGGACGGCTTAGGGTCGTCGTCCAGGCAACCAGCTCGGCTATGGTTTCCTGCCGAGCCAGGCCAGAGGTGAGAAGGATGTCTAACCATAAGATCACGATGTCGTTAGCTGTATGCGGGTATTCGCGATATCGATTGACCTGCAACTGGGCAGATGTCGATTTGGCTTGGACGATGGCCTCGTTAAGCTGTGACTCGTCTACAGGGTGTGTAAACGAATGCGCCCATAAATTAACCCACAGAAGCAGTGGGCCAATGTCTGCTTCAAATTCCCGAAGCTCCTGCGATTTGCTGTGAGATTTGACAGCTTGCATCTCCTTTCTAAGCTCAGGCGACGCCACCTCGATCAACTCTAGAGGCTTTTCCGATAGAGCTGCGTGTAAGGCACAGGCGCGTAGATAGGGAGTCGGACTGTCGCCCAAGCGCGATGAGAGATGAGTTGGCGGCTGCAGTGGCAGATAACGCTTTAGTAGGTCGCGAGCCTCAAGGGAATCGCAAATCTTGTGGCAATACGCAGTCTCAACCAGTGCCACGATCGCTTGCAACGGAGGTGCACGATCCGAGTCACTGTTATCAGCTCGGATCTGCTGACGGGCCAAAAGCTTGTACATCCGCTCAGTCGGCTCAACGGATAGCAAACGGTTTTGCTTCCTGGTTTCCTCCGCCAGTGCGAGCACTAGCGGCATATCATTACCAGCCGCAACCGCAAGCTCATCAAGCTGTAGATATCGTCCATGATCTAGTAGACGCTGCGCTACAACGCGTCCTGCGGTATAGGATATCGAGCGCGGGCTCCATCTCCGCAGGTTCAAAGCGGCTTGGTCTGCACCGTTGATATTGAGTTGAGCAATTGCCATCATGGCTCGATCCTCGTCCGTCACGGGCTCACTTTTCCGTGCTTCGGGGGATAGTCTGGCCCAGTTAGTCAGCCACTCCTCAGCCATACGAAGGCGGCTACGAGCTTCTCCCCTCAGTTCCTCATAGCCGGAAAGAATTGCCGCCTCGTACACGTGATGAGAGCCAACCCATCCGGATCCGAAGGTACGGCGCGAAACAATCTCCTGCACGCTGTTACTTTCCATAAAGGCAGAGACAAGGTCTGTATTCTCCTGCAAGAGCGCGCGTTGTCTTTCATCGCCAGCACTTTCGCCTCCAGCCTTCAGAGCTAGCTTGGCCGCCTCAGGATACCGCTGGATACGCAAACTTGCCTTCAACGCAAATTGGAGGCGCTGGAGTTCGATGTCACGACGCTCCACCGGGCCAGAGTCGGGAAGTCCGTTAGACGTCAGTGCCAGATCTACAAGCTCAGAGAATTGACCAGCTTCAAGCATCAACTGCGGCATTACACCCGCGACATATGTGCTGGTTGAGCTCAGCTTAGCCAGATCATTAATGAACTCCTTCAGCTGAGATGCGCCGGGCCGGAATCGTTCACGGAACCAGGTTTCTGCAGGCTCATCAAAAAATTGGATTGTATTTCCATTGACGATGAGCGGCCGGCCAAGATCGAGAGCAAAGCTCCTGACCAACGCGGGCTGCACACCTGATATTTCGGCTAGAACAGTTATCGGTACCAACGGACGTAAAGATGCAAGTCCGGCACAAATCAAATCGATCTGGGTTCGCTCGAGGGTACCGGCGGTGTCGCGTAGCTTAGCGATGGACGCTTCGAGAATCGTATCAATGACACTGTCCACGGTCGTCGGATTCGGCCCAAGCAGGCGTAGCATTTCTGGAAGTGTTAGCTCGCGAGAGAGCGTCAGTGCCTGGACTCGTGGGTTGTGTGAGCTTAACCGGTGAAATTCTTCGACATCGTGTTCGGAAGCATCCGGGAATTTCTGATGCAAATGTGCAGCCGTTTCACCCACAGTAAATGCACTTAGACCAAGCGACAGTGTATGGGGAGGAGGGTCGAGCAGAGACTCCCGGTGAGGCCGGCACAAGGCGACTAGTCGAACACCTTCAGGTAGAGGTTCGCGTAATAGATCGCGAACAAACGATCGGGGCTCGCCAATTTCTTCAGCAGCCATCTGCGCGTTATCCGCAGCGTCTACGATGATGCAAAGCAGTGCGTCTGCATTCTTTGCCCTGAGCATTGACACAGCCTGTCTCACACGGTGCATAAAAGCGCGCATGTAGGAGGAAAGATCTGCATTTACCGTTGGAATCAGGAGGTGACAGAGACCGAGTGCAGAGAGCTCATTAGCGAGTTGAACCAAGGCTATCCGATGGCCGTGACGGTAGCCTGTTACGCTGCGGTACTGACCATTGCCGAAGCAATCGTATAGTAAGCTAACCGAGCCTTCAGGTAGGTTACTGCCAATATTTGCTGCGAAGACTGACTTGCCGACACCAGCATCAGCATGTACGACCACAGGTACACCAACTGCATCGATGATGGATCTGATGATCACATCTTCATGTTGGCGAGGGATCGCTTGGTCGAGTTTGTTGATCAGGCATGGGGCTGGGAACAGCTGAGCCTCATCCGTGCGCAGCTCCCGGAGCATGTCCATTTTGGTGATAGATGGATTATCCGCGCTTTCAGACAACGCCTTACGGTTGACCAGCTCCTTGAGACGAATAGGGGCGTCAACATCCATATCTGGTAAGTAGCCACTGACATCTTGGAAAAGGATGTTCCTTTGAGTCCAGTAATTATCGTGCGACCCGTCCAATCGGAGCATTTTACAAAATGCTGCTAGCCCGTCACCGCTTAGCGATGTGAATGCTTCAAGCTTCCTTAAGTTGCCCGGATGCCGAGCATTCCTTTGCGCAGCCGCATCCTCAATCGCCTCAAGAAACTCGGCGCTGATAGTGCGGTTCGTGACGAACCAAAACTCAAGCGTGTCACATAGAGGGACGCCAGGCAGCCTTCGTTGAAGCTCCGCATACCGTTCAGCAAACCCATGGATTGTCTTTTCCAGACCGCTCGGTTGCCACACCTCATCTACCCGTAGCGTAGAGTGCTTGAGTTGCATGTAGCGAACCAGCGTTGCGCGTTCTAGATCAGTGTCGCCGTAGTATTCAGCGATATCGATGAGTTGATCACCGACCTCAACCTGCTCTGCGCCGGGAAACTCGCTGGTTGCGGCTCCTTCAATCGTGACCGCGACTAGGCCAGATTGAGGCCTCAGAAGCTGCAGCGCACGGCGCGCGGCCCAAAGGTAGTGAAACTGATCGCCGTCTCGGCTGGCACGTACGAGCATGCTTTCGGACATTTAGACACTTCCCTGATTCAATACGAAGCATAACGCTATGGACGAGGAACCCTGCAAGAAAACAATTTGAGCCCTTGTCTTGTGAGACCAGCCTACCTCGGGCCATCCAGCCAATTCCCATAGGCCATAATAAGTTCCCAAGCAAAGGATCGAGCGAATGAATAATGTGCTGGATCAGGCTCCGCCAAGGGGGATTTTGCCAATCCGCGATGCCGGCTTACGGTTGACGGGGTGTTGCAGATCCGATGGAAATCCCTGACGTGAGGTAGCTTAATGCCAAGCGCCCCGCAAATGTTCTGATTGCTCCCAAACCGGGTGGCTAGGGCTTCCAGAATTTCATAGAGGTGCGTGAACTCGTTGTCTCGATCTTTTCTGGACTGAGCAAGGCTGAGAAGTAGACGAGAGAGGACATCATCCGCCGCATGCCTCGCGAGGAGCTCAGCGTTTGCATTTGCACTTGCGAGCTGGTCAAGCTCTGAGTCGAAGGTCACGACCCCATTCTTGTCGATGACTTGGAAATGCAAATGGTCGGCTATACGTATCCCGGCATGGGCTTCCAAATGAATCTCGGTCGGTCGTCCATCTTCATGAGTAATCGTCAGTGCAGGCTGACCTCTAAAATCAAGAGACGCTGATGCCAAATGCTCGAAAGGTGCTACTCGTGCTTTGATCACTGCCAGCAGCTTCTGCGTTATATCTGGCACCGACCGAAAGGTAGACTCATCCATCTGAGCCCGCGCACTCCCATTCTGAATAACGAATGAGGCGCCTAGCGCTTCGAATTGTTGCACGCTGCCGATCAGGTTGGTCGGAAGGTAACTCCACTCCAACAACGCCACACTGCTCAAGTAATTTTCTCCAGGTGATGATGCCGGCGCGTGAAGCTTCGGAATCTATAACATGATCGGCTATGAACCAAAGCGGAGCATCGCGGGGACGAGGTTAAGAACAGGCAGATTGTTGGTGTACCTGTCGAGCACAGGCTCTATCTCGGCCAGGATGCGCTCTTCATCCAAATCGTCCTCACGGATTACTGTCTTGTACAGCGACTCCACCATTTTGGAGCGCAAGGCAAATTTACCCTCACGTGTCGGGGTCATCGCTCCCGTAACGGCGACAACAGCTACGTATGCTTTACCTCCGATGACGAGGCTCAGTGGAACCAAGCACACGGCTTCGAACGGCTCCAAGATGCCTGAAAGACTCAGTGTAACGGTAGCATCTATATCACCGCGCAAAAACGATGCGGTGCCCCCGATCGCTTGGAGATGTGTTACGAGGTCAGTCGGAGAAACACACAGGCTTCCTCGATCTCTGAAGAGTGCCTTCAGCTCAAGCAAGGTTTCTGCAAGACGCAGTGGCCCGCTGTAATCTCTGAGGCTCGTCGCGGCTATTAGGGGCGTTACCGCGAGCTTTCCGTTGAATTTGAGCTCAACTGAAACTGCCTTTGGGTCATGAAGCATGCAAATGATCTGGAAGAGGGCGCAGAGCTGTTCAAGCTCGACGGGTGTGTCATCATCAATCGTCACTTTAAAATTGGTGTTCGATCCATCTTCGCTCATGAGCAGCTCGAAGTTTCCTGCGTCGACGCGAATTTTCCTTAAATGCGGGGGAAGCGAATTGTGCATTGCACTGACGTACAAGGATGCTGGCATCTCTGCACGCACCCCACTGGATCCGTCGCGGAACGTCACTGTCCCTTCGGCCGCAGGCCCGGATGGATGCACCTCCAGAGTCCCCGTCAAACCCTTATGCAGGTGCAACGGGTCGGCCAGGCCAAAGCGTTTGGGATGGAAGTCTAATTTCGCAAGCTCGACAATCCCTCCCACCCCCATCGTCGCATCAGCCAGGGCAACCAAATTCTCGAGGCCTGTAAGCTCTAATGTCATCGTCTGGCTATGGCTGTCGTAGCCGACGGTTTGCAGAAACCGCAGCTTGCGCTCGGTATACCGTGATGGCGAACGACCTACAAATTTCACGAGGGCCGATTTGAATGAAGCCGGCTCTACCAGACTGATCTCCATGCCTGAGCCAAAATCGATACGTAGTTTCTTTCTATGCAGAAGATTGCCGTTACCCGCAACGATGTGCGCATTGACCCGTTCTAAGATCTGCCCAATGAGCATCTCGTCAACATGGCGGATAAAGGCTCTATGAGGCAGTGGGCCACTCGAGTAGTCGACAAGGACATAGAAAGCAGGCAACGGGCTCGTCGCCATTTTCCTGAGGTTGGACAAAGTGACGTCGACCGTCAGCTTCTTAGATCGAGTTGACTTGACCTGCACTGTGCCGGTGATGATTGGCTCATGAAGCGTCGACTGGCTGAAATACGCTGCATCTTGCTCGAGCTCGATCAGTACATCCCACCCATGCCTATCGGTCTGGCTTTTGTTCGCTGTGACCCCGCCATCTGTGCAAAACGACATAAAGTGAAGCTCACCGCCAGTACCAATATCCCCCATACGTTCCTCAGTAATGTTGACGCTCAAACCATCTAGCAATGAATTGACCAGCCACCGATGCGGTGACCACCTGGGAGGACGCCCTCTATTTCTCGGCGGCCATGGTGGTAGCGCGAATTTTATCCGACAATTCGATAATTGAGTGAAGCGGGGTGTGGAGACGCCTGAGAGACTTGGCTGTTTGGGAGCAGCCCCAGTGCTCGATGGCCTTGTCGACCTTATCTGCATCAATCACAACGGCCTGATTCAGCCAGCAGCTCAACAGTTCGGCCGCTGAAGCGCTTGTGTTTTTACATTCTGAGCAGAGGAGGCCCAGCGCGATCTCAATCACCTCAGGGCAAGGTTCCACATTTCTGGATCGCAAGACATGAAAGGCGGCACTCAAGTCACCCGTTGATTTACCAGTCAGCCGTCGCCGAGCCGCGACAATGGCTGTCAGCGAGGATTGAAAACTGGCACCGCCACCAAAGGCTGAACCTCCTCCAGTTTTTTTGCTTTTCAGCTTTTCTGAAGAGGCCGAATCGGAATGTTCTGTCATCTCAATGAGTCAGTCAGGGATCTATGTTTGAAACTGTCTGCATGGCCTCCGTGGCACTGCACTGAGGAGGCGCTAAGTCCGGCATGTAGACATGTCAGGGGTGATGTTCGAAAGGCTTCCTGCGGCGAAGGTGATCTTGAGGCCTAATCTTGCCAATTCACCAATCCGATTAGCCTTTCCTGAGGTAACGCTTTGCCCGCAGCTTTAATGATTTCGAATACGCGCACTAGCTCGGGATCATGGAGCGCCTCAAGCATCGAGCGCTTTTGAACGATCTGCTCGCGGTATCTGCGCTGGGTGCTCAGCTTACTGCAGAGTTTCTCCAGGCATCCGGCCCCTGGAGCGAGGTACCGACTGAAATATGGCAGCGTGGCTGCGATCGCAAGCCCTTCAGGGTCGTAGTCTGTAAACGCAATCACTGGCAGACCCAAATCGTCAAGCAAGCGGTAAGCACTGTCGACCTTGTAGCTGCCCGGCGCCCCACGAAAAACCACAAGCGGATTGCCTGGTACTGATTTAAGTATCGGTGTCCGATCGGTCAGTTCGAAGTTCTCCCAATTTTCAATCAGTAGTACTGCATCATGCTGGCAGCGCTCGACAACCCACTGGCGATCAACATCCAGATTGATCCCCGGCGGAAGGGTGTAAGGCGCGCTCCCAAGCATTAGAGGTCGATCAGGTAGGGACTTAATGGCAACCCGCTGACCTCTTAGCCGTTTTTTGGTGAATTTCTCGTCACCACCCAACTGAACCGCCTCGTTGCGAGAAAGCTCGTTCCACCCGTCGAGTGACATCGTGGGGTCGACGTTCCAGTTGCTCTGAATGATCACGGCGATTTGTAGTCTGTCGGCCGGGGTGAATTGCCACATTGCTCCTACTGCTTGACCGATTCCGTACTCGTCGCACAAACCGTCCAACTGACGGGAACGTTTGAAAAGCTCTTTTTCCGACTGGTAGATAGCCAGCAGTTTTTTCAGACTTCCTAACGCTTGCATACGGTGACATCCGCAATAATGACGTTTCCACTGAGCCTATCGTCATCGTTGATGGAGACGAGCTCGATTTGTAAGCGTCGTACGATTTGCGCATTTGCCTTCACCTGCTTATCAAGCAAGGCTAGAAAGCACATCATGCAAGATTCCTGATCCAGGACTTGGGTCTCAGGAGCGAGGGCGAAATATCGAGCAGCAGACATTGGGGCGGCGCTGTGGGCGGCTTCGTTGAGCAGGCGTTGGCTCACGACCACCAGGGGAGAGCCTTTGATCAATGCAGCCTTGGGTGGCGCTTCCGTGACGGGCGTTCCTGGTCGTCGTTCTTTGGTGGGTACAGCCACTGAGCGGTCGATGTTTTTAGCAACATCGGCCAGGCTGTCCCTGATTTCTTGCCTGCCGAAGTCGAGATCCAATCGTAGCTTCATTGGCTCGTACTGATAGGCCCAATCCGGGATTTCCGGATACTCATCAGGATCACGTACCTCATACTCAGGATGTCGGAGCAGGTACATTTGCAAAGCTCGCAATCTCCTTGCTCGAGGCTCGACCACCCGAAGCTTATGAAGATACAGCTTCAACACCCGGGTAATATCCGCCGTCGTGGATCGCCAGCTCGACAATCTGTCCAGAATATAGCCTTGATACAGGGCTTCCAAAGCCTCGCGCTCACTTGAACCAAGGCTTTCGAGCAAGGCAGCGTCATCGAATTGCGACAATGCCTCGACTATTCGCTCGAGCTGTTCCAGGTAATGCAAATTCTGTTTTTCTTTCTCCCGATAAGTGCGCACGTTGCCAAAATTGTTTTCGGCTGCGGCTCGGACGTGGAGTAGGAAGTCTTTCATCTCTTCGGAAATTTCGAAGAGGGTGAGGTCGATCTCGTCCTGCAATAGCATGACGTCCTCCCCACGACCGTCGAAATATGCTTCGGAAAAGTCCTCCAGTAGCTTATCCAGCCGACTTAGCTGTTTCCCAAAATCTGCAGAAACCCCATAGTTTCGAGATCGGTAACTCGCCTCGTTGAGCAGCCGGCTCACGGTAGGAGAAAGTCTATAGGAGTCTTTGAGTGTTTCGTTCAAACGGATGGCACGGATCTGCTGAAGCTGGCTCAGCGCTTTAGCATTTTGTTCGTCCCGTACAACGTGACCACTTACGTACATCTGTGCGATCAGCTTGCGCTGAGAGTGCAAGAGTTCCAAATGACCGACCACTGCATCTACCAGGGTGCTCATGAGGCCGTTCTCTTATCGAATTCCTTGTCATCGTCTGAGATCTGGTCGTGGAGCATCAGATACTCGATAGCCTCCATCAACCACTCAATCCGACCAGTGAACACGTAGATCTCTGACTCCGGGTTAACCAACTGCAGGTAACCATCGTCGCGAAATCTCTTCACGATCTTGTTTAGGCGCTCTCTGTCTGAACCATCGCGGGTCGAGATATTGGTATCTGATGCGATTTGCCTCAACTGCTCACCGATGCCGGCGTTCGCTGCAATTTTGGCCATGGTGCGATTGAGGTCGAGCTTTTGGCCAGGAGATACTGCGTCGTCATCACCTTCCAGCCGCATTACCATTTCCAAGAAGGAAACCATTGGCCGGAGCGTGTTCTTAAGCTCCCCAAAGCGCCTTCTCGCAATCTTTTTGCCTTCGCTGTCAATCTCTGATGCTGCAGCGAAGAAGGCGCTGCCACTGCGGGTCTGCGTCAGTCGGATGTTGATACGGCGCAGGTAGTCATCAACGTCATCCTGGTTAGTACGGCTACCTGACGCTTGCGGGCTGCTGAGGAATTGATAGCCTTCATAGTCAGTTACTTGGCAGATGAACCCGCCCTTGAGAAGGTCGGTCACAATGCGGGCGAAAGGGCTCATTAGACGTCCTCCACTTCGATTTCCAGAGGTTCATCCAGTTCAGGATCACCCTCGAGGGCTAGCTCGCAATGCACCAGCCGGCGTTCTGAATCGAGTTTGTATTTGTTGGCAAACAGTATGAGCGTTTCTGCGTCTGGGTCAGGGAATGCGGTACATAGCGTGATTTGATTTTCCCCAAGGTAGTTGCACAGCGACACAACGTTTTGCGCGTCGATAGCCCTGAGCTCATCTACGCACCAAGTCAGTTGCACCGGCGCGTTTCCTCGAACCTTAGAGATGAACCCAAGAAACAGGATGATCATCACCAAATAGCTCAAGCCATTGGAAGAGATATTTTCCAGTTCGGCACGGTTGCGGAATTGCCTCAGGTTTCCGTTCTCCCTGACAGCGCCGCGGATGCTAACCAGTGATTTGAAATTGGCATTGATACCGTTCTTGATGTCCCACAGGTTGAGGAGGGCACGCAGGTGGTCGACAGCGTATTCGTCTGGAAGATCGCCATCCTTGATCCACTGATCACGGTCGTCGGTGATTTTCTTGATGATTGACCAGTAATTTAAATCTTCGACAGCTGAAACGATCGATATCTGCAGGTCAGTCAGGCTGTCGAACACCTTCGAGCTGCGGGAAAGATGACTCTGCATCGCCGTATTGAAGCGTGCCAGTCGATCGCTAAACTTTTTAAGCTCTCGGTGCAGCCCCTGGATCTCTCCAAAAATCGTACGAGCATCCGCGATCAGCAGCCGACGGCTTTGCTCGTGCTGGTGGGTGAACCAATCTTCCACAACGCCAAGCACATCGCTTGGAGTGATTTCACGCGGCAGCTCGTCTTTGAGGTTGCTCAAACGGTCGCTGAAATAGGTGGCGGGCGGAGAGAGTGCAATGGCAGAGAATGCCAGGCGCATTCCCTTGATCTTCGCTCGCAAGGCACCGTCCGCGTCATGCAATTCCTGGAAACAGGCCCCTAGCGCTGTGCGCAGCGCGGTCGCTTGCCAAGCCACATCATACTTTTCATGACGGTCGGTCGGCGTGTATTCCGGTAGCTGATCCCTCAACGTGGACTCTACGGCTAAGAAGTCCTTGTAGAAGCTAGAGGCAGCAGTGTTGCATTCGCTGATCTGCCTCTCGACCTCCCGCTTCGTGCGAGTCCACGTCTCTTCAACCGCACTGAGCTGGAATGTCAATTGCCCATGTAAAGCCTGCTGCTGATCATGTTTCTCCTGAATTGCCGGAATTTCTGGCTCGACGACAGTCAGCCAGTGGTGCCACTGATTAAGGAGGTCAGTCCAACCATTAATTTCTTCCAGATCATCTCTGAGCTTCTGGCTGTGATTATTCAGCCCATTCAAAATCTCGACATCTGCCCCTCGTTCGGACAAAGCAGCATCCTGCTGTTTTCTCAGGGTATTGATCGTGTTTTGCGTAGAGGTTTCGTGGTCAGCGATCGCGGTGTTGATCTGCCCGGCAGAAAGCCCGAAGCGTTTGTCGATCGCCTCACGCTTAGCGGTAGCCAAGCTAGCCAATTCAATATGCCTTTGCTGATGGCGATCATTGAATTCCCTTTGCACGCCTATTGCAGACTCAAGCTGCGCTCGCCTTGCGCTGAGTGCAGTCACAGCATCCGAGACTGCAGCATCCCGCTTGCGCTGGAGCTCCTTGCGGACGTCACGGATTTCCGTATCTAGGGCAGCATGATCGTTTTGGGCACGACCCAAGGCTGCACGCGCAAGAGTCAACTCGGTAACTGCAGCTTTTATCGCCTCGCGCAACGCTCTTTGCTGAGCAACGGCCGAATCCAGCTGACTTTGCAACCCCTCTCGCTCAGCGATGGCTTCAGCTAGCATCTCCTGGAGCAACGTATCGTCCGCTTCATCAACTGGAGCGACAAAATCCAACTCGAGTGTGATCCCATACAAGCTTTGACTAGTGTCCACTGTCTGCGGGTGCAAATCGGTTCGGTGAAGCAGTTCGGGATTGATCACCTTGGCAATGTGCACACCCCAGTCGGAGCGCGTGGATCTGAGGAAGTGCAGCAAGCTGTCCGGATCGGGGGCGTGAGAGCGCTGGATTCCTTGAATTTTGTCAGACTGGGTCGACAGGCCTTTGGTATGTAGTTGAATCTGGAGGTCGAGCGTTGCTGATTCAGCCTGGAGCCTGTCGACAGCCTGGTCTTTGGCGCTGACGGTTTTCTCCGCGGCTCGGAGCACCGCTGCAGCCTGCTGCAGGGAGTCCTGCTTCCGTTCTATAGCATTGACCAGCAACGGATCTGTTGGGGGATTGTTAACCCGCTCCTCATCCCGGCCAACCTGGCCCCTCAAAACATCAATCTGTTCCTGAATGCGGTTACGTTCAGCTTCGCAGGACGAATCGTAAAGACGTCTATCTTTATCCGCGCACTCGGCAGCTGCATCGAGTTCTACCCGATGTGCACTGTTGAGCTCGGTAATCTTTGTGAGGGCGGCCGCATGGTAAATCTGGTGCCGACGACCTTCCTCGTTAATCGCCGCGTCATACTGGGTCTGGATATCAGAAGCCGCACCTAGAGCAAGCCTGTACTGCTCATCGATGCGCCGGGCCTCGTCGATGAGCAACTCCCGTTGAGCAGCACGGCTTCTCGTCCGTTGGCTCGACGCCAGAAAACATCAGTGCCAGGGCAAGCAACGATGTTTTCCCTTGGCCATTGCGTCCAGTCAATGCCACGCCACCATCGACGGCCATTGTCTGGACGCGGCCTTTGGATAATGAGTCGACAAGGTGGATGTTTAGCAGTCTGTAGAGCGCTTCAGGCAGACGCTCGTCAGGTTCGCCTGGTGTTGCGACGTCCGGCTCATCGGTCGATGCTGATTCGTCCTGGAGAAGGAACAGGCTTTGAGTGTGCTGATCAGTTGGCATGCGATGTCCCTATAGCCTGCAAAAAGCCCTCCTGGCTGCGGCTGCACACCGACCTCTGGTGTTAGCAACGAGGTAGGTGATCTGCGGCTGCGCTGCATATGCAACTGCGCCGGGGCTGTATTCCTGAACCTTGCCGGGTGAATGTGATGATCGTTAGCGGCTAAAGACCACAAATCTTTTCACACATGAACTTGGCATAAAGTGGTGTTGCAGCGTTTACGGCATTGTGCCCAGGGATAGACGGAGAGATCGGAGAGGGTTAGAGCTCAAGGACGGCCGAGGGAATGCCTCGCGGCGTGTCATCGTTCAGTTCTGCGTGGTACCAGTTGCGCAGCAAAGCTAACCCTAAACCTTTCACATTCTTGGGCTTTGTCGTCCTTGAACGCTCAAACTCGGTCATTTTGAAGGGGGGGATGGCAAATAGCAATCGACGAGGCACTTTCGTCGGCACGACTGTTTCTGGCATTTTCGAGCCTCCATGCTTGTCCATCAGTAGGTGTCCTCAGCGTCGAACTGTGTTTACAGGCAAAGCAGGATGATCCGCTATGCATGGGCGTGGTTCATATCCACACCTGACTGAGGCAGCGCACACATCACGTTTTATCAATTCCGAGCGTGTCTGCTCGTACTGCCAGCCCCCCGAAAGATACATTTGAGTCTACGTATCGCAGAGCTGACTTCATGTCTTTCCAGCCTACATAGCTCATCAGACCTTTTATGTCCCACCCATTGGACGACGCCCAGGTAGCAAAGCCTCGTCGCATCGAGTGGGCGCTGTAGAGCTCCTCAGGCAACCCGGCTTCCTTGAAGATGCGACGCAGCATCGGAATCAGGCTGTGAGGTTGGATGGCGTTGTCCCCCAAATTTCCCCAGCGATCCAGGCGGCGGAAGACAGGGCCTTTCGCGAGGCCTGCAACGGTAATCCAATTGATATAGGCCTCGACCGGACAAAGCATCGTTAGCGCCGGCGCCTGAAAGGTTGTCCCTTCGTGCTGGCGGTCACCCTTGGTGTGAGCCAAAAAGAAAGTAATGCCTTCACCGCTATAGGCTTTTGTGTTCTGCACCGTGAGCCTGGCCAGCTCATCCCCGCGAAACCCACGCCAGAATCCGATCAACACCATCGCTACCGAGCGGCGATGACGCATTAGCGTTTTGTAATCACCGCGATCAAGTGCAGCCGCCGCTTCAGTCTCCAGCCACTTAACTACCTGTTCAAGATGCTTCAGTAGCAGCGGCGCGGCTTGCTTCACCTGGGCAGGGTGCACGACACGGATGCCCTTGATCATCTGGCGTACATTGGGCGTCTTGGTTGGGTCTGGGAATCCCTGCGTGATGTGCCACTGCGCCAGCGCAGCCAACCGCTGCTTGAGCGTGCTGATCGCATGCGTGTCAGCGTACTCGGCCAAGTAGCGAACAATCCCGTCCCCGGTTGTAGGCAGGTAGCCGCCCCAGGTCACTTCGAAGTGCTCGATCGCTGCCCGGTAGCTCTTGCGGGTGTTCTCCCTAGTGCCTGCCTTGAGGTACCGATCAGCCTTGTCCATCGTCCATTGCCTTCAAAATCTGTGTGATTCCAGCATTCCACACTTTCGGCGACAGCTAAAAGCTATTTCGACAGTGAAGAAGCTATAACTTACTATTATGGCTTTGTAGAAGGCCCATTTCAATCATTTGAATTTGATGGTAACGTGACACGTAATTACATGACATGTATCACGACACGAAATCGTAGGAGGTCTTATGGCCCGCGGCGGTGTAAACAAGGCTTTAGTACAAAAAGCGAGGCAAGCCTTGCTGTCCAAAGGCACGTATCCAAGCATTGACGCCGTACGTGTGGAGCTGGGTAATACGGGCTCGAAAACTACGATTGCCCGATACCTAAAGGAGATTAAATCCTTTGATCCACGCTCGCCATCCTCGCGAGACAGCCTGGGGGAAGAGCTATCCGCAATGGTCGCAAGCCTTCTGGATCGGTTGATGGAGGAGGGTAATGAACCGATAGAACAGGCTCGATCAGCCTTCGATTTACAGCGCGTGGCGCTCGAGTCTCAAATCGCCAATCTACAGTCGGAACTGACCTCTGCACGGAGGCAGTTAGACGCCCAGCAAGCGGCCATTGAAGCTCAAACTACTGACCTCCAAACCACGCAGTCTTCTCTCCAGGCAGAGCTGACACGTAATGCCGGGCTAAGCCAACGCTGTAGTGATCTGGATGCCCAGGTCGGTGATAGGAATAAACAGATCCAATCCCTTGAGGAAAAGCACGTTCACGCGCGCGGGGCGCTTGAACACTACCGGGAGTCGGTGAAGGAACAGCGCGAACAGGATCAACGTAGGCATGAATCCCAGCTTCATGAATCGCAGGTCGAGCAGCGAAAGCTGCGGGAATCGCTAGCGGTCAAACAGGATGAGTCCACACGTCTCAACCGCGACAACGAGCGTCTACTGGGAGAGTCACGCCAACAGTTGAAGACCTTGAATTCCCAGGGCGATCAGATACAGGCCCTTACTGCCCAGGTACAGGCGCTGGTGCTAGCGGAAGCTAGGGCAGGGGCGATCATAGAGCTTCAAAAAAGCACCGCCAGTGAGTTGAACGATGAGCTCAAAGCCCTCCGCACCTCTGCGGCGCAGGCTGCCGCTCGTGAGGCAGACTTGGCTAAGCTTGTAGAGGATCTAAAAATTCAACATGAGCAACACGCGGACATCCAGCCCGAACTGGATAAAGAGTCATCGCCTCAGATTGAGCACCCGGCATCTGAGCCCCAGGATACGCCGGCGCTAAAAGGAACTCATTCAAAGCCAAAAGGGAGACAGTCATGACACCTGTACCTAGCACTGCGCCACGTCCGCTCAATAAAAATCATCAACTCCAGCGGGCGCACGAACGGATCAATCAATTGGTCGTCGCAGGTCTTCTGGATATGCTGCTCCCTCGAAACCATACGGATAGCCTCGCCGGCATGCCTGCAGCTCAATAGGCAAACCCGTTATACCGGCACAACTGTGCAATTCTGACCGCCTGAAGGTAGATCTATGGCAATTGAATTAAGTGAAGAGGAAATGCGTAAAGCACTCTTCGGAGCAACTGCGGATTCCGTGCCACCTCCCGCGCCATCGTCGGCGCCTGCGGTACCCAGATCCCAGCCAGCTGCAAACCCGACGCCTCAAGCGAAGAAAGCGAGTGGTTACCATACGTCGAAGCTGCGGGTGACCTTACACGTGTCCAAGGTGTACGAGGGCGATATTGATGTGTTTGTGCACGACTCTAGTAGCCTCAGCAAGCTGGTCGCTGAGCAAGAGGCCAAGGCCGCGGCGAAGAAGAAAAAATACAAATATCTGGAGCTCGTCTCAGTCGAGTCCATCTCGAAATGATGCCATCTGCCGCGGCCACTTCGAATTTACTGAGCCGATGATCGGAGCCGATCTCCATTGATTGCTTCACGGTTTAGAGAAGGGCACGAAACATCTCATCCGAGGCTAATCTATTCGGTCACTGCCCACATAGCTGGAGATGTAGGCGATGCAAGACGTCTTCAAGGCTCGCTGGCTGAGTACTCTGCCGTCGATGTAAACCTTCTGGCTATCAAACCAAAAAACGTATCTATGCGCGAAGCCGCTGCCATCCCGCTGGTCTTTCTGACAGCATGGGAGGGCTTGGTTGACCGCGCCAACGTTAGCGCCGGGCAAAGTGTACTGGTGCAAGGTGGTGCGGGTGGTGTGGGTCACGCGGCTGTCCAGATCGCAGTTGCCCGGGGCGCTAAAGTTTTTGCTACTGCTTCGAAAAGTAAGGCTGCGATCGTGGAGTCCTATGGCGCAACTGCCATTGACTACAACACCTCTTCCGTCGATCAGTACGTTGCCGAGCACACAGCGAGCGCGGGGTTCGACATCGTTTACGACACGGTCGGCGGCAAGAGCCTCGATGATTCCCTCGTAGCTACACGCCCATACGGTCACGTGGTGAGTTGCGCCGCGTTCGGAACCCATTCCTTGGCCTCAGGTTCGTTACGGTGTGTCACGCTTTCTGGCGTGTTTGTGCTTTTGCCCATGTTGAGCGGGGAAGGGCGCGCCCACCACGGCGACATTCTTCGTGAGGCAACCAAGCTGGTTGAAGCGGGCCAGTTCAAACCTTTGCTCGACAGCCACACCTTCAAGCTTGCTGATGCACAAGCAGCTCACGAACTCCAGGAGTCGGGTAAAGCGTTGACCAAGATCGTCATCGACATCGCTTAACCCCCTTGCAGGTAAACCTGTCGACGTACACACAGAGCGGTAACTTGAAGCGACGCGGTAACAATCCGCTTCGGTGCTCCGCCTGTGGGCTACTCAGGCCATATCTGCGAATGCTACTGACTGAACAACAGAATCTGACGCTCACGCCATTTCGGTGTTCAAGAGCGCTGCGAGCGGCTGCCCGCTCCTTGCGGTCACCACGAGGAGCGGGGCAATTGGTTAACAACCTAGAAATATCGATCCAACCGACTATCACATACTTGGGATATATTTTATGAGCGCTACCGAAACCACCAACACACTCGTTCATGTTGTCGCGACCCTAAAGACCAAAGAAGGCTCCGAGGCGGCTTTGAAACATGCGTTCAGTAAGCTGGTGCCTGCGAGCCAAGCGGAAGCAGGTTGCGTTCAGTACGTGCTGCACACAGACGTAGCTGACGCTACGACGTTCGTTCTGTATGAAGTTTGGGCCAGCAAGGCTGACTTCGATGCTCACTTTGAGCTTCCGCATTCAGTCGAGTTCGGCGCGGCCGCCAAGGAACTCCTGGCTGAGCCACCAGCGATCCGCTTTCTGAATCGGATCTGATGCAGAAGACTGGGATTTTGATTGCTTCCCACTATTCACAGGGTAACTAAGATCCTAGCCTTCCCTAGGACTAGCACGAGGAGTTATTCGATCTACCCAGCTCTTCACGCAGGCCGTTGCTCAACAGTTGTGAGCTATGGCCTGCACACCTCCCCAAAAATCGACATCCCCGATACCAGATCAACGCTTACCGGGTCTGAGGCACCTTGCGGAGGCGGGATTTAGCGCAGATCTATCTAATGTCTGCAGGACGCTCGCGGATCGTTAGCATTGATTCAGCCAGCGAGAAATCGGCATTTTGATAGTGAGGGACTACTCCGCAAAATTCGGGCGCACCCTCTAGGACGAAGTCATCACCAAACACTATCGGTGGACGTTTCGGCAGTCGATTGAGCGTCACAGCCAAGGTCTTTTGCTCCATGATCCATTTGTTGTTTTCGATCAATGCAGGGATGGAGGTGCGGAAATACTCCGGCCCGTGGATGGCATTGATCTGGGCAACAAAATGCTCATGGCTGCGTTCGAAGAACTCGGCCTGCCGCTTTCTCCAAAACGGTACGAGGTCAAATATCAAGTCATCGCTGTAGGGTAAGGAACCGGATTTCGACCGGCGGGCAAGCTCTGTCACAGCATTATGAATCAAAGCAGCCTCGGGGCTGATTGCGGCCATCGCGCGCATTTGGTCTGCAGCCAAAACTGCCCCGTCACCGTACCTACGGTTCTTCAAAGCATCTTCGACTCGCCGGCAACTTTCTTTGAGCATCTGCGGCGGCATATTGAGTAGCAGGGTGCAGAGACCAGCTGCGAGCGATACTCCGTGAGCGGCCTCGCGCTGCTTCGCACCGATCGAGATCGCGTGGATGATGGAATGGTACTCCGGGGCTGTCGAATCCTGAAGAAACCTCATAGCGGCCTGTTCAGCGTCGCGACGTGCGTTCTTGGGCAATCTTTCGTCTAGGAAGAGGGGCATGACGTCCCGTTGTTCCTGGTAGGTCGCGCAGGTTTCGAGCATGCTGCCTAGGTAAACAGGCGATTTGAATAGCACGCGCCTGCGCTGGAGATCCCGACTATCAAAGAAACATAGCGAGATGTGCTCAATAGGCTCGTGGAATCTTGGCTGGCTAAGGTGGAAACCCACCTGCCAGGGGTACTGCACCGTAGGATCAGCGTGCTCATACGGCTCAATAAAGTGATCCAGCGTCAAGTCCCGCTTCAAGGGTTTGATGGCGGTATTTGTTTCGCTAGGATCTGCAATCAACCGAAAGATGTCCTGTAGGGTTTTCAGACCTCTTATGGAGCAATTCATGTCTACCCAGTGCCGCATCTCGTGCGCCAGCGGAGTAAGCACTTTCTCGGCTCCATCGACCAGCAACAGTCCAGCGTTCCAATCAGGGTTGAAGACCGCATTCGCAAGATTAACGAGGTCGGGCCTTTCGGCTCTCTTCAGCGTGATGACCTGGGTGAAATGTTCATAATACGCAAGGGCGCTGTTGTTGAGCTTGATGCCGGGCATTTGACGATTCCATGAGCCAATGCAGAGGAGAAGGGCCGATACTCTAACCGAAACCTACTTTGTTCAGCAGATTGAGGACTCCGCGTTCGTAAAATTTTGTTTCCGCGATTACCATCCCCTCAACCACCGGTTTAGAGCGGTTGTGGCCAGCAATGGTCGCCTCGGTCTTCGCCGGAATATCGATCATGTGAAGGGGCGTAGTGTGGGATCTGCAGAACATGGACGGGAAGAGGAACGGGCGGGTGACATATTGTTACCGAAGGGAATTAGAGCCCGTATTTTGTCGGCATTGGCATCTGCTGTCCTTCGCTCTCAGCGCGCCCATGACAAGGACTCGTGGCAGCATGGTTCCCGGCGTGGCTACGAGGATGGGTGGAAGAAAGGCAAGCATTCCGGTTATTCCCTCGGCCTTGAGAAGGGCCTCGAGCAAGGGCAAGAAGCCGGCGCGCTAGTGGGCCACCAGCTAGGGTTGGCCGAAGGTATTGAAGCTGGAAGGCGCATCATCGAGCTGCGTCCAGGCCGCGCTGTACAAGCTCTAGGCCCCCAGGTTGATCACAACCTCTTCGCGAAATGGCGATTCCGCATCACCTCTGAGGTTGAACAGGAGGTCAGAGATAAAGTCGCCGAGCACCTGAAAGGACAGGAACCTACGGATGATCAGTGGGAAATGATCTTCTCCAAGGATCCTTCAACCTGCATCGTGGCCGGGGCTGGCAGTGGAAAATCCACCACGATGGTGCTGCGTCTTCTGGTATTGCATAAGTACCTGGGCATTCCCAAAGAGAAAATCGCAGTAGTCACCTTCACCCGCGAATCCCGGAAAGACTTCAGGCGCAAGTTGGCTGAGGTCTTCGCGCTTTGGGGCGTCACGCTGACTGAGGAGGTCACAGGCCGAATCGTGCGAACGTTCCACTCTCGGATCCTCGACTTCATACGCTGGAGCCAACCCCATGCGAAAGTTAAAGCGTTCGAGTTTTTCTCGCTCAACGACGCCGAAGACGAAGAGGGCGAAGACGTCGAAAACGCACTTGATATCCGTCTCACCAATGAACAGCTAGACCTGATGAATGCGGCGTATCAACACGTATATGAGACCAACGAGACATTTCAGGGCCTCATAGCCGAACTGGTACGCTCGTCAGCTAAGCTACTGCCCTTGAGTGCTAACTCCACCGAGGCAAGAAGGCGCATCTGCCGCATAGTTGATTGTTCCAAACGTGATGAAGAGCTGACCGACGCTGTAGAGCGCCTATGGCGTGCAGAAGGAGCATGGCCGATAGAAGGGATCGAAGCCGGCCCTTTTTCAGTAACGCTGAAGGGGTTGCCGTTCTTCGCCAATGGCTACTGTGAGGAGCTCAAGGCCTACGTCATTCTTGGAGTGGGTAGCAACGATCGAAAGCTGTGTTTGCAATCTATGCCCTCGATGAAGCTGACGGGGGCTACGACTATGAAAAAAACCTTGTTTCAGGTCTATTGCGACAAGGGCATCTTGTTTTTAGATAACTACGCTGAAGGACTGGCGACGCTTGACGTGCTTCGAGGGTACGTCAGAAAGTCCCCGAAATTTGAGTATGAGATCGAGGGTGAGCTAGGTGAGGCTCCGGTAATGGTAGCGTTCCATTCGGCTGCTTCATTCCTGGAAAACCTCGGGCTCGACGTGACCGAAGCCGTACAAAATATGAGCTTCGCGCCCAACAACAAAGATGCATTTTTCTTCCATGCGCTCGCCATTTTCTGGCCGGCCTTCAATGACTACTTGGCCAACCAGTCGCCACCAATTTTCACCTTCAACAAAATGTTCGAAATGTTTGGTGAGCGAGGGGCGGCCAACCTCGAGCAGCTCCCCGACGATGTTTTCATGCCCATGCTGCACCTTCTGGTAGACGAGTTTCAGGACTGTGGCGCCAATACCATCTCATGGCTGCGCGCGGTGTTCCGTGAAGCACGGGTGAGGGGGCTCAGCGTTACCACCGATAGCGCGGTTTACCCTGCATCCCTTATGGCGGTGGGGGATGATTGGCAGAGCATCTATGGCTGGGGGGGAGCTCGCCAAAATTCTTTGACGAATTCGAGTCTTACTTTCCATCACCAAGCACGACTCACGTGCTCATGAAGGAAAACTACCGCTCCCAGCAAATGGTGATCGACGCTGCAGAAAGCCTGGTGCAAAAGATCACCACCAACAAAGACAAGCACGGAATTGCAGCACATCCCAAGGTCAAGGATCTTGCTTTTCCTGTCCAGGTTCTGGATCGAGATGACAGTGTGCTTGCAGACTTCGTTGAGCAGCATTTCGACAGGGGGCAGACAGTACTGGTGTTGTACCGCAAAAATGACACCAAAAAGGAGGTTCGTATCAAGCTCAAGTCGATTCTGGCAAGGGCGAAGAAGCTCAAGCGAGCGAGCAGCATCAAGCTGCTGACCTACCATGGCTCCAAGGGTTTGGAGGCGGACGCAGTATTCCTCGTCGGGGACTGTGCTCAGATGTCCACATCGCCTCATCGGAACATGGCGTATGAGCAAGCAAGTCTGGGTGATCCGGGTGACCCTGCGCCTTACGACACGGCCCAAGGTCAAGAGACATTGCGTTTGGCCTATGTGGCCATCACACGCGCCAAACAACATTGCTATTGGTTTGTTGAGCCTGCCAAACCCACCAAGGGTGGATTGGTCAGCGCGCTAGCAGAGGTGCAGTTCAAGAAACCATTTTTTGAAGACCTTAGGACGCCAATCAAACTTTCCTGACGACCATCAGTTACCAACTCGGAAACCGGCTAGGGGTAGGGCGCGGCCACCCTATCAAGGCAGTTGAGCCCCGCCCCCGTAACTCACTTACATGACAGGTGGTGGCGGTAGCGACTCCAGTTACGTGCTTAGAGGCTGGAATCGCAATGTCTCATGGGGCTCTATCCAGGCTTAGTTTTGAGCCGCAGTACCTGAGGGCACTTCACGGCGGGCCGTGTGGACGTTTTCCACTGCCGCCTCGTCAGCAGCGGATCGAAATTCTCCCAAGTCGCGCTTGCTTGTTTCCGGAGCGCAATAGACGGCGATAAAGGTTATCAGGCTCATACCAATCGCAAGACAAGATACAGGCCACGATGCTCCGCCCGCCCACATTGACAGACTCACCGCAGTCAGTGGAGCAAGTCCGCCGGCCAGAGCAGCACTGATTTCTCGTCCCAAAGCCAGGCCGCTAAAGCGCACCTTGGAAGGAAACACTTCGGAGAAAAACGCTCCTTGCGCCCCGAGCATGGCAGCCACCCCGACACCGATGCCAAGGGTCATGGCAACGATCACACCCCACGTGGTACCTGTATTGACGAGCCAGAAAAATGGGAAGGCGAACAGCGCCGAGAACCCTGCTCCGAACATGTAAATGGCCCGGCGCCCAAACACGTCTGACAGCGCTCCAAAGAGCGGAGTGGTGAAGATCGCGACACTTGCTGCGACCGCTACAGCCGTTGGCCCGACAGTGGATGCCATGTGCAGGGTCGATACTATGTAGGCCACCACGAAGGTCTGATACACGTAGCTCACGCCGCTCTGGGCGACCTGGGATCCTGCCACGATCAGCAAGCCTTTGCGCTCGGTTCGGATCAAATCTCGAAGCGGGCTTTTGCTCACTTCAGCTGCCTTCGCAAGCTCCTCAAAGGCATGAGTCTCCGAGAGCTTCAGGCGGATCACCAGCGCGACGAGAACGAGCACTGAGCTGAACAAGAAGGGGATGCGCCACGCCCAATCCAGGAAAACTTCCCTAGGTAGCCGAGTCAGGATTGCAAATGTCGCCGCGGCCATCAGCAATCCGATGTACACCCCAACCCCGGGAAACGATGAGTAGAACCCGCGGCGGTTAACAGGAGCGTTTTCAGCCGTCAGGATCGCGGCACCTCCAAATTCCGCGCCAGCACCAAACCCTTGGACAAGCCGTAGGATGACCAGCATGATCGGTGCCCAGATACCCGCAGTCTCATAGGAAGGTACGAAACCTATCAGCGTAGTCGCCACCCCCATGAGCACCAGGGTTATCACGAGCACTTTTTTCCTGCCAATCTTGTCGCCCAACTGCCCGAAGTATACAGCCCCAAAAGGTCTGACCAGGAAGCCTAGAGCAAGCGTGGAGAAGGCAAGTAGCATCGCGACGGTGGGATTGTCTTTGGGGAACATGATCTCGCTAAAGACCAACGCTGCTGCGGTGCCGTACAGAAAATAGTCAAACCATTCGAGGGCCGACCCGACCAGGGACGCGGCTGCAACACCCTTCATGGATCGTTTCTGAGGCCTGACCGTATTGTTATGAATGTCAGTCATGGAATTTCCTCTTGCGATTTACGGTATTGTCGCCCCGCGCTTCGCGAGGTGGGGGCGACTATTATTCTTATTCAACCTTCGGAACCTAAAACGACGCTGCGTCATTGGCCCTTGAACATGGGCGTTCGCTTCTCCTTGAACGCCAACTTTCCTTCCGCCGCATCCTGCGTGTAAAAACAGATCGTGCGCAGATCGCGCTCGTATTTCACGGCCTGATCCAAGGGCATGTTTACAGCCGCCCGCATATTCAGCTTCGCTGTCTGCGCCGCAATGGGCGGCCTGGAGCCGATGGTTTCAGCGAGCTTTATGACGGATGCAAGCATCTCATCCCGGGTGTCAAAGAGCTCATCCACGATTCCCCACGCCAGGCCCGTTGCGGAGTCGACGGGGTCACCGGTGAAGAGCATTCGCGAAGCTTTGGAGGCGCCAATGGTCTTGTTGAGGTAAACAGCCATTCCTCCACCACCCACCCATCCGAGCTTGATTTCAGGAGCGCCAAAAAGGGCGTTTTTCGTTGCTGCACGGATGTCACAGCAGAGCGCCAATTCAAGTCCACCACCCATCGCATACCCGTTGATCGCACAGATCGTAGGCTTTGTAATCTCTGCGATCGCATCACAATGGTCATGCTTCATTCGATGCGCCCAGGGCGACTCGTAGGTATCGAGCTCCTTGATGTCACTGCCGCAGCAAAACGCCTTCGGCCCCAAGGCGGTCAGCACCACCACACGAATCTCAGGAGATTCTGAGCAAAACTTGGCCAGGTTGCTAATCGTCACGGACATCGAGGGCGTAATGGCATTCAGCTTTTCGGGACGAGCAAGGCAGATAACCGCGGTCATGCCTTGAATCTCGAAGGAAACATTCGGATCAAGCTCGAAGGGAAGGGTAGACATCACTTCTTCTCCCCTGTTGTTGCTGCCACCGTGCCCGTTTCTTTGAGCGAGGCGATCTCAAGCGGGCTGAAACCAATCTCGGCCAAAATCTCATCGGTATGCTGACCGATAAATGGGGTATGGCGCGTGATCTCGCACGGCGTCTTTGAAAACTTAATTGGGAATCCGGGGGTTTTCACTGTCCCTTCGGAGGGATGCTCATATTCCACGAAGGTCTCGTTATGCACGATCTGCGGGTCGTTGACTACGTCCTCGTAGCCATAGACCTCGCTGTTCCAGAAGCCGACCTCATCGAAGATCTGCCGCCATTCACTGGTCGTCTTTTCCAGGAGCTTCTCCCGGGTAACCCGAAAAATGAAATCGCGCTGGGGAAGCGTGTGACCGTCGACCTCATCAACCATGGACTCAAACTCAGGGACGCCAAGCACTTGGCCCAATGTGGGGAGGTGAGGGGTTACCAGGGTGATGAAACTATCTGACGTCTGGAACACGCCGTAAGGCGCACGGATGTAGCAATGGCCATGGGGCTCTTCGCTGCGACGCTGTGGCTTGAGACCTTGGGTGTAGACCGTCATTTCCTGCATCTGATTGGCTACGATCGCATCAAGCATGTTGATCTGAACGAGTTGACCTTCACCTGTGCGCTCGCGGTGGAGCAAAGCGGCCAACGCGCCCTCGAAAGCGGTGTAAGCCGTGATCGCGTCGACCAGGTACTGGCCCGCAGGTTGAGGAGGGGTGCCTGCAATGCCGGTACTGCGCATTGCCCCGCTCATTGATTGCAGCAACAGATCCTGACCAGGGCGCTTGGCGTAGGGGCCAGTCTCACCGAACCCCGACATCGAGACGTACACCAGGTCTGGTTTGATTCGCTTCAGCGTCTCGTAATCAACCCCCAGACGCTCAGCGACGCCAGGGCGGTAGTTCTGAAGGAATACGTCGGCAGTCGCCACGAGCTTGTACAGAAGCGCTTTGCCCTCTTCGTCCTTGAGGTTGACCGCCAAGCTGCGCTTGTTGCGATTAAGCGAAAGAAACGAAGTGTTGATGACGTTGCCGTATGCCGCGCCTGCAGAGGTATGACGCTGCCATTCCCCGGTGGTTGGCTCGACCTTGATGACGTCAGCACCCATGTCTCCCAAGCGCTGTGCTGCAAATGGGCCGGCCATTGCGATGGAGCAATCCAAGACGCGGTAACCCTTGAGAATCGACATACCTTACCTCTTATTTTTGGTTGAAATCGTGCCCCCCAGCCCGAGTGATGAACGCTACCGGGCTAGGTTTTCGATATTATATATGATATTTAATCCGCCATAGCTAGCCCTTATTTCGGCCCTTTTTGATCGTACGGGCGTTGGAAACGGGCAGGGGCATTGTGCGAATTCAACAAAAACAAGAGGTTGGCAATGAAGGTGATTACAGGACTGACGTGGGATCATCCCCGAGGAACCCTCCCGCTCAAAGCGTGGGCGAAAGAGGACGAGCGAATTTCGATTGAGTGGTCGGTGCAAAAGCTTGAGGGCTTTGAGTCACACCCAATCGACGAACTCGCTGCTCGCTATGACCTACTCGTTGTAGACAATCCAGGCATTGGTGAAGCGGTGGAGAAGGGCTGCATCCGAGCCCTGGAAAATTTCTTATCGCCTGGCGAGCTTGCTTTCCTGCAGGGCAGCACGATCGGCAACTCCTATAGCAGCTACCAATACAAAGGCAAAACGTGGGCAATTCCGATCGATGCAGCATCCCAGGTTTGTGCGGTCGTCGAACACGCGGTGCCAAGGATTCCTGATACGTGGGATGACGTGATGCATCTGGCGTCTTCGGCGCCGGGAAGCGTAGCGCTGTCCCTCGGCGGCCCCCATGCGTTGTTGACCTTCTACTCGATCTGCCTGTCCCTGGGCGCAAAGCTATTTTCAGCTCCCGATAGTGTGGTCGAGCCCGGCGCTGGTTTAGAAGCGCTGAACATCATGCAGACGGTATACGGCCATCAGAATCGCCAGCTCACTGACCTGAATCCGATTGCGCTCTTGAACGAGATGTCGCAGAGAACCTTCGCGCTGTGCCCCGCGATTTTTGGCTATGTGAACTACTCCAGCGCCGTTGCCGCGCAGCGTGTGAGCTTTGTTGATATAGCTCATGCCGGAGATCCCGAGCTAAGGGGGGCTGTGCTGGGTGGGACGGGGATCGCGTTATCGACCAACTGTGACCCCTCTCCCGAGCTCATTGCACACCTGATGGACTATGTGTCCGAGTCCGTTCAGAGAAGCCTTGTGGTTACGTCTGGAGGACAGCCTTCCAACTCGAATGCCTGGCTAGATACCGAGGCGAATGTCCTGACCCACGGCTTCTTCCGGAACACATTCGGCACCGTATCCAGTGCCTTTGTACGACCTAAATACGCGGGGTATATCGATCAACAGAACGCCGCCTCAGCCAAGATTCGAGAGGGGCTCATCGGACGGCGTGACATCCGCAACATCTATGCGGAGCTCAACAACGCCTTCACGCCGGGCGGCACCGCAAAGCACGGCACGAGGTAGGAGGCGCTTATGAACCGCAGCAAAATTGCTGTCATCGGTGAATGCATGATTGAAGTGTCAGGTCAGCAAAACCTCAAGCAGGGCTTCGGCGGTGACACCTTGAATACTGCTGTCTACCTTGCGCGCCAGACCGTTGAAGCAAACATTGACGTGTTCTATATCACCGCCCTTGGGGTTGATCGCTTCAGCGATCAAATGATCAATGCATGGACTAAGGAGGGCATTAACACCTCATTCGTTCAGCGCTTGCCGGGCAGGCTTCCTGGGTTGTACTGGATTGATACTGATGACAAGGGGGAGCGCACGTTTCACTACTGGCGAGAGATCTCGGCCGCAAGACACTGCGTATCGTCTGCCGAAGGGGAAAGGACGTGCAACGCACTTACAGGATTTGATGCGATCTACCTGAGCGGTATCAGCCTCGCCATACTCGATTCCAGTTCCAGGGACACGTTGTTCACCGCGCTCGAGGCCTGCCAAAGCAAAGGCGGAAAAATATACTTCGATAACAATTTCAGGCCTCGACTATGGGGCTGTATCGAGGACGCTCGGCTTGCACACTCCCGGGTTATGGGGATCGCAGACATCACGTTCCTTACACTCGATGACGAGATTCTTCTCTGGGGCTACAAGGGTGTAGAGGATGTAATCGCGCAGGTCGGTCGGGAAGGGCGCGGCGAATGCGTTATCAAAAGAGGTAGCCAGTCGTGCATCGTGATTAATCATGGAGATGCCACGGAGGTAGATAGCATCAAGCTCGCCGACTCACAGGTAGTCGATACTACCGCAGCCGGAGATTCATTCAGCGCAGGTTACTTGGCAGCGCGTATGCAAGGGGCTTCGATTGTCGAGAGCGCTGAGAATGCCCATCGCCTGGCAAGCGCCGTAATCCAGCACAGGGGCGCGATAATTCCTATTGGGGTCACACCGCGGTTGCTGAAAGATCAATAAACCGGTTCAAGCTGATGTGATCAGTGAGCCGGGCAAACCGGCTCGCTGCTTTATTTGGAAGGTTCAGCTTGCGTGTCCGGCAGTGAGCCGATACGGCTCAAATCGAGCTGGCGATCAAAGCCTAGGGTAATGTGATCCGTGGTTCTGGAGCGATAAGCTTCCACGTTCCGGTTTTCGATAGCTGAGATAATCATGTCATGCTCATCACACAACAACGTGATGTCGGGCACTCCCCGCTCATTATGGAGTCGCCCTACTTGGGGCCCATAATTGAGCGCGTTATACATTTCAACAACGAGTCGGTTGCCACACGAGCCTACTATGAGCTTATGAAAGTCCGAGTTCGCGTTGATGAAAAAACTATACTGCTCGTACTTGGGGCCGTAGGCGTGCTGGCGCATCTCACGATTTAGTTGCTTGAGCTCATCAATCTGAGCGTCTGTAATATTGGCAATGACAGATTCAGCGATGCAGGGCTCAATCAAAAGTCGAGCCTGCCGCCATTGCTGGATGTCGTCAACATTGGGTTTGCTCGCAACTTTAAACCCTTTGTTATGCTCCAGGACGATCAGCTTCTCCGCTGCAAGGCGGAACAAGGCCTCCCTCACTGGAATGGCTGAGATACCGAATCTCTGGCTCAAAGAACTGATCACCAATCTTGCATCAGGGGCAAGCTGGTTTGTCACTATGTCCTGCTTCAGGATGTCGTAGATTTTATTGCTGATGCTTTCATTTTGCAGCATGACAGACGTGTCCGATGGTGAACCATAGCCCCTATAAAATACCATACGTCGACGAGCGCAATGGCAACCTTTTCTATGCAGAGCCTCATGACCGCACTGTCCGCTGAGCAATCATGACGGGTAGGCGGAAAGCTGTCACACCCACCCACACGCCGCATCAAGAGCCTTTCCCAACGGTATCTACAATACACATTTGGGAGCTGTTAACGAATAGGCTGAGCAGTCTGGACGATGGATTGCCTGTCGCGCCTGGGGGCTGCTAACCGTAGCCAGTTGCGGCTGAATCAGCCGCCGCTGGTCTTTCTCAGACCTTGAATACCAGTTTCGGTCGGGGAGGGTATCCGGCTATCCCACCGATTTTGAATTCAGAAGGCTCATCGTAGCTCGTGACGGTGGCCGCCCACTGCCTCACTTCCTCATCCCACGCAGGGTCACAGAAATCAGCATTAGGCCAGTAGTTGTGAACCTCCGTGTAATCGAGTTGCGCAGCAATGGTGCGTTCTACGCCACCGAGCACACACCAGGCTGCGTACATACGTATCTTCCAGCTGGGAGCCGTCAATATGTGCACCGGGTCGTACCGGTCAAAACCTAATGCAGCGACCTCAGCATCGAAGGAAAACAGGGCAGTGATTGATCCTCCGATGTCAGACTCATCCTTGGCCATGTCATCTACCCAAGACAAGAGATAGCCAAGCGACTGAAATTTACTGAGAAGCCTACTTTCCCTTTTTTCGATGGGGCTGGCGACCTCACAGTCCCCTTGGTGTGATTTAGTTCTGCGAGCGGTGGATATTACCTGAGACATGAAGTGCGATCCTTATTATTGTTATTGGTTCTACAGATTGCCTATGGAGCATAGGCAACACAAGCATTGAAATGCTGCCTCTCAGTCCCGAATGCATCGGACTGTGATGCGTCATTGGGAAGTCATACTAGAATCTGGTATCACGATGCCTGCGCTATACGTCAGCGCCAAAACCTGGCTCCATAAAATCTAGATTAGGCCAATAGTTCTGGTAGATTTCGTAATCAATCGCAACAGCAGACGTCTTTTCTTCGGCAGTCATTGATGCGGCGCTGCCAGCATTTTTCCATTACCAGTTGAGTCGCGATGTATTTCTCCCATCCATCCGCAATCAAGTTTTTCACAAAGTATTCTTTAGCGAAATCGGCAAGCCGATTATCACGCTCGATCATCGCATCCAGCACCTGATAGGACATTCCTACAGCCTGGAAAACTGATAGCATCTGGCTGTCCTGCTTCTGATTCAATTGCACAGCAAGACCAGAATCCGGCGTTGGGAATATTAGAAGTGTGACCATCGGCTGGGACATGGGGCTTTCTCTTTATTGTTGTTTTATTCCATGATGCCTATGGAGCAAAAAGCAGTGCAAGCTTCAAAGCGGGTGATGTGGCAGGGCGGGGCTAGCGAGCGTAAGCTCCTAGAACGCTGCTGAGTTGAGAGCGCACTCATGGGAATTTCACGCCGAACTGAATGTTTCCGCCAGCGCACGCAGTATCCGATCGCGCCAGGTCAAAAACCTGGCACGATCAGATCAGCTACGTCACCAAGAACTACTCATTCTCGGAGCTTGGGTTTGGCTGGTCGATAACCGTGAAATGGTTCGCCGCGGGCCAAGGGGTTTCCAACGCTGTAACCCCATCAGGCGTAGGGGCGAGTGACCATATGCGTGCTTCGATACCGTCGTTCTGCAGCTTTCGCATAAAGTAACGCGCCTGTAGAGCGTCGTGCGTTGCAATCACCACCTGAAAACCATGATCAACGATGTAATCACGAAGCACATCGAATACAGATGCAGCATGCACCAGGTCATGGTGCTGGGTCGGGTCGTCTAAAAGCAGCCCGCGCCAGGAAGACCACTGATGATCCAACGCCATCGATAGCAGGAAAGTCAGCTGTAAATCAGTCAGCTGCGCTTCGCTCGCTATCACTGGCACCGGAAACTGTTCGCCATTAACCTGCACCGATACTTCAGCTCGCTCTTTTCTGTAGAGGCTGCGGAAATCGAGGTTCGTCCCGGTAAACCTCTGCTCCCTAACCACGCGCTTCAAAAGCGCCTGCCACCGCGGTACGACAGCAAGCACGTGTTTTTGAACATTAGCGATTTCGGTCGAGAGGTGCTGGTTGAGTGTGTCCATGGCATCAGATAGCTGCGACAGCCGCTTGTGCTCCAACTGCTCATTTTCCACTCGCTGACGGAGATCCGCAGTAAACGCATCTTCTGAAAGCTCGCCGCGGCGACGATCCAAAAGCCCTTGAGTCAGACGCGCCTGTTCCAGCTTGCTCCATGCACCGATCTCTATTTTGATCGTTTGCAGCGTTTCTGAGTGACGATCCAGCTCGGCGGCGGATGATTGCAGCCGGGCCTCATGACCGCTCGCAACTTCTGCAGTGGGATCACCTGCAAGCGATAGCAGGCGCCAGGCTGCTCGGACGGTAGCGAGGCGAGCCTGGGTATCTGAGAGCTGAGTTTCTAGCCCGGATACGCTGCTTGTCAGGTCACTGAGTTGTGCTTGATGCCGATCCAGCGCTAACTTTTCGGCCGCCACCTTGGCGCTGAGATCAACAATCTGGTTGGTGTTTTGGTTTTGCGCCAATGACAACTCTTCCAACGTTTGAGCGGGGGGCGCGTCAGCAGTTATTGCCGCTAAAGCAGCAGTTGCTTGCTCAAGCCTGCTACTGGCCTCCGATCGCTCCTGCCGGGCCGTGTCCAATGCGCGAGCCGCTGAGTCGTAGGCATCTTTTGCCTTATCAATGACATGAGCTTCGAGCGCAGGAGCAAGATTGCTCTGTTTCTCGTCGAGCAGGAGCTTGGCGGAAGCATTTGCATCTTCCCGAAGCCGAATCGATTCTTTGGCAAGCTTTACCGTATCTCCGCCGAGCAAAACGCTGGATTTGAGATCCTCGATGTCGGCCAGCAGACCTGCTTGCTGGTGTTCCAGCTCAATGATTCTGCCTTTACAAGCTTTCAGCTCGGCCTCGGCGAGAGCAACCGCGTCGGTACATTCACGGAGCGCATCAGCAGATTTCTTGACCCGTCGTTCGGCGTCCACGACATTGGGATCAATTGCTTCCAAAGCCTTGGCGACACGCCTATGAAGAGTTTCGGCCCCATGCTCTTCGCCACAAAGCGGGCAGTCGCCACGATCGGCAGGCAAATGAGCGGCGATGGACGCAACGGCTTGCCGGATAGAGTCGGCGGCCGACGTCAAAGTCTCGTGCTGACTCCTTGCTGCCAGCTCCTCAGTTTCAGCGGCTGTTCTTGATGAAACGGCGGTGCGGAGTTGTTCTTGAAGGCGATCCTCCTCTACCTCCTGATCACTGATGGCACCCGCGACCTGCGCCACGTGCTCAATCGCTTGCTCCCACCGAACAACAAGCTCACGGGCAGCCAAGAGGTCTGCATCAATCTGCAGCAACGCAGCGCGTTGCCTATTGATCAGATCATGCTGGACGCCAAGCTGTTGATTGCTTTCATGCTCAGTGCGCAATGTAGAGGCCAGAGTCTCTGCAGTGGCCAGAGTCTTATCGGCAGTTTCCAGTACTTGCTTGCGCTGCTCTACGGTTTCTTTGGCTTTGCTCTCATTCACGTGCCGGTTCAATTGCTGAACAATGGCATCACGCTCATCTTGTGCTGTGACCAACTCCTGCTGAAACTGCTCATGACGAGTAGCAACCGCCGTGCGATCTTGTACTCTCTGTGAAAGTGCCTGCTTTGCCACAACCAGATCGCTACCGAGCTGCTCTGAACGTGCTTGCTCAGAAACGAACCGACTGATGAGCCCATCAACTTCAGTTAAAGCCGTGATCTGATCGCGAAGACGATCCAGTTTGGTTTGTACCAATTGCTCCAGCGCATCATGCACCGTCTCCAAACCATCTTGACCCAGCGGAGGCACAAGTAGACCTGCGGGCAGTTGATCGTAGCTATTCGCTTGGCGCGCAATGTCTGAAATGGATTCAGCAATGTTTTCTCTGCTGCGCAGCGCGCCTTGAGACTGAGAAGCTGCAAGGTCTCGCTCCAAGGCGAGGCTTTGCCATTCATTAAACTCTGTTTCAAGAACTTCAAGTGAGCTCTTGGCTTGTTTCAGTTTGTCAGTGAGCGCGCGGCGAATACTGCCTAGGGCAGAGCTGACCTGCGTGCCATCCTTGCCGATTGGCAAGCGAGCCAACTGGGAGCCCGCGACCTTTGGGTCTGCTTGTACCAGCCATTCTCCTTCACGCTGATCCAGCAGGTGAGTGAGCCTCAGCAGAAACGGAATGTCGTCAGGATTGGTGTCCGGAAACAGCGGGCTTAGGTCGCCCGTTCTTTCAACGTCGCCAATACTGTTCACCTCCACAGCGGCTTGCACATCACCGAAATCCAGGCCCACGCGAGCCGTGCTCTGAGTGTCCCGGATGATGGGCAAAAGATTATCGCCCAGACGTAGGATCTTCCCGGTGAGGCCGAGCTCAATGGCCTCGAAAAATGCCGTCTTTCCGGTGCCGTTGGGGGCCAGCAAGATTGTTGCGCCCTGGCTAAGCTCAATCGTTGTGTCAGCGCTAAACCTGCGGATGTTGGAAAGGGTGATGGACTTCAACTGTTTCATTGTGAGTCCTCTTCGCCGAACGCAACAGCCTTCAAGGCATCCGCAACATCACTCCCAGATTGCCCCGACAGCAACAATTCCCGCCACGCTTCGAGGTGAGGTAGCACCCATGAATGTGTCAGGCCCAACGTGCCCATGGACGCGAGCAGTGGGTCGCTAATGCTTTCCAAGCTACCAGAGGGGGATAGGGTCGCCAGAAAACTACGGTCGAGGAAGGAGCCCGCAATTTCTCCCTCTCTGACCACCACCTTCCGGCAAAAGCGGTCATCGGTTTCCAGGCGTGCGGCATCTTCGGACGTGACGCCCTCGATCAGCATGAACATATACAGGTCAGCTGTTTGCGGTTCCGCCAGGTTGTCCCGAACATCCGCCGCCCAACGAAAAGCCCCCTGGACTTTGGCCACGTCGTAAGAGAACGCGGTGATCAAAACAGTTCGCCACCCGGCACCTTCCCGATTGACCCGTTTGAGCTGTATCGCAATTGAGTTGATGTCAGTCCAAGGCGCGGCCACTTCTGCCGCGTTAGGAAAATAGACCTCGTAGCGGTCTTCGGCACGGCTCAAGATGGCAGCGACCACCTCGTCGATTGTTAGCATGTCAGAATCCTTTCACATTCGTCTTGATGGCAGACTCGCGGGCGAGCAGGCGATCTTTCAATTGATTGTTGAAGTGTTGCCGCACCGTTATCAGCGTTCCGTTGCGCAGGTGTTGACGCAAACCAGAACGAGTGACGAGAAGGTGCGGCCGCCGCTCGGCCGCCATGCTTGTGGCGGTCTCTGCGTCGTCAGCCATACCGATATTCAACAATTCTGTGGGGGAGGAGCTAACTCCGGCCAGGATGACGACCGGGGCGGGTGATGGGCCAATGACGTCGATCAAAGGGCCCTCAGATAGCTCTCGAACCTCAGGAGCGGGGCCGGCCGGGCCAGACCAGTATTGAAGGGCGATGCTCAATACCTTGCCGCACTGTGGAAAGTATCCCCACTCGTTACCAGTGCCGCCGACTCCTACTGCAACGAGCAGAAGTGTCTGAATTGCAGCCACCAGCAAGTCATGGGTGCGAGGGCCAAGCCGCAGCGCGTGCTTAGCATTCTTCCCTTCAGTTTCTGGGTACAGAAGTTGTTCCAGAAATTCTCGACGGCTACCTGGATTTGCAGCAAAGCCTGCCAACCATTCGATCCACATCGCTTCCATCGCGTCGGCGAGGGCCGGATCGGAAATGAGCGTGATCTTCTCAAAGATGCCTTGGCTGACACGCTGCCAGACCAGTTCGTCCATGGCGTCAGCGAGTGCTTGTGCCTCGGAGTGGATGTCGCTTCGTGATGTAAATACATGATCGGTCGAGCATGCGAGCCGCTCGCTGTTACCTACCCACGCAAGGTGATTCAGATCGCTCTCACCGACACCCAGCGTGTGCCCGACCTCATGGCCAACGCTGCCTCGCCATACCGGCTCGTCCCGCATCAAACCGTGAGTACCAGCGGGCAGATGCAAAGCCATTCGCAACAACGCTGCAGGGAGAGTCAGATTTGCTCCGATGGGGGCCTTGTATTGAGCATATATCCGCAGCTTTCGGATTCCCGGCGCGTTGCTCCATATATGCTCAACAACGCCCTGGGCAGACCTGGGTACCAAGGCACCAAGGTCGTGGGTGCCTGCTAATGACCAAGATTGCCCGGCAGGTAGGACAGTATCGGCCAGCTCATACTGAGCCCATGTTTCGATGTCAGGGCGAAGCTCCGCCCGAAGCGCCCGCAGGACTGCATGACATCCAAGCGTTGAAACGTGGGATGTCTCCCAAGTGATGTACATCACCAGTTGGTGAAGGGCGCGCAGTGGGTCGGTGAAATGCCTGGCTAGTGCTGCGACGCAGCGCTGTTCAAGATAGGCGTCATTACCCACGCACACTATGGTGACTCGGCGAAGTGTGTCTCTGATCTGGGCCCAATCCTGAAAGCCACACCAGGTGGTGAGCCACGTGTATGCCCTTTGTGTCGGCCCGTCAGTGCTGTTGGCCAGCTCAGTTAGATCCAGCCCTTCCTTGCGACACAGCTTGCACAGCGCATCGACATGGTCGACGGTCAGGTCGGCTTTCACCTTCAGAGAGGCGCCTACCAAGGTCAACTGAAACTGACGTTCGGGCAAGGTATCAAAAGTCCCTTTGCCGGCATGCTTCGCAAGGCTCGCGAATGCTGAATCTAGGACAGAGTTTATCTGCGGTGGTTTTTTTGCTTTGAAAGGCACATTCGAAGGAGGCGGGTTGGGGCCTGGTATCGGCTGCACCTGTCCTTTGGATGATACGTTCTTCGCTTGTTTTGCTAGGAATTTCGCCTTGTCAGGGTCTTTCGTACAGAAATCACTGGCCTGGCGTTTGACCTGTAAATGCTCGAGCACATCTTTTTTGTGGTAGATGACCACATCATCCCATTCCTCAATACTGCCTTGCTCGGCACCGATAGCCAGCGGAGCTAGCTGGCCATCCAGGAACTTCGTGAGCATTTCCGACAGGCGCTGAGCAATCACCAGCCTCTCATAATGAGACTTTTGATCCAGCCGGAACCTTCTGATCATACCGACATCCCTTCACTTCATTATTGTCCCGACCAGCTCCGCTGGCAGTGTGCCACATCCTACCATCGGGCAAAGTGTAAGGGTTCATCATCAATTCAGGGATTCATGGCATTGCGGCCCGAGCAGAGGAACGCGATCTCTACCCTCTTGACGTCGGCCTACGCCGTCGGAGCGTTCGCATACGCTTTTTTGACGTTCAGCGAGGGCGCTTGGTGGAAAGCATCGGGCAAATCTCAGGTGCTTCAGAGAGGTAACTGGTTTGGATTGCCGCGTCGGGGGAAAATCGGAGTCCGTGTAACTTTTCTCTTTGATTAGTACACTTAGTGTACTTAATCAGTATCGAACAACAAAATCGTAACTAGCTGATTGTCCGACATCTTTTGTAGAAGTGCGATAATAGTACGCCAAGTGTACTTATAAAGTTTTATCCGGTTCGGAATTGAAGATGGCTGTTCCGATCATTGATGGAACCAGTGGCGGCTGGCCATTGGTATCCGCTGAGTTGTTGCGCCCATCAGAATCCGCCCTTGACAGATGAGAACCTAGATCTACGCTTATGACTTACCTTACTAAAGCCATACATCACCAGGCTATATCAAACCCAGTGCAATAGGGAGACATACATGGATAAGCAAGATGGGTCACATGATTCTGCTGTCGAGGTAATCTACACTGAGAATCCCTTAATAGTTCAGCCACACCTGACCTACATTGTCGACCGCATCACCGGCTGCATTATACAGCTCAGGGTAATGCTTCCTAAATCCACACCAAACAACAAAAACAATCCCGACCTGAACCTGCCTCCGTTCCTCCTCAAACTTAACACAGCAGCGATACTCCATACCCCCTCGTATAGTCTTTAGCTTTAGCGGAGTTAAATAGGGGGCGTAGGCGATCCTGAGATTAAGCACGGAGACAACATGACTGAATTAATCAATGATGCAACCGATTACGCAGCCACGCTCTTGGCGCTACAAGGTGTAAGTGTTCCGCACCCCAAATTGCTGGAAGTCGTCGCTGGCTGCTTAGGCCACGAGTCTTTTGAGTCGCTGAGGGAGGAGGGAAGTACAGACACCTCACTCCATCTGAAGGATGCTCAGGTGCTTGTATTGAATCTGCATTTGGGTGCCGCCCGAGCAGTTCAGTGTCTGGGTGCTGCCGAACCCCATTTGACGGCATGCTTGGATGGCATTGAGCATGAGTGGCGCAGATCGGGCTTACGGGAAGATAGTTCGGCATCCGTGCCTTTTGATTGTAAGGCAGGACTGACCGAGGGCTCGAGGATAAGCGTGTTTCGGGGCGTACAGGATTTCTATGCACGTCATGCCAGGGAAGTCATTCTGCAACGCCTTGTGGATGAGGGTAAGGCTGAATGGACGAGCGATGGATTCCCTGAGCTTGATCAAACGATCGACCCTGAATCGGAGGAAACCCTATGGTCTGATCGCGCTCGCTGGACGATCTGCGGCAATGGCAGCTGGGTTCGACATGATCACCCCCCTTGCGCAGTTAAAGGCGTTCTGACGTACAGGAAAGCAGGGCGGGCAGGCTTGGTATTCGAGGGCTTCCAATCAGACTTCCAGAGTACCGCGAAGCAAGGGGCACTCCTCACGACATTCAAGCCTGACGTTTTTGTAGTGGACACAAAAGATTGGTCGCAGAAGCGCCCGATTGTGGCCGTGATTTTTGATCTCAATAGCAACGCTGTACTCGCAAGCGCAATATCTGTTTCTGATGACTGTAGCGAAGTAATGGAGAAGGCTATAAAAGAAGCGCTCATCGAGGCTGGAACTTCAAAATCTTTGGATATGATCCGGCATGCTAATTCGAGACGATATGTGCTCGAAGTAGATCACAAGTTCGATAGCTCCCGGATTCAGGAACTCGTGGGTAACTTGGGCATCGTACAAATCGCTGAGCAAATCTAAGAGATATGTAGGCGGCATGGCTGAACGAATGTTCCGCCGGCTCAACGAATATGCACCCATGATCCGACCAAGTCCTGGCCGACGTATGCCAAGCGCGGTGTACACGTTGGAAGATCTTACTCTACTAATTACTTTAGAGTTAAAGCGCTACCATGAGACGAGATAACGCGCCACCACAAAACGTGTGGGCGTAACGGGGTGAGCCCTATGGCTAGCTGGTACCGTGTTTTCGCGCAGCGACATCAATAGGACGAATTCAATGTGTACTCACAGAGAAAGCCGTATGGTCAGGGTTCGTGCGCAAGGAGTAATGTTCAAAAAAACAGGCTGTATTATTCCAGTGTACTTATACCACCTAGAGGCGAGTGTGTGCAGGTTGAGTTCGATCCTTCAGCCCCGGACTATCTTGTGGTAATACGGGGTGAGAGCCGCATCAAGGTCAAACTCTCGCCCTATGATAGAGCTGAAAAAATGAATCATGATCTTGGTTCAGAGTTTGTCGTCGTGAAGACGAGCCCGGAACGCCAAGAACAATGATCTGATGGCAACACTCCATACTCCCTTGAAGGGCTGTCGCCGGTCGTCCCTAGTAGGCCCAGGCAGCCCGGATCTGGGTGTTGACCTCGTCCACAAAAATGCGCGTTTTGGCCGGCACAAGCCGGCCCGGCGGCATGATCGCGTAAACCCCTCCGGTACCCGATCCCTCCCATCCTGGTAAAACTTCGACCAGGTTACCCGCCTTGACGTCCGGCCCGGCTAACCAGTCAGGGCTCATTATGATTCCAAGCCCCTGAGTAGCCGCGAACAACAACGCCTCAGAATTATCAGTGATAAGCGGCCCGGACGGCTTCAAGGCTGCACGCTCCCCATCTTTTGTCAGTACCCACTCTGGCCAGCTCTTATGGCTTGTGAAGCCCAGGCAGGAGTGGTCAACAAGGTCAGACGGGGTTTGCGGGAGTCCGTGATTTGCAAGGTAGCCAGGCGACGCGAAGAGCGCGCTTTTGAAAGGGGCGATGTATTTAGCGGTGAGCGTACTGTCACGCTGTGGCCCGACTCTGATTGCCACATCAAAGCCCTCCGCCACCAAATCCACGTAACGGTCACTGAAGACCGCATCGATTCGGATCTGTGGGTGTTGGGAAAGAAACGCAGGGAGTAGGGGGGCTATCCACTGCCTGCCGAATGTAATGGGCAGAGACACCCGAAGCAGCCCTTGTGGAGTTGTCGCCAGGTTGCTGGCCTCGGTGCCGGCATTATCCAATTCGTCCAGCACTCCACGCACACGTCGGTAGTATTGTGACCCAACCTCAGTCAATGCGACTTTGCGCGTCGTACGCGAGAGCAATCGCACGCCAAGGTTTTTCTCCAGTCGGCTCACGCGTCGCGACACGATGGTGGGGTCTCGACCTATGGCGTTTGCCGCATCGCTGAACGATGAATGTTCGGCGACCGCCACGAAGGTCACCAAGTCCTCAAGGTTAAAACCTTTCGGGTGATCCTATCCGCCCGCAATGAAGGCCGCGTCCAAGCGTTAGCCGATGGCCTGAAGGCCGAAGGGTTTGATGTTGAAGCATTAGTCGTAGACGCTAGCAATACCGCCGCAGTGGCGAAACTAGTTGCCGAGGTTGAGGAGCATTACGGCCCTATCGATGTGCTGCATTACAACGCTGCTAACCTACGCAAGTCAGACATCGCAGCACAGCCAACCGATACCTTCGTGCCAGACCTCGCAGTGAACATCGGCGGCGCGCTGGCGGCGACTCAAGTAATCTTGCCAGCAATGGCCAAGCGAGCCGCAGGCACCATTCTTCATACAGGTGGCGGTTTCGCGCTATACCCAAGCCCTGACTTTCTGTCGTTGAGCATCGGTAAGGCGGGCATCCGAGCACTGGTGTTAGGCTTGTTTGAATCGGCAAAAGCTAAAGGCGTCCACATCGGGACGGTGACCGTTGCCGCGAACGTTGCACCCTATTCTAAAGAGGCTGACGCGGTCGCGGAGCATTTCTGGAAGCTTCATAGCCAACCCGTCGGTGCATGGGAGGCGGAAGCCAATTACTCCGCCTGAGTGACTTGCATGGCTGAGCTGGAATCAAGGCATTGGGGGAGGGCAGTGATGTATCCGCGCCCCCTTTTGAAGTCCCCCAGTTGATCCAGCACCCTGCGCGTCCAAGCAAGCGGAGCGCGCAGGCGTGAGGATGGACGCCCGCAGGGCCGAGACGCTCGCTTAGCGGGCGGCTTGGTTTACGACAGCCGAGCTCGGAGAGCCACGCCCATAATCCCAGAAGGCAGCATTTGGCCTAGTGGCAGACACGTCCTTCAAGTAGAAATCCATAAACTGCGTGACGCTCCGGATCTCACGCTTCCAGACATTCTTATCTATGCCGTCGCTCGAGTTCGCGGTGCGAGCGGTATGAAATAGTTTCCACTCCGGATTTATCGGGTAATCACGGTAGTCCTTGCCGGGGCTAACCAGGAACCGCGGCTGAATGCTAGGACTGGCCCAGTCACTGTGAGGGGTTTGGACAAAGGCCACATAGTCTTTGAAGTCGGCGTCCGTCCAGTCCAGCAACGAGAGGTTGTTTGCGAAACTCCAGTTGAGCATCTTTTCCAGACCGTTGATGGTCTTGTAGTACTGGAGGTGTGGCGTCTGTGGACTCCAACTATGAGCAATCCAGTTCAAGTACCGATCGGCGTACCAGGCGCTCATGAACGGAAGGCAGGACTCGTCAACTTCGTTCAGGCGAGCTGAGACGTGAGCGTTGACCGGGAACCGTTTTACTTGGTTGGGCTGCCAATGGTCGTACGATGGGAAAATCGGAAATGGGATGAACGGCCGCGTCATAGTGGAACCAGCAAGCTAGAATCTTTGGGTGGTACGTATACGTGTAGCAGAGAGATTGAGGTACGGCCAGTCTGATCGTGACACGCGATGCTAACCGGCGATTAGTGAAACAGCAGCGAGAAGCGAACATGAGACAGGGGATGAGGATGAGCTTTCAAATTGCTGATTTTTCGAGAAACGGGTTTTTGTGCAAACGTGAACGGGGGTTAGTGACATTGGACACCAGTCATGCACATGACTGGTCTAATACGTGATTTAACATAATATACATTATGCGAACCTTCGTATTGGGACGTCAGGGCCAGTGGAGGCTGCTTTTCAACAGGCAGACAGGCATTATCGACCTCTGACCATCTTGGGATCAAAACCATGAACCATGTACCAGGTACTGAAAACCAACGCTGGACTGTGACCTGCCAAGACGCTGCCGATGGCACTGGCGACATGATCGTGCCGTTGCCCGATGAGCTGCTAAGCGAAATGGGCCTTGTCATTGGTGACACGCTGACTATTCAGTGCTTCAAGCTTTCGACCGACCATGAGACGCTTTCAAGCTTCGGGCGCCCAGTCTCGAGCTTGGACGTCCGAATCGATCAATAACCCTGACGAGCCGCTCATGAAATACAGCCTGACATTCATTCATCCCAATGCACGTGATTCACAAGAATTTGACTCCTACACACTGGAAGTTGATGCTCAATCGGCACCTCAAAGCCTCAATGATTTTGGTGGTGGGACAGCCAGAACTTACGCTGGCTACCAGGCCACAGATGATAAATTCCTCATCAAAGCTGACTCGCACAGTGGCAATACTATCCAACTATGGGGGCAAGAAACGCCGGTATGGGATGTTTGGCAAAATACGGCCAACCTGAATATTGACGGGAAAGTCACGGTTAACGAATCCGGAAAGTACTTTTCATCCATAGAAGCAAGGATCACCAGGCGCAACTGGTAGTTGTCATACAAAAGCAGTTAGCCCTCTTGGTATTCAGACTAATAACCAAAACTTATAACTCAACTAAATGTCTGTTTAGTTGAGTAAACAAACAATAGCTCACTAATGCTCGCCCCTTGGCGTGTCTAGCCAAGCTGGCTTCCAGGCCAATAGCTGGGAAATAACGCTCCCCGGACCCTCTGCTGCCTGACTTCCCCTCCTGATTATTGCGTTCCCCACAACAGTGTTTCTTGCTCGCAGAGACTGACAATTTGTCGCAGGGGCGATTTTTTTGATATTGTGTCAAAAATTAACCGTTTGGTTCAAAACGTGCTCGTGGCTGCCCTATCACGGACAGCGCGTTGTCACTTTGAGTCCTGTTTACGGGAATCAGCGCTAGTGTTAACGCTGGTCACCCTGAAATCTCCCCGCCACTTTCATGCATCAATAGGGTCATGCACCATGAATAAGTCTCAACCTTCGGTCTCTGCGAGCCGTTGGCCCATTTGGGTTGCCGCCTTGGGCGTGCTGGTCTTCGGTTTGCTCTTTATCGCCGGTGGCGGTTACCTCGCCACACTCGGTGGCAGTCTGTACTTCCTGCTTGCCGGTATCGGCATGCTCATCGCCTCTGTGTTGTTGTTTAAACACCGTGTGCTGGGCGCCTGGGTGTTTGCTGCCGTGATGGTGGCGTCCATTATCTGGTCGCTGTTTGATGCCGGGCTGGTGTTCTGGCCGCTGGTGTCCCGCTTGTTTGCTCTGGCCGTATTGAGCTTGGTAGTGGCGTTGGTGTACCCGACGCTGCGCAAGGCCAATGGCTTGAGTGGTAATGGCGGCTACGCGTTGAGTATGGTGCTGGCTCTGGCCATCGTTGTTGGTTTCTGGGGGATGTTTCAGCCCCACGCTTCAGTTTCGCCAACCGGTGACGGTCCTGGCTTGACCAAGGTTGATCCGGCCAAGGCGCAGAAAAATTGGGAACACTACGGTAACGACGAAGGTGGTAGCCGCTTTGCTGCGCTGGATCAGATTAACCGCAGCAACGTTTCCAAGTTGGTACCGGCCTGGACTTACCACACCGGTGACGTCGCGATCAGCGATGGTAACGGCGCAGAAGACCAGATGACCCCGCTGCAAGTGGGTGACAAGGTGTTTATCTGCACCCCGCACAACAACCTCATTGCTCTGGACGCCGACACAGGTAAAGAGCTGTGGAAGAACGAAATCAACGCTAAATCGGCGGTCTGGCAGCGTTGCCGTGGCCTGGCCTACTTCGACGCCACTGCGCCTGTGGCTGCACCGACTGATGGCAGCACCCCGGCCGCCGCTGTAACAGTTACCCCCGGTGCTGCATGCCAGCGTCGTCTGTTGACCAACACCATCGACGCCCGCCTGATTGCGGTCGACGCTGACACCGGCAAGTTCTGCCAGGACTTCGGCACCCATGGCCAGGTTGATCTCAAAGCAGGCTTGGGCGATGTGCCCGATTCTTATTACCAACTATCGTCCGCTCCGTTGATGGCCGGTACCACTGTAGTGGTCGGTGGGCGTGTGGCCGACAACGTTCAGACCGACATGCCAGGCGGCGTGATCCGTGGTTTCGACGTGGTAACAGGTGCTATGCGCTGGGCGTTTGACCCAGGTAATCCGCAAGACAAACAGGCACCGTCAGACGGCCAGAGCTATGTTCGCAGCACGCCGAACAGTTGGGCGCCAATGTCTTATGACCCGCTGATGAACACTGTGTTCTTGCCGATGGGCAGTTCGTCCACGGATATTTACGGCGTTGAACGTACCGCGTTGAACCACAAATACGGCGCTTCGGTATTGGCTTTGAACGCCACTACCGGTGATGAGAAGTGGGTTTATCAGACCGTCCACAACGACTTGTGGGACTTTGACCTGCCGATGCAGCCAAGCCTGATCGACTTCGCCAAGGCCGACGGGACTAAAGTGCCGGCCGTGGTGATTGGCACCAAGGCCGGTCAGATCTTTGTACTGGATCGTCACACCGGTCAACCGCTGACTGAAGTGAAAGAGGTTCCCGTCAAAGCTTCCAACATCCCGAACGAACCTTACTCCCTGACCCAGCCAAAATCGGTGGGTATGCCGCAGATTGGCGCTCAAACGCTGACTGAGTCGGACATGTGGGGCGCTACCCCGTTTGACCAGATGCTGTGCCGTATCGCGTTCAAGAAAATGCGCTATGACGGTCTGTACACCGCACCCGGTACCGATGTTTCGCTGAGCTTCCCTGGGTCGCTCGGCGGCATGAACTGGGGCAGCCTGTCGACTGACCCGGTGCACGGTTTCATCTTCGTCAATGACATGCGCCTGGGCCTTTGGAGCCAGATGGTGCCACAGCAAAAAGACGCCAAGGCATCCTCGGGTGGCGAAGCACTGAACACCGGTATGGGCGCTGTGCCGCTTAAAGGCACGCCGTATGCTGTGAACAAAAACCGCTTCCTGTCCGTGGCCGGCATTCCATGCCAGGCGCCGCCTTTCGGCACCCTGACAGCTATCGATATGAAGACTCAGAAAATTGCCTGGCAGGTTCCGGTCGGCACTGTGCAAGACACCGGTCCATTGGGCATCAAAATGAAGCTGCAACTGCCTATCGGCATGCCGACACTGGGCGGCACCCTCTCCACTCAAGGCGGCCTGGTGTTTATTGCCGGTACTCAGGATTACTACCTGCGCGCCTACAACTCGGCCAATGGTGAAGAAGCCTGGAAAGCCCGCTTGCCAGTAGGCAGTCAAGGTGGCCCTATGACCTTTGTGTCGCCTAAAACCGGCAAGCAATACGTGGTCATCACTGCGGGTGGCGCACGCCAGTCCGCAGATCGCGGCGACTACGTGATTGCTTACGCATTGCCTGACAGCCAGTAAGTAAGCCCTGAAAAAAAAAGACCCGCATTGTTATGCGGGTCTTTTTTGTCCTGAACATCCTGTTTTTGTAGTCGCTGCCGCAGGTTGCGATGGGCTGCGCAGCGGCCCTGTTTTCTAAATAGAAGCGAAGGTCCTTCGGCCCTTATCACAGCCTACGGCAGAGACTACAGATTTAACGCCTTTGCCAACAACACCCGCGTCACCCGCCGCTCTTCGACCTCAACCACGGTCAATGTCCAACCTTCCCAGGAAAGCGTGTCGCCTATCATTGGCAAGCGATCCAGCAAGCTCATGACCATTCCGGCCAGTGTTTGATAGTCATCCGTTGCTTTACCCGCAAAACCCGTGTGTTGACGAATCTGGCTCAGGTTCAAGGCGCCGCTGACCAGGTAACCGTTGTCTTGCGCGATGATATTCGGGCCTTCGATCTCGCTCGCATCCGGCAGTTCACCGGCAATCGACTCCAGAATGTCAGTCATGGTCAAGAGGCCGATAAAGTCGCCGAACTCGTTAATCACAAAGGCAATGTGGGTCGACTCTTTGCGCATCTGCTCCAGAGCATTAAGAATGGTGAAGCTGTCGAGCAGGTTGATCGCTTTACGAGCCATCGCCTCAAGGTCAGGTTGATGGCCCGCCAGCAGTTCTTTCAGCAGTTCCTTCTTGTGCACAAAGCCCAACGGTTCATCAATGCGCCCTGCCCTGATCAACGGTAATCGCGAGTAGGACGAGTGCATTAACGTGGTTCGGATACTTTCCTGCGAGTCTGTCAGATCAATATGATCGATCTCGGCACGTGGGGTCATCACGGTACGGATCGGCCGCTCCGCCAATTGCAGCACACCCCTGATCATGATTCGTTCACGACGATGGAAGACTTCTTCTGCGTCACCACCTTCGAGCATGTCAGCGATCTCCTCGCCCACTTCATCTTCGCTCAGTTTGCGACCACCCAGCAGACGCATCACCGCATGGGCCGTACGTTCGCGCATCGGACGCATGCCTTGCAGGCTGCGTTTACGGCGTGAACGGGCAATCTGGTTAAACAGCTCGATCAGAATCGAGAAACCAATCGCCGCATACAAGTAGCCTTTCGGGATGTGGAAGCCCAAACCTTCAGCGGTCAGGCTAAAGCCGATCATCATCAAAAAGCCCAGACAGAGCATGATCACAGTCGGGTGGCTGTTGACGAAACGGGTCAGCGGCTTGCTGGCAATGATCATCAGGCCGATCGAGATCACTACCGCGATCATCATCACCGACAGATGCTCAACCATGCCGACTGCGGTAATCACCGCGTCCAGCGAGAACACCGCATCGAGCACCACAATTTGCGCGACGATGGGCCAGAACATGGCGTAGACCGCATTCGACGCACGCTCAGCCACATGCCCTTCAAGTCGCTCATGCAACTCCATGGTCGCTTTGAACAACAGAAACAGGCCACCAAACAGCATGATCAAGTCGCGGCCAGAGAAGGACTTTTCAAATACTTCAAACAACGGCTCAGTCAGCGTGACCATCCACGAGATGCTGGCCAGCAAGCCCAGACGCATCAGCAATGCCAGCGACAGGCCAATAATTCGCGCACGGTCGCGCTGCTCGGGCGGCAACTTGTCCGCGAGAATGGCAATAAACACCAGGTTGTCGATGCCGAGTACCAGCTCCAGCACGATCAACGTCAACAGGCCAAGCCAGGCCGTGGGATCTGCAATCCATTCCATAAGGGTTACTCAGTCTCTCGATAAATCGGGGTGAGCGAATGACGCGCACGGACATGCAAAGCAACCGACGTGATGCCGGGCTTCAATAAGTGTGGGGAATGCGGGGTAGATTCAAGAGTGGCGACTGAGCGCAAGCCTGATGCGGGGTATAACGAGCGACTGGGAGGCTCCAGGAGGGTGTTCATATAAACCTTGGTTAAATTCGGGAGGCAATCCTACAGCGACTCCCGATCCACTCGCTGTAGATAGTTATTACAAAATCTTACCTGCCCCCCTACCCCCTGCCCCCTGCCCGGCTCGATCTGCGAGCCACGGCCAATAAAACCAACACTTAGTTTTTAGGGAGAGCGTGCTGCTTGGCACCGACCAACAGCCACGCCAACATGCCGAACAGAGGTACAAAAATCACCACTGCCACCCACATGCACCGGCTATTCACAGGTGCATTGCTTTTCAGCACGCCGCGGATGGTCCATAGCTCCAACAGCAAAAGAATGACGGCTAGAACAGCCCAAAACGTAGGAATTTGCATACATCACCTCACAAGTTGTAAAACTTTAGGTCGGCTGATGACGCGAGGGTTCATTAATTTTTCAAAATGAGTCTGAGATTGTCACCGATCACAGTAAAAAACGGTCTGTGGCATTGCGCCGTTCATTGTCATTGCGCATGTCATAACTGACCGTGGTCGCGATGTTCGCGTGATGCGCCAGTTTTTGCGCAATCGACACGTCGTATTCTTCGATCACACGGGTAATAAATGAACGCCGGAAGTCATGCGGCATGATGTCCACACCCACCTGTTTGCCGCGCTGTTTGGCGATGTAGTAGATCGCATGCTTGGTGATGCGCTCACGCGTGATGTGGTGACCACGGCGAATCCGGTTGAATAGAAAGTCATCATCGCTTACACCTTCCGGCAAGTTTTCTCGCCGAAATGCCAGCCATGCTTCGAGTTTCTCAAAGGCCCAGGCCGGGGCAAACTTGATCAACTCCTTGTTGCCCTTGCCCATCACTTGCAAGCTGCGCTCTGCCACATTGACCTGACGCAGGTCCATGTTCACCGATTCGGATTTGCGCATGCCCGAACCATACAGAATCGCAATGATCGCAGCATCCCTCAGCCCCTGTGGGCGCGGGTCTGCTTCACACACATCCATCAACTCGCGAATCAATGTGCGGCGCAGATTACGGCCCTTGCTCAGGCGCGAACCGCCGCCAGCCTTCACCGCTCGAATTTTCAGTAACTGATCCTGGGTGATCAGACTCTGTTGCCAAGCTTGATTCATCACCCCGCGAATGGCGTTCACGTACAGCGACGAGGTGTTCGGCGCATAACCATCTGCCCGCAAAGCCGCAACCAAGGCGGTGATATGCCCCGGCTGCAATTGGTGCCAGGGGAATTCATCAATCGCGACGTCATCGACGCCCAAACGATCCGCTGCGTCCTGCAAGACATAGCGCATGGTCTGACGGCTGGACGGCGCCAAGCGTTGCAGGTAAAGCGCGACGGGCGCTTGAACCTGATTTAACTGATTCGCGTGAAGCTGAACTGCTGCGGGGTCAATAATCGACACAACCACTCTCAATACGGGTTGAAACAGGCCGTAATATAACCCAAACCCATAGACTTTATGCGCACTTATAGCCTTTCAATTCACACTGGATTTGGTCTTTGTGGAAATGGGCTTGCCCGCGATAGTCTCGACGCGCAATTAAAGACAAATTCAGTTGCCTGCATCGCTGGCAAGCCAGCTCCCATAGAGTGAAACTTAGCTGGCTTTTAACTATTAACTTTTATATGCCATATAACTGCCTTGTTGGCGGTAACTTAAAGTTCATTAACGCGTATCTGAACGCTCGCTGTACCGCCTGCACTTACTGGGTTTTAACGTTGACTTGATATACCCCCCTAAGTAGATTGCATGGGCCGACTCAGTCGGCACTTTATCAACTCACAAAAGAAGCTAATGGACACAGTATCTAGTCGCTGCCCGGTCACCGTAAAAGCGGAGGTCCGGGCGCCCAATCCAGACATTGATGGGACTCGCCTGCCGGGCGAGGTCAACTGCGCCAGAGCGTGATGCTCCAACGTAACGACCTCCCCGGCATCCGTCCGGTCGCGAGGTGTGTTATGACCTTTAAAGCCTATGTTCTACCAGGCGTTCGCGCCTTTACCTCAAGCATGCGGGTGAAATTGTCGCGTGAGCTCACTGCTGCTCGCCCCAATCCTGCACCCTTCTCTGCCCCCGTTCCCAGCGTAAAACCTGCGCATCATTCGGTGCATTGGCGCGTCAGCCCTGCCACAGGCCTACTGGAGCAGCGCTGGGGCATGGACGACGCTCAGGAACCTCAGAGACGCGTCTGGCACTGACGGTTATCGGGCTATAAATCACCGTTTATTAACTGGAGTTCCCTATGGACGAAGCCAGTAGCTGCCCGCTGCGTACACAATAAAAAGTGTGCAGTCGCGGGGATTTAAAGCGCATTTAAATACTTATATAAACCGATCGCAAAGTTTGCGGCTCGGCATACCTTGGCTCGTCTTGAACAAGGCAAGCCAAGGTATGTTTGGTCGAGAGTTGGCGACAGGAGTACTCATAATGAGCGCCGTAAAAAACAGCAAAGTTCGAGACAAGAACAACGCGGGCGAAAACAGCAAATTGTCGATGCGTGCTGCCCGAGAAGCTCAAAACGGTCTATCGGCCACGCTGGCCAATGTCCGGGGTACCGTCGATGGCCTGACCGTACTGGATGCCGCCGAACGCCTGGAACATGAAGGCTACAACGAAGTGGCGCATGACAAGCCGCCTCATGCCCTCGTGCAGTTCCTGCTGGCCCTGCACAACCCCTTCATCTATGTCCTGCTAACCCTGGGCATTATCAGTTTCTTCACGGACTACTGGCTCCCGAAGCAAGAAGGCGAAGAAGCCGATCTGACCAAGGTCATCATCATCGGCGTGATGGTTGGCCTCAGCAGCCTGCTGCGTTTTTGGCAGGAGCATCGCTCGGCCAAGTCCGCTGAAGCCCTCAAAGCCATGGTCCGCACCACGGCAACGGTTGTGCGCCGCGAACGCGTCGGTAACCCGGCCAAGCTGTTTGAAATCCCTATGCGCGAACTGGTCGCCGGAGACATCGTGCAACTGTCGGCCGGTGACATGATCCCCGCGGACATACGCCTGATTGAGTCGCGAGACCTGTTTATCAGCCAGGCCGTGCTCACCGGCGAAGCGTTGCCCGTGGAGAAATACGACACCTTGGGCGACGTGACACAAAAGTCGGCTAACGGAACGGCCGCAGACCAGAGCAACCTGCTGGACTTGCCCAACATCTGCTTCATGGGCACCAACGTGGTCAGCGGCACTGCCCGTGCTGTCGTGGTCGCCACCGGCCCGCGCACCTACTTTGGTTCGTTGGCCAAGGCCATTGTCGGCTCGCGCTCGCAAACCGCGTTTGATCGCGGGGTTAACAGCGTCAGTTGGCTGATGATCCGCTTCATGCTGGTCATGGTGCCGATCGTGTTTTTCCTTAACGGCTTCTCCAAGGGCGATTGGGGCGATGCCTTCCTGTTTGCACTGGCGGTGGCGGTTGGCCTGACCCCAGAAATGCTGCCCATGATTGTCAGTGCCAACCTGGCCAAAGGCGCCACGGCCATGGCCAAGCGCAAAGTGGTGGTCAAGCGTCTTAATGCGATCCAGAACCTGGGCTCGATGGACGTGCTGTGCACCGACAAGACCGGCACCCTGACCCAAGACCAGATTATCCTTGAACACCATGTCGACCCGGACGGCCAGCGTGATGAGTCGGTGCTGTCCCTGGCTTGGCTCAACAGCCATCACCAAAGCGGCATTCGCAACCTGATGGATCAGGCGGTGGTGCAGTTCTCCCGGCAAGATCCCAAGTTCAAACTGCCGCTCGCCTATAACAAAGTCGATGAGTTGCCTTTTGACTTCGTACGTCGCCGCCTGTCAATCGTGGTCAAGGACAGCCGTGGCGATCATTTGCTGGTGTGCAAAGGCGCTGTCGAAGAAATGCTGAGCATTTCGACCCATGTCATGGAAGACGGCATCAGCGTCGCACTCGATTCGGCACGTCGCGAGCAATTGCTGGCACGGGCGACCGAGTACAACGAAGACGGTTTCCGTGTGCTGGTCGTCGCCGCTCGCGACATTCCCAAGGTGCAATCGCAAAAGCAATACACCACCCGCGATGAGCGGGACTTGGTAATCCGTGGCTTCCTGACCTTCCTTGATCCGCCCAAAGAAACCGCAGGCCCCGCGATTGCAGCGCTGCAAACTATTGGCGTGGCCGTCAAAGTGCTGACTGGCGACAACGCCGTGGTCACCAGCAAGATCTGCCGTCAGGTAGGCCTGGATCCGGGGACACCGCTGCTGGGCCCAGAAATCGAGCTGATGGCCGATGTGACCCTGAGGCAAGAAGTTGAGCAACGCACAGTCTTCGCCAAGCTCACCCCGTTGCAAAAATCCCGCGTGCTCAAGGCGCTGCAAGCCAACGGCCACACGGTGGGTTTTCTCGGCGACGGCATCAACGATGCTCCAGCCTTGCGCGATGCCGACGTGGGTATATCAGTAGACAGCGGCACCGACATTGCCAAGGAGTCGGCAGACATCATCCTGCTCGAAAAAAGCCTGATGGTGCTCGAAGAAGGCGTGCTCAAAGGTCGTGAAACCTTCGGCAACATCATGAAGTACCTGAACATGACCGCCAGTTCCAACTTCGGCAACGTGTTCTCGGTGCTGGTGGCCAGCGCCTTTATCCCGTTCCTGCCAATGCTCTCGATTCACCTGCTGCTGCAAAACCTGATGTACGACATCTCCCAGTTGGCATTGCCATGGGACAAGATGGACAAGGAGTACCTGCAAAAGCCGCGTAAATGGGACGCCAAAAACATTGGCCGCTTCATGATCTGGATCGGGCCGACCTCGTCGATCTTCGACATCACCACCTTTGCCCTGATGTGGTACGTGTTCTCGGCCAACAGCATCGAAATGCAGACCTTGTTTCAGTCTGGCTGGTTCATCGAAGGGCTGCTGTCGCAAACCTTGGTGGTGCACATGCTGCGCACGCGCAAAATCCCGTTCTTTCAGAGCACTGCGGCCTGGCCGGTCATGATGATGACCCTCGTCGTCATCGTCCTGGGTATCTACGTCCCCTTCTCGCCGCTGGGGACTCTGGTCGGGCTGGAGCCGCTGCCACTGGCGTACTTCCCTTGGCTGGTCGCCACGCTCGTCAGTTACTGCTGCGTCGCACAACTGATGAAAACCCTTTACATCCGCCGCTTCAAACAGTGGTTCTGATCTGAAACACCGGGCTGACGCGAACCCGCGTCAGTCAGGCCCCCGTATTACGGTCTCGTAAAACATGAATGTTTGTTCTGTGGAGATTCCTCATGTCAGGAACCACTCTCTTGCTGAACCTCGCCGGTGCCATTGCACTGCTGCTGTGGGGCACGCACATGATTTCAACCGCGCTGCTGCGCGGCTTCGGTACCCAACTGCGCAACTGGATGGGGCGCAACCTGAATAATCGCTGGATGGCGCTGATCTCCGGAGTCGGTATCACCGGCGTGCTGCAAAGCAGTACCGCCGTCAGCCTGATGGCCACCTCATTTACGGCTGCTGGCACTCTGAGTCTGGCACCGGCCTTGGCCGTGATGCTGGGGGCCAATATCGGCTCGACGCTGGTGGTGCAACTGTTGAGTTTTGACACCTCGCTGGCCACGCCCATCATGTTGCTGGCGGGCTTTATCGTGTTCCGCCTGCGCGACGACTCACGCTACGAAAGCATCGGCTGCGCGCTGATTGGCCTGGGCCTGATGCTCTCGGCCCTGAGCTTGCTCAGTGCCACCCTGGGCCACATGGAGGCCACCTCAGTCTTTCGTGCCGTCATGCAGAGTCTGGACGGTGACCTGATCATTGCCGTGGTTGCCGCCGTGCTGCTGACCTGGCTTTGCCATTCCAGCGTGGCCGTGGTGCTGTTGATCGCCTCACTGGCCGGTGCCGGCATGATGACCCCGGTAACGGCAATGGCCTTGATGCTCGGCGCTAACGTAGGCGGCGCTTTGCCGTCAGTGATGAGTGCTGGATCGACCGTAGCGCGGCGTCTGCCCGTGGGCAACCTGCTGATTCGCCTGTTCGGCACGCTGCTGTTGCTGCCGTGCCTGCCGTGGCTGGCTAACTACCTGGGCCAGACCGACATTGGCCCGGCGCACATGGTGGTGTACCTGCATACCGCGTTCAACCTGGTGTTGGCCGTCATCTTTATTGGCCTGATCGAACCACTGGCCAACGCACTCACCCACGTCTTTCCCCAGCAAGAACGTCCAGCAGATCCGGGCATGCCGCAATACCTGGATGAAGCCGGGCTGGAAGTGGCCAACATCGGTCTTTCCAACGCCGTGCGTGAAGCTTTGCGTCTGGCAGACATGGCTTCATTGATGCTCAACCACGTGCTGCAACTGTTCGAAAAGCCTGAGCAAGGCACCTTCGATAAAGTTCGCCAGCTGGACCATTCCGTAGACTTGCTGAGCGCAGCGATTCGCGCCTATCTGGCCGACATAGGCCAGGACGGTTTGAGCGACGATGACGCTGATCGCGCTCAGGAAATCCTCATGTTCGTCATCAACCTTGAACATGCCGGCGACATCCTCAGCAACCTGGCGCAACTGGCGATTCGCCGGGCGCGTCGTGGCGAACACTTCTCGGCGTTTGAACTGCGCCACATCCAGGCCTTGCACCTGGCGTTGCTGGACAGCCTCAACCTGGCGATCACGGCCTTCTTGCGTGAAGACATCACAGCGGCCAACGCCTTGGTCAGCCACAAAGAAATCGTGCGCCAGCTCGAAGCCAGCGCCAGCCGAGAACACTTTCGGAAACTGCAAAACGACAAAACCACCTGGGCCGAGTCGGGCGACATCTTCCAGCGTGTACTGCGCGACTACCGCCGCGTGCATCACCACATCGCCGCGTTGGGCTACCCGGTGCTGGAGCGTTGCGCGCAACGCATGGATTAAGCCAGAACCCTGTGGGAGCTGGCTTGCCAGCGATGCAGGAGTGGGTCTAGCGCAACCTGGTCGGATCAACCAGCCCGGCAGCAATCGCCATGCCCACCAGATCCGGCAAACGCTCAGCCTGCATGCGCTTCATGACCCGTGAACGGTACAGGTCGATGGTTTTCGGGCTCACCGCCAGTTGTTCGGAAATTTCGCGGGTGGTGTAGCCCTTGACCAGCGGCAAGAACACATCGCGCTCACGCGGTGTGAGGCTTTGCAGGCGCGTCTCAAGCTCGGTCTGTTCCTGGCTGGCAGATTGTCGGGCATTACCGCCGCTCAAGGCGTGTTGCACACTGTCCAGCAGCAACTGCTGGTTGTAAGGCTTTTCGATAAAGTCATGGGCGCCCGCCTTGAAGGCACGCACCACAATCGGAACATCGGCGTGCCCGCTGACAAAAATAACCGGCATTGTGATCCCGCGCTCCTGCAGCGCTTGTTGCACATTCAGGCCGCCCATGGCGGGCATTCGCACATCAAGCAGCACGCAGGCGCTGCGCAGCGGGTCACAGGCGTCTAAAAAAGCCTGGCCACTGGTGAATGGCAGCGCATTCAGGCCCACCGACTCCAATAACCAGACCGTCGAATCAAGCATGCCCTGATCGTCATCGACCACGTACACCACCTGTTGCTCGGGGGTTGTCATGGGTTAATTGCCCTCTTCTTCTTGTTGTTTGATCGCGGCCATCAACGGCAGGCTGCAACACATCCGCAGCCCATCGGGCTGTGGCTCGGCGTTCAGTTCGCCGCCAAAGCCTTCGATGATACTGCGACTCATCGACAGACCCAGCCCGAGCCCTTCGGCCTTGCTGGTGTAAAACGGGGTGAACAGTTGCTCGAATTGCTCGCCCGTCACCCCTGGCCCTTGATCCTGCACACTGACGTGTAACCAGCCACTGGCCATTACCTGCGCCTGCAAGGTAATGCGTGAGGCTTGCCCCGGTTGTTGCTCGCTGTTGGCATCAATCGCATTGCGCAGCAGATTGAGCAACACCTGCTCCAGCAGCACTCTATCGGCGTACACCAACGGCAGTATTTCCGGTAATTGCTGCTCAATGTTCACCTGCCGCTCGCGGGCTTCCCAGGCGCACAAGCTGACCGCCTGACGTACCACATCGCTCACATCCAGCGCCTGCAAGGTGCGGCGTCCCTTGCGCAGAAACCCTCGAAGACGCTTGATCACCTGCGAAGCATGGTTGGCGTGCAGGGTGATCCGTTCCAGCCCTTGCGTCACGCGGGCAATTGCCTCGGGATTGTGCTCAAGGTGTTGCAGGTAGCGCTGGCTGGCATTCGCATAATTGACCACGGCGGCCAGCGGCTGGTTGATCTCGTGGGCAATCCCGGACGCCAGCTCTCCCAAGGTTATCAGCCGCGCGGTGTGGGCCATTTCGTCCTGATGATGACGTTGCTGGGCTTCTCGCAATTCACGCTCGCGCATGTCACGGGCCACCAGCGAGAAAAACCGCTCACCGGCGGTCGAACGATGGGCCAGCAACAACAGTGACACGGGCACAGATGGCTCGCCATTCAACGGCTGCAAGCGGGTTTCGCTGCTCCACAAACCCTGTTGTTCGGCATTGCGCCAGCCCACCGATTTCAGTTGCGCGAGGTCTTGCGGGCTTAAAAAGTCAGCGAGTGAAAGAAGACTTTTCCCACTTTCCAAGCCGAGAATTCGACGAGCCGCCGGATTGAGGTATGACACGCTGCCCACCGGATCAATAAACAGCACAGGGTCTGGATTGGCTTCCACCACATCAGCCAGACGCCGCTTGTTTTCCTCGGCCTGAATCCGCGCAGTAATGTCGCGTGACACGCTGACCACTTCAACCACCGCGCCGGTGTAGGTTTCGCGGATTGCCCGACTGGCCGTTTCGAACCACAGGTAATGCCCGGCCTGATGCCGAATGCGATAGGTCATGGTGTGATAGCCATCGAGCTCCAGCGCATCGCGAGCCTGGCGCAACACTTGCGCCAAGTGGTGGGGATGAAATAGACGCTGTGCCAAACGCCCCCGCAAACGTTCGGGCCAATAGCCGAGCAAGGTCCAGGACGCCGGGGAAGCATCCAGAAAGCGCCCGTCGGGGGTGTGGCGCGAGATCAGATCGGTGGTGTTTTCAGTAATCAATCGATACAGACGCCGGGCCTTGGCGGCTTCACGCTCCGCCAGCAGTTCGCTGCTCGCTTCACGCCCACGGGCAACAACACAGCGGTTTTGCGGGTCGGGAATCAGGGTCCAGAGCCAGATCTGTGCATGGCTGTGTGCTTCGACCTGCTCAATCGCGCGCGCCTGATGCAGGCACGCGTTGATCAATTCATTCAGATTGCCCGGCAACCATGTGCGCACATGGCTCAGCGGTTTGCCTGCCAGTAGCCGCAACAACGCCGGGTTAGCCGCCAGGGGCAAGCCTTGGGCGTCTAGCACCACCGAAGGTTGCGGGTCATAGGTAAGCAGCGAAACAGGCATTGGGCATCCATGTGTGGGGGAACATGCTGGATATAGAACAATTACTATATTGCTTAGGTATTACTTCCATATCAAATGCAAACTGGGCTATAAATCAGGCCGGACATAAAACTGACCCGTTCGCCACCGGCAGAGCGGGCAGCCATAGAGCTAACAATCAGCCACCGGAATGACCATCATGTCGATTTTTGAGCAGGGCCTAGAGCCCCGTGCTGTCAACCATATTGCCCTGTCGCCTTTGAGCTTTATCGAGCGCACCGCCAGCGTCTACCCCGACTACCCTGCCGTGATCCACGGCTCCATTCGCCGCACCTGGGCGCAGACCTACAGCCGTTGCCGGCGCTTGGCTTGCGCGCTGGCCGGACGCGGAATTGGCAAAAACGATACTGTGGCCGTGATGTTGCCCAACATTCCGGCCATGCTGGAAGTCCATTTTGGCGTGCCGATGGTTGGCGCTGTCCTCAATGCGCTCAACGTGCGCCTGGACGCCGAAGCCATTGCTTTCATGCTTGCTCACGGCGAAGCCAAGGTACTGATTGCCGATCGCGAATTCCATGACGTGATTCACGCCGCCGTGGCCATGCTCGACCATCCGCCGCTGATCATCGACGTTGATGACCCGGAATACGGCGAAGGCCAGCCAGTCAGTGCACTGGATTACGAAGCGTTTCTGGCCGAAGGTGACCCCGAGTACGACTGGCAATGGCCTACGGATGAGTGGCAAGCCATCGCCCTGAACTACACCTCGGGCACCACCGGCAATCCCAAGGGCGTGGTGTACCACCATCGTGGGGCGTATCTCAACTCGCTGGGCAATCAGATGGTCTGGGCCATCGGCAACCATCCCGTGTATCTGTGGACCCTGCCGATGTTCCACTGCAACGGCTGGTGCTACCCGTGGATCATCACCGCGCTGGCTGGCGTGCATGTATTTCTGCGACGGGTCGACCCGCAAAAAATCCTCAACCTGATCCGTGAACACCAGGTCACTCACTTGTGTGGCGCGCCGATTGTGCTTAATGCACTGGTCAACATGCCCGACTCGGCCAAGGCCGCCATCGACCATCCGGTAAATGCCATGGTTGCAGGTGCCGCGCCGCCCGCCAAAGTGATCGGTGCAGTCGAAGAAATGGGCATCAACGTGACCCACGTCTATGGCCTGACTGAAGTCTACGGCCCGGTGACTATCTGCGCCTGGCATGACAAATGGGACGAACACCCCCTCGCTGAGCGGGCTCAGATCAAATCCCGTCAAGGTGTGCGCTACCCCACGCTGGAAGGCGTCATGGTGGCCGACCCGAAAACCATGCAGCCGACGCCCCGTGACGGTGAAACCATGGGTGAGATCTTCATGCGCGGCAACACCGTGATGAAGGGCTACCTGAAAAACCCCAGCGCCACTGCCGAGGCATTTGAAGGCGGCTGGTTCCATACCGGTGATCTGGCTGTGTGCCACCCGGACGGTTATGTCGAAATCCGTGACCGCCTCAAAGACATCATCATTTCCGGCGGCGAGAACATCTCGACCATTGAGGTCGAAGGCGTGCTGTATCGCCATCCCGGGGTGATGGAAGCGGCCGTGGTGGCTCGCCCGGATGAAAAATGGGGCGAAACCCCGTGCGCCTTCATCACCCTCAAGGCCGATCACCAGCACGTGCGCGAGGTCGACATCATCGTGTTTTGCCGCGAGCATCTGGCCGGATTCAAAGTGCCACGCAGCGTGGTGTTCACCTTATTGCCCAAGACCTCCACGGGCAAAGTCCAGAAATACGTGCTGCGCGACATGGCCAAAGCCCTGTAACCCATCCCCGTTCCTGTGTTTAGAAACGTTCACGAGGTTTTGTGATGCCAGAATTCAATGCACCGCTGCGTGACATGCGCTTTGTGCTGCACGAAGTATTTGACGCCCCCGCACTCTGGGCGCGTCTGCCCGCCTTGGCCGAGCACGTTGATGCCGACACCGCTGACGCGATTCTTGAAGAAGCTGCCAAGGTCACCCAGCAGTTGATTGCGCCCCTCAATCGCAGCGGTGATGAAGAAGGTGCGAAGTGGCAAGACGGCAAGGTCAGTACACCAAGCGGTTTCAAGGCCGCCTATGCCACCTACATCGAAGGCGGCTGGGTCGGTCTGTCGGGCAACCCGGCGTTTGGCGGGCTGGGGATGCCGAAAATGCTCGCGGTGCAATTTGAAGAAATGCTCTACGCCGCCAACTCAAGCTTCGCCCTGTACTCGGCACTGACCTCGGGCGCCTGCCTGGCGATTGATGCGCACGCCAGCCAAGCATTAAAAACCACCTACTTGCCGCCGATGTATGAAGGTCGCTGGGCCGGTTCCATGTGCCTGACTGAAGCCCATTCCGGCACTGATCTGGGGCTCATCCGCACCCGCGCCGAACCCCGCGCCGATGGCAGCTTTTACATCAGTGGCAGCAAGATGTTCATTACCGGCGGCGATCAGGACCTGACCGAGAATATCGTCCACCTGGTACTCGCCAAATTGCCGGACGCGCCTGCCGGGCCACGGGGCATCTCCCTGTTTCTGGTCCCCAAGGTGCTGGTCAATGTCGACGGCACACTGGGGCAAGCCAATGCCGTGAGTTGCGGCTCTATCGAACACAAAATGGGCATCAAGGCATCGGCCACCTGCGTGATCAACTTCGACGGTGCCCAAGGCTGGCTGATCGGTGAGGCCAATAAAGGCCTGGCGGCGATGTTCACCATGATGAACTACGAACGGCTATCGATCGGAATTCAGGGCATCGGTTGCGCCGAAACTTCTTATCAGAATGCCCGCACCTACGCCCGCGAACGCCTGCAAAGCCGGGCCCCGACTGGCGCGGTTGCGCCCGAAAAAATGGCCGACCCGATCATCGTTCACCCCGATGTGCGGCGCATGCTGCTGAGCATGAAAGCCATGACCGAGGGAGGCCGCGCGTTCGCCAGCTATGTGGGCCAGCAACTGGACCTGAGCAAGTTCTCGACCGACCCGCAAGAACAGCAGGACGCCAGCGCGCTGGTGGCCTTGCTCACGCCGGTGGCCAAAGCCTTTTTTACCGATACCGGGCTCGACAGCTGCGTATTGGGCCAGCAAGTGTTCGGTGGCCATGGTTACATTCGGGAATGGGGGCAAGAGCAACTGGTGCGCGATGTACGCATCGCGCAAATTTACGAAGGCACCAACGGCATTCAGGCCCTGGATTTGCTGGGGCGAAAAGTTATCGCCAATGGCGGCGTGGCCCTGCGCCTGTTTACTGCGCACATCCGCGATTTTGCCAGCCAGCCTGGCAAACCTTACGCCCGCGAACTGCTGCAGGCAGTACAAAAACTTGAAGACCTTAGTGTCTGGCTACAAGCACGGGCCAAGATCAACCCCAATGAAATCGGGGCGGCGTCGGTTGAATACCTACAGCTATTTGGCTACGTGGCGTATGCCTGGCTCTGGGCAAGGATGGCTGATGTGGCGCAGCGTTCATTGCAGGCAGACCCGGAGTTTTATGCTGCAAAACTGGCCACGGCCACGTTCTACTTCAGCCGCCTGCTGCCCCGCACATTGAGCCTGGAACAGTCGATCCGGGCGGGCAGTGAGTCTTTGTTTGAACTGGACGCGGCAGGTTTTTAGGCCCGTCGATAAAGACGGCGGCCCGTAAAAGGGCCGCCGCTCGCACACCCAGGACTCAACTCAATGTATCAAGCAGCAGCACTTCACGGTGCTCCAGCAGATCCCCAACGGCCTTGCCCATCGCCAGGTAGTGCGGCGTGGTTTTGTGGTGGTCAATGGCCGCCATGTCCTTCCAGCCCTCGATAAACACAAAACGCTGCGGGTCGGCACGATCCAGATGCAGATCGTAGAACTCGCAGCCTGCTTCAGCACGTGAGCCTGTGACGCACGCCAGCAGTGCCTCTTTGACGGTATGTTCGTGACCGGGTTTGGCACGCAGGATTGCAACAATCTTGATGGTAGTAGACATATCGGCTTCCAGAAAAAGGGGTCAGCGTTCTCAATACACACTCGCACAGCGCCAGCGATACTACCTGACATTCAGCGGGTTGCAGCATTCGCTCGCCACGCGCGTTGCGCCTGAAGACGGCGAGCTACGGCTGAAACAGCGCGATTGAACGCTCGAAAAACACTGTGCATGGCCCGCGATAACAGGGGGCGAGTCGCACGGCGCTGGTCTCGCTCGACTTCCTGATAAAGACGTTCATAGCTCTGGCTTGCGGGCAATGGCTCGACCGCAATCGTGATCACGTCAATATCAAAACCAATCCTGAGATCGCGTACTTCTCTTCGCTCAACGCGGGTCGCACGCAGCCCGAACGCGTCGAGTATCCGTTGAGTTGAGCGCCCGGTCCCTTCACTGGCCAAAAAACTGTCGCGCATGGCGTCTGAGCCGCTTGGCAGCTGATCCGTGGCCCGTAATGCATGCGGATTGATCACGTCCCAGCGCACGATCAGCTTGGGCAAGACGCCGAAAAACAGGTTCTTTTTTGAAACCCTCTCATATTGATGCCGTGTCACGTCGGTTGCGTAAAAAGAGCTGCCTGGGGCCCGGAAGTTTTCCATGAACTTCCAGCGCCCTGGCAAGTATTCATTTTTGAATCGAAATCTGTTGGGGATGCCGGGAGCGATGTACGTCGAATGGATGGTGTGTTCGCCAGACAAGTTATGCGTGAGTGCTTGCATAACGGCCTGCTGTCGCCTCGCCGCCTCGTCATCCCCACTCATTCGGTCAAGCATTGATCCGGTTGCCGGGTATCCTGCAACGCGTGCACTGGGGCTGTTCGCTGAATAATCCTCAAACTCTTCAACCACGCGGCCATCGCTGTCGCGAAACCGGACGGGATTGTTTTTAACCATGGCATACAGATTCAAGCCGTCGACATCGCCAGCTCTGTCCGCGCTGATCCAGCGCCTGAGCCATGGCGCGTAGTACCGGAATCCGTAGTAGTACAACCCGGTCGCGTCACGTTCCTTGCCTGAAAAACGCAGCGTTTTGTACGTAGCATGAACGACACTTTTTGCCGACCACCAGGCTGTCGCGCCATACGGGTAATAACCCTCCTGGCTAAGCAGCTCTGCCTGTTGGTCAAGCTCCAGCGTGGTACTGCCCACATGGTTTGACAGGCCGAAACGCAGTTGTTCATCGGCGATGCCCGTCGGCAAGCCCTGCTCCCACTTCAACGCTCTGATCTGTGTGAGCCCGAGCGCAATACTGAGTACCTGCAAGACTTCGTCGCCAGCCTGATGACGGTGTAGCTCAAGCCCTGGCAAGTAGCGCACTTCATCGATTTGAGTCAGGCGCTGACCTTGGCTCAAACGGCGCTTGATAACCCGCTGCCCTGCAGCGTCATAACCATAGGTCTCGACGTCGTGGTTACCCTCCTCACGCATCACCTGGGTGACAGATGTGAGCTGGTTACGCACATTCCAGCTCATCACTTGCCCACGCACGAGCGAAAGTTGATTGCCATTCTGGTCGAAGCCAGCACCTACACCGGCCTGCAAGCTCTGATTGCTTTGCGCAGCCACCTGCATAGGTTGCGTATAGCCTTGCCCACTTGAAGGGACATGCTGCATGTGCGTGAGATTGGCGCCAGCATCGTAGTGATAAAACCGGGTGTAGTTGCGCATCACGTTGCCATCTGTGGCACCCGACAGCACCAATGCCGCCGCAGCGGCCCGGCCCATATGCGCATTTTCTCGTCCGCGGGCTTCAATGAGTTGATACAACGTGTCGTAGGCATACGTATTTGTCGCTTCGAGCTGAGCGTTGTTTGCCCACGTTGTCGGCTGCGCGGCGTCGTGGATACTCAAGACATTGCCGACCCGGTCATAGGTATAGGCAAGGTCTTGCAGAGGCGCGCCAGCGTGCCCGGGGCGATGGGTTGTCAGCCGCTGTAAACGATCTGTTGCCGGGGCGTAGGTGGCTTGCGTCACGACACCGTTGCCCAGTTGTTCGAACACGACCTGGCCTTTGGCGTTGTATCGGCGTTGTGTCAGCAATCCATGGCGTTTTCCGCTTTTAAACACCAGGGCAACCGACAGTAGCTCTGCGCCAATGGTGTATTGAGAGTGCTGACGATTGCCCTTGGCATCGATCTGCTCCAGCAGCCCGCCAAGCGCATCGTAATGCCACTTGCTGGTGTAGCCCTCAGCCTCCAGTTGTGCGTCGCGCACGTGTTGCGGCTCTGCCCAGTCAATGGCTTGAGGGTGCTGTACAAATCTGCGGGTCTGCGCCCCGACCTCGCCCAGCAGCGTGTAATGCCCGAAGAACAGTGTTCCGCAAGGGTCGTCATGACGGATGAGTCGGCCGCAGCCATTGAGCCTGGCGTGCTCAGGCGTCATCGCTGCGTAATACAAGCGTTCAACACAGCGTTCGCCGGGCTCATCGGCGGCTTGTTCAAACATCGCCGTTGACCTGAGTAAATGATCATATTCATAACGCTGCTGTGAGCCTCGCCCATCCCATGCCCTTAGCATCTGGCCATTACCGCCCAGCAATAGCCGTTGCCAACCGGCATCCACACTGCGGGTGTGCACCACTCGCCCGCTCAGGCTGTAACGATAGGCGGTATTGGGCTGCACATCGGCATCTGTTTCGTGCAAGGCATGTAAACGCGGGTCCCATTGCTGGAGCAAAAAGCTGCTGCTGCTCAATACATGTCGATGAAAGCGTGCCTGGGGTTCGTCCTGCCAGCGGATTCGATGGTAAGTCACCGAACGAACACTCAGTCCTCTGGGGTCGAGCGCGGTCAATAACGGCGTGTGTGGGTGCAAGGAAGACATGAAGGAAGGCCTGATTGACACAAAGGATCAAAAATCCTAGTGCCCGGATCAGCCCGAGGTGCGGTGTTTATGTGTTGTGTCGATAAGTGAGTGACCCAGATAACGTGCCGCGAACCCTTGCACTTGGATCACTCACGCTGCGGTCAGTCGTTATGGCCTTTTTCGGCCTGCACGTAGTCAGCGATTTGATCCTTGATTTTCAGCCGCTTGGCCTTGAGGTCGAGCAATGTATCGTCCGATACGCCAATCGCATTCTTGGCTTCAGCCTCAACGACGGCATCATCGGCGGCCTTGTATTTATTGACCAGCCCCAAAAAGTGGCCGTTTTGACCCTCAAGCTTTGCGGCTGCGTCTTTGGAGATATTCAAGTCCTGATACAAATCATGTTTAACGGGCATATCTGCACCTCATAGATATTTCGGTGACGACTGCAAACTCTGAGGATGAGTCTGCGAAAAAGGTTCCATCCTTGCTGAACCCCCTTAAGCAATAGCACGCAACCGGGCACTGAGAAAGTCGCCCGCCTGCTTTCGTCGCAAAGCCCCTCACCTGTCTCATCGCGTTTACACCTGCAAGCCCGCACATCTTGGCGTGTGTGCGGGTTTTTGCAGTCGACTTTCAGAAAGTCAATTTAATGACTCAAAACAACAAGATGATGTTTTTTTGACGATTCGCGTTTTAAATCATGGACTATGCTCACTTTTGTGTAGGAATATGTCCGCTTGAAACACGCCTGTAACGTGCGAGCAACGTTGGAAGCCGAGGAGTTTCAAGGGGTGTGCCCGTGTCACAGGATTTCGCCACAAGGATCACGTCGGCGTAAAACCAATCACCATTTGATTGACGCCAATAAAAAAAATAAAAGCTTCGAGGCGACAGATGATCGCCCTGCTAGCAGCGAACGAAAGGCTGTAAACACGCTCACAGCCATTCGTTCGTGAACCTCTAGGATGGGGGACGTAGCGATTGCTTTACATCAGCCTGGGTATCCACGGATTACTCGATCAACACATCGCTTTACGTACTGGCGGCTTGTACTGGGTTACGGTCGATCAGCCAACGGATGCCAAACGGCTGGTTCGCCAGTTTCTTGAGTGCATCCCCCCTGCCGTGCCCGCCTCGCTGATCGTCTGCGCCGATTCCGTGCAACACGTTATCAGTGACCTTGCCCCGGACCGCGGCCCTGACAAACTCAAGCTGTTTGAACTCGCGCCCAATGTGGTTGAGCGCGGGCTGAACACGCTGACCCGGGATCTGAGCCGCTCAGGCATCCCCCCCAACAGTCAGATTTTACTGGTTGCCCCTGCCAGCAGTTGGGCTGACACCACCACGGCAAAACACTTGCAGCGCTGGTGTGAAAACCTGCGCTCTTGGCTGCGAGACCGCCAAGTCACTTTGCTGGTGATCACCCAGGGTGAGGCCACGCGGCTACATGCCCAGCTTTTGCAACTCAATGAGCACTTGTCTGGCCTGAGCCAGTTGTACCGGCACAGCGGCGAAATTCGTTACCACGTGCACTTTTGGTATAACGACATGGGCGTCAGCGCCGGTCAGGAGTTCAAGCTCCAGATAGCAGACAACGCCTTGGCCCTGATCCCCGAACCCGTTGCCCTGACACCGCCTCGCGTGGCCGATGATCAGCACGTATACCTCGCCGAACGCGAAGTGCTTGAAGGCACCCCGCCGCTGTCCAAACACTGGTACCTGTTCAATGATCGCCAGGCGTTGCTCGAACACGCAGCCTCCGCCAGCGCCGCGACAGTCATCGTGGGCATCGACAGCAGCCATCAGTTACTGGATCTCGCGCAGCAACTGCACGACCTGCGCGAACACTGCGGCCCCGCGCTGAAGATAGTGGTTCGCGAACTTGAACCCGCGGTGCGTTATCGCGACGAGCGCCTGCTGCTGGCGTGCGGGGTCAACTTGATCGTGCCGGACGGCACCTTGCTCTCGCGGTTTTTGAGCATGATCGAAAGCGTTCAGGGCCAGCACTGGCAATACGCCCAGGGCACTGACTTTGCCACGTTGCTTGAGCGCCAGCGCCCGCCAGGTATCCGTGGCCTGGTGAGCCCGAATGAGTTTTTCACCGAGATAAAGCGCATTTATCAGGACAGCTCGGGAGAAGTGACCCATCAACTGGTCAAGTTCCAGCCGGTGCCCGGGCTCAAGCCAGCGCTGTTCTTGAATCAGATGTGCCTGCGTCGATACGGCGACTTCGCCTGTTTGTTCAACGATGACGTGTACCTGTTTCTGTTTGCCTGCCGCGCCGATGGCCTGGACCCCGCGCTGGGCAATATCTGTCGCTTGCCCTGGCGTGATCTGTTTTTACAGCGCCAAGTGCTGAGCAGCCCGGCTGATCTGGATGAGGCGGCCTTTATGCAAGAGGTATCAGTGCCTGAGCACCTGAGTATTCCCGTCGAAACCCTGGTCATGGCGCAACCGGCTGCCGGCAGCCACGCCCCGTTAAAACCGCAACGCATCACGTTGTCTGTCAGCGAGCCACAGCCATGACCTTTATGGAGCTTGTTCAACTCATCGGTTTGACCTGCGCAGTGAGCGTGCTGCTGACCCTGTTCTCGCAGCGTATTCGGCACTACCTCAAAGCGCATTTTGAACAGTACCTGCCGCCCCGTTTCCTGAAATCACGCGGTGTCAGGCGTCGTGCGCCCGCCAGCCCTTCGATGAGGGTGCCTGATGAACCCCTCTAAACCTGCTGAACCCGCGCAGCGAATGCCCGGTACTTGGCGCGGTCTGGGGGCGTGGAACCTGTATTTCCTGGCCAAGTTCTTATTGACCTGGACTGGCCACCTGAATTTTCAGGTACTGCCCAACCTGATCTTTGCACTGGTGTTGCTCATCCCCATCGCTCACCCGATGCTGCGCCGCGCCCGTACCTTGGTGGCCATCCCGGTGGCTGTCGCGCTGCTGTATCAGGACACCTGGTTCCCGCCCTTCAGCCGTTTGCTGGCACAACCCGGCGTACTGAATTTCTCATTTGATTACATCGTCGAACTGCTGGGCCGTTTCATCGACTGGCAAGTGACGGCCATGTTGTTGCTGCTAGGGGTGGGCTATGTGTTCCTCAGTCCCTGGCTGCGCCTGACCACCCTGACCCTGGCGGGCTTTGCTTGGCTGAGCCTGGGCAGCTTGCAGTGGTTGCTGCCTCCCGCAACCGTGCAGCCTATGGCCAGCACCCAGCCCGGCAGCGCCACACCTGCCAACAGCGTGGGTGAACCGGACGATGCAACACTTAACCGCTACCTGGACACGTTCTACCAGACCGAAGCCCAACGTAAGGTCGAGTTCAAGGAGCCGACCGTTAAACCCCCGCCGTTTGACTTGCTGGTCATCAACATTTGTTCATTGGCCTGGGACGACCTCGACACGGTGGGCTTGCGCAACAACACACTGTTCAGTCAGATGGACGTGATTTTTGACAACTTCAACTCAGCCACCGCCTACAGCGGTCCGGCCGCCATTCGCCTGTTACGCGCCAGTTGCGGGCAAACCTCACACGCTCAGTTGTACAAGCCTCCAGCCGATCAGTGCCTGTTGTTCGACGACTTGCGCAAGCTCGGTTTCTCAGATGAGTTGATGCTCAACCACACCGGCGAGTTCGATGGCTTTCTGCAAGAAGTGCGCGATCAGGGGCAATTGCCGCCGCCTGCGCTGGGCGTGATTCCGACCGGTTTACCGCGTACCTACGTCGGCTTTGATGGATCACCGATCTGGCGTGACCGCGACGTGCTGAGCAAATGGTGGCAGCACCGCCTGGCCACAGACCAGCCCAACATGGCGCTGTTCTACAACACCACCAGCCTGCATGACGGTAATCGACAGGTGACAGCCGATGGAGGTACTCAACCGGCGGACTACAGCAGCCGGGCTCAGGTGCTGCTTGACGACCTGAATGTGTTCCTTAAGGAACTGCAAAAAAGCGGGCGCCGGGTGGTGGTCGCCATCGTCCCTGAACATGGCGCCGCATTACATGGCGACCGGATGCAGATTTCCGGCATGCGTGAAATCCCCAGTGACGCCATCACCCATGTGCCTGTGGGCCTCAAGCTGATCAACATGGGTGACAACGGCCAGACGGCGCCGGTGCATGTTGCTCAGCCAAGCAGCTACCTGGCCATCGCTGAAATCATTGCGCGCCTGTATGCCGACCCGGCGCTGAGCAATGGTCAGGCGGTGGACTGGTCGGCCTTGCTGACTGACCTGCCGCAAACCGCAAAAGTATCGGAGAACTCAGGCACCGTCGTGCTCGATTACAACGGCAAGCCCTATGTGCGAATCAAGGAGAACGGCGGATGGCTACCCTACCCACAGCAACTCAAGTAAGCGCCGATATTCTGTCGCGCAATGAGCGCGCCGATGACATTGAACGGCTTAAGTCGATGATGGATTTACCGACACTGGCCTACGTCGACATCTCGGCGCAGATGGAGCTGTTACAGGCGCTTGAACGCTGGCCATTGCTGGCACACCTTGAAGCGCGCAATCGCCTGCCTGAGCCTACCGAGCTGCAAAAAACCATGGACGACACGCCATGATTGCCATGAGCCTTCAAGGCATTCGCGGCGGCGTGGGCACCAGCACCACGCTGGCCGCGCTGGGCTTTGCGCTGAGTGCACTGGGGCAAAAAGTGCTGGTGGTCGACATGTGCCCGGAAAACGCCCTTGGCCTGCACTTCAACCTTGATTACGCGCCCGCCGAAGGCTGGGCCCGCGCGACAGTGGATCAAACGCCTTGGTATGAGCACGCCTGGAACATCGAACCCGGTCTGGACGTGCTGCCCTACGGCACCCTGGCCGATGTCGAACAGTTGCAACTCGACATCTTGCTGCGTGATCACCCGCAATTGTGGGCCAAGCATCAGGCCAGCCTGGCCGACAGTGTTGATTGGGTGCTCTTTGACTTGCCGCAACGCTTGCCGGGCCATGCTGCCAGCCCGCGCTGTGAGATTGCGCTCAACGTGCTGAACCTGGACGCGGCGAGCCATGTGCTGTTACAGCCTCGACGCAACAGCCCGCAGCGTTTGCTGGTCAATCGTTATGATCCTGCCAGCCAGTTACAGCGCGATTTGTTGCTGCTTTGGCAGCGTCACTATGCGCAGACCTTGCTGCCGATCCATTTGCACGCTGACGAAGCCATGGCCGAAGCCTTAGCCAGGCGCGAGCCCGCTGGCCGCTATGCGCCCGGCAGCCTGATCGCCCAAGACCTCATTAGCCTGGCCAGTTGGTGCCTGTTGCGTGGCGGGAGGCTTGAATGAGAGCCCGCCTGTTTCCCTATGCGCGCTTGCGCCGTGATCAAAACTGCACCCGCTTCACCGCCTTCATCCTGGCGCTGATTCAGGCCTGTGGCTGGATTTTTCTGCGCCTTGAATCACCCGCGTGGCAGGCATTGCGCGCACAACATCGACAGCTGTACCCGCATCTGGCAGACAAACGCGCAACCATTGGCGATCCGCTGCGTTACGTGATCCAGACCGTGTGGCTGTTGCTGGTGCGTCCGGCTGCACAAACCCTGCCTCAGCGCCAACGTACACGGCGGCGTCTCAAGGGTTACCTGAAGGCTGTGCTCGGTATTGTGCAGCGGCCCTGGAACCTGCTGTCGGATGCTTTTGAACAGTTGCCAACGGCGATCAGCCCGCAAGTGCGCAAAGGTTCGCGCTGGTGGGCCGCCATGCACTGGCCAATGCGCAAACTGCTGTATATCGCCATCGGGGCGCTGGTAGCGGTGCTGATTTTTATCTGTGTGACCGAACCCTTCGGTTACCTGGCGCAACTGGTGTTTGTGGTGCTGTTGTGGGCCATTGCGATGCTGGTGCGGCGAATGCCGGGGCGTTTTCCGACGCTGTTGCTGATCGCGCTGTCGGTGATCATCTCGTGCCGCTATTTATGGTGGCGCTACACCTCGACCCTGAACTGGAGCGACAACCTGGATCTGGCCTGCGGCCTGATTTTGCTGCTGGCCGAGACGTATTCCTGGATGGTCCTGATTTTGGGGTATGTGCAGACCTCGTGGCCGCTAAACCGCAAGCCCGCGCAACTGCCGCCTGACCCAAACCTGTGGCCGACGGTCGATCTGTTGATCCCCACCTATAACGAAGAGCTGTCGGTGACCCGAGGCACGGTGTACGCCGCACTGGGCATTGACTGGCCCAAGGACAAGCTGCGCATTCATTTGCTGGATGACGGCAACCGCGCCAGCTTCAAGACGTTTGCCGAGGAAGTGGGCATCAACTACATCGCCCGTACCGACAACCGCCACGCCAAGGCTGGCAACCTCAACCATGCGCTGACCCAGATCGACGGTGAACTGGTGGCCATTTTTGACTGTGACCACATGCCCGCCCGCTCCTTTTTGCAATTGACCACGGGCTGGTTTTTACGCGATCCCAAACTGGCGCTGGTGCAAACCCCGCACCACTTCCTGTCGCCGGATCCGTTTGAACGCAACCTCGGCACCTTTCGCAATCGCCCCAACGAAGGCGAGCTGTTTTATGGCTTGGTGCAGGACGGCAACGACATGTGGAACGCGGCGTTTTTCTGCGGCTCGTGCGCCATCGTGCGGCGCACGGCGATTGATTCGATTGGTGGCTTTGCTGTCGAAACCGTCACCGAAGACGCCCACACCGCCTTGCGTTTGCACCGCAACGGTTGGAACTCGGCCTATCTGCGCATTCCCCAAGCGGCCGGGCTGGCCACCGAAAGCCTCTCAGCGCATATCGGCCAGCGCATTCGCTGGGCGCGGGGCATGGTGCAGATATTCCGCACTGACAACCCGTTGCTGGGCAAAGGCCTGACGGTGTTCCAGCGGGTGTGCTACGCCAACGCCATGCTGCACTTTCTGGTGGGGCTGCCGCGGTTGGTGTTCCTGACAGCTCCCTTGGCGTTCCTGTTGCTGCACGCCTACATCATCTACGCCCCGGCCTTGATGATTCTGCTCTACGTATTGCCGCACATGATTCATGCCAGCCTGACCAACTCGCGCATGCAAGGCGCTTATCGCCAGACATTCTGGGGGGAGGTCTACGAAACAGTCCTGGCCTGGTACATCGCCCGGCCTACCACGGTAGCCATGTTCAGCCCCTCGCGTGGCAAGTTCAACGTGACGGCCAAGGGCGGGATGATGGAAGAAAACCAGTTCGACTGGCAGACCGCCAAGCCGTATCTGGTGCTGTCCGTGCTCAATGTGCTCGGCCTCGGGTTTGCTGTATGGCGGCTGTTTACTGGGCCGACAGATGAAATCATCACCATTATCGTCAGTGTGTTGTGGGTCATTTATAACCTGCTGATCATTGGCGCTGCCGTAGCCGTAGCGGCTGAAGTGCGCCAGGTTCGGCATACCCACCGTGTGCAAACCCGCTTGCCGGGCGCGATCAAACTGGCCGACGGCCACCGCTACCCCTGCGAACTGGTGGACTACTCCGATGGTGGTGTCGGCTTGTTGCTCAACCAACCGATTGCGCTACCCATCGGCTCGCAGGTGTCGCTGATCCTTCAGCGCGGCAACCGCGAGTTTGTGTTTACCGGCAGTCTGACGCGCTCCCATGACTTGTTTATGGGGTTGAACTTCGCCCAGTTGCCGGCCGAGCAAAAGATCGAATTCGTGCAGTGCACGTTTGGCCGGGCAGATGCCTGGCTCGATCACAACAGTGGATTTGAAGCCGACAAGCCGATTCAGAGCCTCAGGGAAATCCTCGCCCTGGGTGCCAAAGGCTACTACCGCCTTTACGAATACCTGCCTGCGTGGTTGCGCCATCTGGCACGGCCCTTTGTGCGAGTGCTGCAGTGGCTGGGCAGCTTCTTTCCGCGCATGCCCAAAGCATCCACCCCCCTTATTTCCCGGCCAGTGAGCAGATCATGAGTCGATTCTTAAAAAAAACATGCTTCACCGGCCTCGCGCTAATAGCTTTTGTTTCAGAGCTGATGGCTGCCCCTTTGCCTTTACCGACTGTCGGGCCTGCGCCGCTGCCCAAACCCCCGGCGCTGGAAAGCACTGATCCGCTGCCGAGCTGGACAGTGACCCGCACCTTCGAACAATTGGGGCGCCCGGCCGACACGTTGCTGCTGGGCATCAACAGTGCCGAACAAGTGGAGTTCACCCTGCGCCGCGACCGGATCGCCAGCGATGCCAGCCTGCAACTGGACTACACGCCCTCGCCTTCACTGATCCCGACGCTGTCGCATATCCGGGTCTACTTGAATGACGTGCTGATGGGCGTGCTGCCTATCGAAAAAGAGCAATTGGGGCGTCAGACCCGTCAGAAAATGGCCCTCGACCCGCGACTGATCTCGGACTTCAACCGCATTCGCCTGGAGTTCATCGGGCATTACACCGACATCTGCGAAGACCCGGCCAACAACACCTTGTGGGTCAATATCAGCCGAGGCAGCAGCATCACCCTGCAAGAGCAGGCGTTGAGCCTGACCAATGACCTGGCGTATTTCCCGCTGCCATTCTTTGACCCGCGCAACAGCGGCAAACTGGAGTTGCCGTTCGTGTTTGCTGCCAACCCGACCCTGGGCGAACAACGCGCCGCCGCCATTTTGGCCTCCTACTTCGGCAGCCAGGCCAACTGGCGCGGCTCGACATTCCCGGTGGCGTTTGACGCACTGCCCAGCGTGCAAAGCAAAGAGGCCACCCAGCCTTCGGTGGTGTTTGCCACCAACGACCACCGCCCGGCGTTCATGAGTGATCGGGAGAAATTTCCGGCCGTTGATGCACCCGTGGTGGCGTTAATTGACCACCCGGACGCGCCCTACAGCAAAGTATTGCTGGTGATGGGCCGCAACGAAGAAGACCTGACCACGGCGGCAAAGGCCCTGGCCTTGGGTGGTAACTTGTTGCGCGGCTCACGCGTCACCATCGACAACGTTCAGGCGTTGCAGCCGCGCAAGCCTTACGACGCCCCGGCCTGGATGCGCACTGATCGCCCGGTGCGTTTTGCCGAGCTGATTACCTACCCACAACAACTGCAAGTCAGCGGATTACAGCCACGCCCCATTACGCTGGACGTGAACCTGCCACCAGACCTGTTTGTGTGGCGCAACCAGGGGATTCCGCTGCGCACCCAATACCGGTACACCGCGCCATCGGCCAATGATGATTCGCGCTTGAACATCAGCCTCAATGATCAGTTCATCACCAGCCTGCCGTTGTTGCGCAAAGACACCAGCAGCTTTGAAGAGCTGCGGTTGTCGGTGTTGTCCAATGACTCGGCCAACGTCAACGACAAACTGATTGTGCCGTCGCTGAAAATTGGCGACCGCAACCGCCTGCGTTTCGACTTCAACTTCGCCAGTACCGTGGGCAGCGCCCAGCGTGATCGTTGCCAGACTATTCTGCCGGCCAACACCCAGGCGATCATCGACGAAGACTCCACCATCGACCTGTCCGGGTATCACCACTACATCAGCATGCCGGACCTCAAGGCATTTGCGCGCAGCGGTTTCCCGTTCAGCCGTATGGCCGATCTGTCGGAATCGATCGTGGTGGTGCCGAGCACAGGCACCGCCACGCAAATCAGCACCTTGCTAGAAGCTATCGCGAGTATTTCGGCCCGTTCTGGCTATCCGGCCTTTGGCGTGCGCTTGAGCGATGATTGGCAATCGGCCTCCAAGGAAGATGTCGACCTGCTGCTACTGGGCGAAATGGCCCCCGAAATGCGTGATAACCCGGACCTGAGCCTGTTGTTGCAACGCCAGCACGACATGCTGGTTCAGCCTTACGGCAACAGCACCCTCGACGCCACCAACCGCCGTGGCCCTTCAATCGATGGGCGCAACCAGCCAGCCAACCGCATTCAAGTCACCGCCCACGCCCCTATCGCGGCCATGGTCGGCATGCAGTCGCCGACCCATGAGCAGCGCAGCATTGTGGCGTTACTGGGCAATGACGATGCCGACTACAGCCTGCTGCGCGATGCGCTCAGCGACAGCGGAAAAATGGACGCGGTGGCGGGTTCAGTGGCGTTGATTCGCAGCAGCGGCATTTACAGCCAACTGGTCGGTGATCAGTACTACGTCGGCAATCTGCCGTGGTACCTGCTGCTGTGGTATCAGCTGTCCGAGCACCCAGTGTTGCTGGCCGTGCTCGCCGTTATCAGCGTATTGCTGAGCGCCTTTCTGCTGTGGCGTGCCCTGAGCTGGGCCGCGAACCGCCGCCTGCATAAGGACGACTGACCGGTGAATGGCCTGCGTGGGACAACGACAAGAGTTAACACATGCAAAGACTAATGACATGGGCATTTTTGCTCGGTGGCCTGTCCACTGTAGCCATGGCGCAACCGGTCAACGTGCAAGACCAGCAACAGTGGCTGCTGGAGCAAGTACGCATTGGCGAGGCCTTGTATCAGGAAGACCTGGTGCGTGACTCGCTGGCGCGACTCTGGCTGATTGCCCCCGACAACCCCCAAGCGTTGGCGGCGTCAGTACGTCAGGCCTTGCTGGACAAGAACCCGGCATTGGCCAAACAACGCCTTGACCGGCTGCAACAGTTGGCGCCTGACTCGGCGGCGCTGCGTCAGGCCCAAAACCTGATGAAGCTGCAAGACCCGCAAAGCCAGAAACAATTGCAGCAGGCGCGCCTGTTTGCCGCTGCTGGCCGCCCCGAGGAAGCCGCTGCGATCTTTGAGCAACTGTTCGGCAATGACCCGCCGGACTTCACCACCACCTTGGAATACCTGCGCATTCGCAGCAACATTGTCGGGCAACGTCCGCGGGTGATTGACCAACTTAAAGCGCTGGACGTGCAGTACCCGGGCAATATCGGACTGCGCCAAACCTTGGCGGATTTGCTGTTTCGCGAAAAACGCGAAGCCGAGGCGCTGGTGGTCTTGCACCAATTGTCAACCAACCCCATTGCCAGCAGCGCCGCTGCACAACGTGAATATGAGTACCTGAGCACGTTGCCGGTCGACCGTTCCACCACGCTGGCCTGGCAAGCGTATCTACAGCGCTATCCACGCTCCCCAGTACTGACCGACGCCACTCAAAAACTTCAGGACCAGCAGCGCTTGCTCAGCGACCCGGCCTGGGTTGCGGGGGCTCAAGGCAAGCAGATGATTGAGCAGTCGCGCAATCCGGCTGCCGCCGAAGGCCTGTTGCGCCGGGCACTCAAGCAGTACCCCGATGACCCTACCCTGTACGGCGCGTTGGGCATGGCCTTGTTTCGGCAAAGCCGGTATGACACCGCCAACGCCGCGTTCACCACGGCGCGCAGCAAAGAGCAAGACACCTCCAACATCAGCAAATGGCAAGACCTTATGGACGCCAGCCGCTATCGGATGCTGCTGACTCAAGGTGAGAAAGCTTTGCAGCGAAACGACTTCAACGCCGCGCGCAACGCCTACCAACAGGCACGCCGGGCCAAACCCCGGGATGCTGACCCGCTGATCGGACTGGCCGACGTGGCCCTGGCTCAGCACGACACCGTTCAGGCCGAAACCTTATTGCTCCAGGCCCGACGCCTGGAGCCCGGCAATGGCAGTGCCGTGCGCGGACTGGTGCGGCTGTACGCAGCGCAGTCGCCGGACAAGGCCAAGCAGTTTCTGGATAGCTTGCCACCTGCCCGGCAGAAAGAATTTGCCGCTGCTCGGCAAAGCCTGGAACTGGACGAACTGAACCGGCAGGCCGATGCGGCCAGCGAGCGTCAAGACTGGCCGCGCGTGGTCGCGCTGCTCAGCAAAATCCGCAACCTGACCCCTGATGAGCCGTGGCTGACCTATCGACTGGCCAATGCTCAGCGCTCGATCAATCAACCTGGCGCGGCCGACGACAGCTTCAAGCAGTTGATGCAGCGTCAGGGCAAAAACCCTGAAGCGCTATACGCCTACGCGCTTTACCTGTCCAACTCCGACCGCGATGCCAGCGCCTTGAGCGTGCTGGAACAACTGCCCAAAGCGCAGTGGACCGATTCGATGCGTGAACTGGATGCCCGCCTGCAACGCAACGTGCTGCTGGCACGCGCCGACAGCCTGCGCAAAGCTGGTCAAGAGGCGCAAGCGATTGCCTTGCTGATGCAAAAGCCTGACAACGACGACCTTCTGACGCTCGCTGGCTGGGCGCAAGAGCGCAAGGACTTCCCCCAAGCGCAAAAACTCTATGCTCAGGTACTGCGCCAGGACCCGGGCAACACCGACGCACGCCTGGGGCAAATCGAGACCCTGATTGACAGCCAGCAACTGGACGCTGCCCGGCGCCAGCTTGAACCGTTCAAACCTGCACCAGGTACGCCATTGACGCCTGCGCAGCAACGGCAAGTGGCCAATGCCTGGGCCGCCGTTGGCGAACCTGACAAAGCGCAGGCCCTGTATGCCGAGCTGCTGAAAAGCCCGCAAGTCGACCCGCTGATGTACCGCGATGCGGCACGCCTGATGTCCGCCAAACAGCCGCAACCCGCGTTGGACAACTACGCCAAAGGCATGGCCAGCGCCGGACTGCTGACCCCGGCACAGGCCAACCCCCGTGACAATCGCGCCATGACCCTGGCCAGCCGTGAAAAAGACGACGACCCATGGTTGGCCCGCAGCCTGCGCAGCGACGTGGATGAACTGTATCAGCGGCAAAATCCGACCCTGCACCTGTACACCGACTACGGCTGGCGGGCGGACGATGCTTCGCCGGGCACCTCCGATACCGATACCCGGACCACCATCCTGCAATTGGACGTACCGATCGCCGATGGCAGCGGTTTTGTGCGGGCTGAGCAGATCGACATGGATGCGGGCAAATTCGACGCTGACGAAGACGGCTATGTGCGCGAGAACTACGGCACCTGCGCCGTGGCAATCAACCGCAAAGGCACTGATGGGCCGAATTTTTCCGGCTGTGATGACCGTTCACAGTCAGCCCGAGGCACCACCCTGGCGGCCGGTTGGAAAAACCAAACCTGGAATGTCGACATCGGCCGCACTCCTGACACCTTCAAAGTGCCCAATTGGCTCGGGGGGGTGGCGTACAGCAGCAAAATAGGCTCCGTGGGCTGGACCTTGACCGGCTCGCGGCACCCGATGAGCAACTCGATCCTGTCGTATGCCGGTGCGACAGACCCCAATACCGGGGTGACGTGGGGCGGTGTCACCTCCAACGGCCTGACCTTGAGCCTGAGCCATGATGAGGGCGGAGTTGACGGCGTATGGGCGAGTTTTGGCCAACACTGGTTGCGCGGTAAAAACGTCGAAGACAACCACAAAAACACCGCTATGGCCGGTTACTACTATCGGCTGGTCGAACGTGCCGATGAGCGCATGCGCACCGGTTTGACGGTGATGTACTGGAGTTATGACAAAGACCTGAGTGAGTACACCCTGGGTCAGGGTGGGTATTACAGCCCGCAGCAATACTTCTCGGTCGGCGTGCCGCTCAACTACGCGTGGCGCACCTCTAACTGGTCGGTGTCACTGGAAAGCTCGGTGGGTTGGTCGTTTGCAAAGACCCAATCCAACGATCTTTACCCGCTGAGTGGGCTCAACGACAAGATTTTGAATGTCGTTGATGAGGAAGGTTTCAAACTGGCCGAACCCCTGGGGCAAACCTCGGGTGGGAGCAGTAACGGGATTGGCATACGCCTGCAAGGGCTGGTTGAGCGTAGGCTGTCGGATAACCTCGTATTGGGCGGTGGGTTGCTATATCAGCACAGTGAAGGCTATGCCCCGAGCCGGGCCATGCTTTACCTGCGTTACACCTTTGATACCTGGCAAGGCAATCTGCCTTTGCCGGTACAGCCGTTGATTCCTTATGCGGATTTCAGGTAGCCGTTCAGTGACGCAGCGCCCCTGTGGGAGCGGGCTTGCCCGCGATGGTATCGACCATTTTGTGATTGCGGATGTGGGAACGCGGACTTTGTAGCCGCTGAGGAGCGCAGCGAGGCTGCGATCTGGCTGGTGCGCCACTGCGACGCAGCGGCAGCGCCTCTAAGGTTTCATGTACATATCCATTTGATTTGTTGAGGCTTTTACGGGTTTCGCCCTTACGGCGAGGCACTTTTGCCAAACAGCCACAACCCAACACGGCTCTCCCGGCATCCATGCCGGTCGACCCACTACGCAGAACCTACACTCGGCCTCCCGAAGTCGCGGGTAGATCAAGATCACAAGCCAGATCAAAAACAGGGTCCGCGGGGAACACAGAATTTGTAGTCGCTGAGGAGCGCAGCGAGGCTGCGATCGCGCTCATCCGTTTACGAATGGCTGCTCCAAAACACGGCGGCAGCCGCGACCAGGATGATTAGAAACAGAATGGCCCATGCATCGACCTTGCTCGCAGTTTTACGCACTTTGACGGGAGTATTCATCGCATCGCCTTTTTTCGGTTTTATGGGTGAATGCTTAGATAACTGCCTTTGAGTTAAGCCCAACAATGCCCTTTCAACAAGTAAGTGATTGAGAATCAACCTCTTATAGTTGTTTTGGTTCTTTGCATATGCTTAAACATCACTTTTGCGCATAACTACAAACTGGTATCGTGCCACCGCTCCGTGGGGAGTGCGCGGCCGTGCGCGCAGATAAGCTGTTAGCAGCCTGAGAACAGGACCTATATGTACGTATATGACGAGTACGATCAGCGGATCATCGAGGACCGCGTAAAGCAGTTCCGAGATCAGACCCGACGCTATCTGGCAGGGGAGCTGAGCGAAGAAGAGTTCCGCCCTCTGCGCCTGCAAAATGGCCTTTATGTTCAACGTTTTGCCCCAATGCTGCGGGTCGCTGTGCCGTATGGCCAGTTGACGTCGCGTCAAGCGCGAATGATGGCAAAGATTGCCCGCGACTATGACAAGGGTTATGCCCATATCAGTACCCGCCAGAACGTGCAGTTCAACTGGCCGGCACTGGAAGACATTCCGGACATTCTGGAAGAGCTGGCCACCGTGCAAATGCACGCCATCCAGACCAGCGGTAACTGCCTGCGTAACGTCACTACTGACCAGTTTGCCGGTGTTGCGGCTGACGAGTTGATTGACTCGCGCCCATGGTGCGAGATCGTTCGTCAATGGACGACTTTCCACCCGGAATTCGCCTACCTGCCGCGCAAGTTCAAGATTGCGATCAATGGCTCGGCGTCTGACCGTGCAGCGATCGAAGTGCACGACATTGGCCTGGAACCAGTGTTCAACGAAGCCGGTGAGTTGGGCTTCCGCGTACTGGTCGGTGGCGGCCTGGGCCGTACTCCGGTGGTTGGCGCATTCATTAATGAGTTCCTGCCGTGGCCGGACTTGTTGAGTTACCTCGAAGCCATCCTGCGGGTTTATAACCGCTATGGCCGTCGTGACAACAAGTACAAGGCCCGCATCAAGATCCTGGTAAAAGCCCTGACCCCTGAAGTGTTCGCTGAGCGTGTCGAATCCGAAATGGTTCACCTGCGCGGCGGCTCCAATACCCTGACCGAAGCTGAAGTTCAGCGTATTGCCAAGCACTTCGTGGACCCGGACTACAAAGCCCTGCCAGACTTCGGCGCTGAACTGGCTGAACTCGACACGCAGCACCCAGGCTTTGCTCGCTGGCGGAGCCGCAATACCCTGGCGCATAAAAAGCCGGGCTATGTGGCCGTTACCCTGTCGCTCAAGCCGACTGGCGTAGCGCCGGGCGACGTGACCGACAAGCAGTGGGACGGCATCGCCGATATGGCCGACCGTTACAGCTTCGGCCAGTTGCGCACCTCTCACGAGCAAAACATCATCTTGGCCGATGTTGAAGAGAACCAACTGTTCGCCATGTGGGGCGAGTTGCGCGAGCAAGGTTTCGCCACGCCGAACATTGGTTTGCTGACCGACATGATCTGCTGCCCTGGCGGCGATTTCTGCTCGCTGGCCAACGCCAAGTCGATCCCGATTGCCGAGTCGATCCAGCGTCGCTTTGAAGACCTGGACTATCTGTTCGACATCGGCGAGCTGGATCTCAACATCTCCGGTTGCATGAACGCCTGTGGTCACCACCACGTCGGTCACATCGGGATCTTGGGCGTGGACAAAAAAGGCGCCGAGTTCTACCAGGTTTCCCTGGGCGGCAGCGCCAGCCGTGACGCCAGCCTGGGCAAGATCCTCGGCCCATCGTTCGCGCAAGAAGACATGCCGGATGTGATTGAAAAGCTGATCGACGTGTATGTTGAAAAACGCAACGAAGACGAGCGTTTCATCGACACGTATCAACGTATCGGCATCGACCCTTTCAAGGAGCGCGTCTATGCAGCGAATCATTAAGAACAACGAAGTCATCGACGAAACCTGGCACTTGCTGCCCAAAGACGCGAGCTTCGATGGTATTTCCAACTGCGACGACCTGATCGTTCCGTTGGCTTTGTGGCGCGAGCATGCTCATGCACTCAAGGCCCGCGATGGCGGCTTGGGTGTGTGGCTGGACAGCGATGAAGAAGCCGAAGAAATTGGCCAAGACGTGGCGAACTTCCAGGTGATTGCCTTGAACTTCCCCGCCTTCACCGATGGACGCAGCTACTCCAACGCCCGTCTGCTGCGTGACCGTTATGGTTTCAAGGGTGAATTGCGAGCGATTGGTGATGTATTGCGCGACCAGTTGTTCTATCTGCACCGCTGCGGGTTCGACGCGTTTGCTATTCGCGCCGACAAAGATCCGTATGAAGCGCTGCAAGGCCTTAAAGACTTTTCGGTGACTTACCAGTCGTCGACGGATGAACCGATGCCGCTGTTCCGGCGTCGTTGATCCGCAGAAAGGTTCTGGGTCATCTGATCCAGAACCTTTCAATCAGTTCTAAACGTGAGACTCAGGCGAAGCTAAAGGCCCCGACAATGGGTGTTCTTGCAGTTCTTGGGCGGTCAGTCTGGCAACCAGTGCCTTGCGGGCCAGATTCCGTTCCTCTTTAATCGCTTCCAGGCTTGCAAGATAGTTGCCGCTGGATTCGCTTTCCCGTCCTGAAAACAGAACATCCAGACGCATCTGGTAGGGTTCATCTGACACCCTGAACGCCTCCGAATATTTTTTCTCCAAAAAAGCGATCCAGAAATCTCTCGTTTCTATTGAAGCGCTCAAAGCCGAAGCTGTTTCTTGGTTGATGACAAATTCACGTGCGACTTCTACCTCTCCCGGCGTTACTTGGGCGATTTGCGCAAAACGCATACTGGTTGGCCGCGCAGGCAAGTCCAGACGATTGGCCAGCTCGATGTGGTAGTACATTTGAACCTCCAGCGGATCGTGCCGGGCAAGCTGGCGACGCAAGGCTTCCGGGCTCAATAACGGCGCCAACCTCAGTGCCTCGGGTGTACCCAATCGATACGCGACCCCCTGCTGCTCTTCAGGACTCATCTCGACCAAAGGGCTGGGCGCATAGTCGGGGCTCACGGCATCAATCAGCGTCTGCAATTGCCCGATATGCGCTTGTTGCTCAGCAATAATTGCGGCATGACGGGTACTGACCACCTCAGTGACATGTTTGTCGAGCAACTCCAGTCGGTACAGCCCGCGCGACAGCTTCAAGAGTTCCTCTTCTGTCACGGGCTTGCGCAGTGCGGTGGAGACGTGCCCTTGCAACTCCAGGCTGGCGAACGTCATCGCGCTCCCATCCCGGCAGGTTCGCGGGTTGGCTGCAATGTCGAATGTAAGGCGCCGTAATTCGCTGTTTTCATGGATGGCAGTGAGCATGGCCCAGACACGCTCGGTCAGATCGTCCTGGGTTCGGAAAAACTGTTCAGACTCACTCATATCCTCAAGCACCCGGAAAAACGATCTTGATTGCCTCAGGCTCGATAAATCATTCCAGACACGCGTTTGCACCAGTGTCGGTTCGCGAGCCCAGTGCAATATGCCCCTGGCCGACCTCGCATGCATGTGCTGCACTTCAACCCCTAAATTGATGCCCTGTTCACGCCGATAAATATCAAGACGGCGAATCGAATCGGCATTCAACGGGTTGTCATGCAGGTTTGTTACGCGATTGATTGCCGCTCTTTCCGCCGTCAATATTTCGCTGGGTATATGAATAATTGCGTTATCGCGTAAATCAAGCGTGTGTAAGTGGGTAAGGGTTTCCACTCCTTCTGGCCACTCACTGATCTGGGTATGCCGCAGTCGCAAGTACTCCAGATCCGGCAGTTGTCTCACTGAAATTCGCCGCGCCAATGGATTACCCGTGAGGTTCAGCGACTTGAGCTTCCTCAAGCCTGACAACAGCTCTACAGCGCCAGACGTCAGCACCACTTGATTACCTTGCAGGTTCAAATCTGTGAGGTTTGATAAGGAGGCTAACGAGGCTGGCAATTCGGGCAAATGATTATTTTCGAGCGATAGCACCCGTAAATTGGGAAACCGTTGCAGAAAATGAAAAGGCAGTTGACCACTCGGCGAGTCAGTCAGGCGCAGCGCGCTGATGTGACTGAAGTCAGCAGACAGCACAGGCAAGTTATCGACAGACCAGCTATTGAGATCCAATACGTAGCCTGTGTGGTCACCGATGTTGATACTCGGGGTTTGCCGTCTCCAGGCGAGTATCAGTCGCTGGCTGATTGCGCGCTTCTCAGCGGCGGACAACAGCACCTGCGGCCCTGTTCGGGGCTGGCTCCAAACAGGGTTAGCCTCCCACTGCGCCAAGTCAGAGCGCAGTGTCTGCAATTGCGCCTTAAGGGCTACCAGTGCTCGGGTTGCCAAGGCCGGGCTGAGCCGCAAGTGGTACAGAAACTGCCCCGCCTGAACCTCAGTCATCAAGGGGTAAAGCTCTAGCACAAGGTTTTTGAGTAACAGTGATTTGTTTTCATCGCGCAAATGCCCCGAACGTCCGCCCAAGGTGTAACCAATACGACCATCAGCCAGACGCATGGGTGATTTCAACCAGGGCTTGATCGTCTGCAACCCGAGCTTTTGAGCGCTGTTGGTGCGCTCGTGTGCGGCCAGGCTGGCAACTTTGAGAGCAAGCGCCTGCTCGGCGTTAGCCTCAGGCAGGCCCATGGCTGTCCGCGCTGACGGCGTAAGCGCTTTCACCACGCATTTCAAGAGTTGGGGGCTGCTGTATAGGTCTTCAGAGACCGTGCTGAAAAATTCGTAGTTGTCGGCGTTTTTGAATATTTCCATCCTGTTTGTGGCGGATGCATTACCCAATCGTTGCAAATCCTGGCCAGTGGTTTTGTCACGCAAGACAAGACTCAAGTTCTCTGGCCAGCCAGGCAGACGAGACACGGTTTCCCATGCCAGTGTTTGAGTATCCGCATTACTTAAACCTTCAAAATAAAGCCCTTCCAGCGCGCGATTCAAACGTACGGTCTGAACAAAGCTTCGCGCCTCTTCCAAAACATGCAGCGGCAGGCGATCGGTTGTTTTAAAAGCGAGTAATTCATTGGGGGTCAAATGACTCATCAATTCCGTCATGACAGTCACCGGCAATCCGGAAAACTGACTGTTGAGCGTGTTCAGTTCGGGGGGGACTGGCTCGCTGGCGTTGTACAAGCGGGTCACCAGCGATTGTTTGACCGATTCGGCATGGTCCCCAAGTTTGCGTGCCAGACGTTGAATCTGTTGGTCGGCCGCCACTAAATCCTCTCCGAGCAATACCGCTCTTTGACCTGAAGAGAGGCATTCCAGTGTGGTCTTGAGCAAATCCCCGTTCTCGATCTGCACCTCGGTAATCTGCATCCGTGGATGTATGGGAGCAAGGTCGCGGCCATATTCTTTAACTACTCCTCCTTTTACATCCAAAACACGCAACACTTGATTGGCTGGCCACCCTGGCAACTCCGTCAAAAGCGCCAGTTGCAAGTCTGCGTTATCAGCCACGTTATTCATGCCTTGCTTCATCTGCAGAGTAAAACGCTCGACCCGCTCGCACAGGTTTGCACGCTTTATGCTGTCCGCAAGTGCCGGAGGCCGCGGTAAGTTATCCATGAACAATGCGCGCAACCCATCATCCGTCGTGTTTGACACCTGCAAGACAGCGTCCATGGCGTTGCCGGAGAGGAACTCGGCATCAGGCCCCAAACGCCGGAACAATTGCTCGCGGCGCCACAGTTGAGGCTTTTCAAGTTCGTGGGTCCAGGCGCCGTGGCTGTTATGTTGCAACTTTGGGGTATAGGCCAGCGGGTCAGTAGGATGCTGGATATAGCCCTGCCCACTGACAGGATCGGTCTTGATGCTAAAAATCTTGCCCTCCAGCTTGATGAATGACCGCTCTCTGAAGGTATACACCCCTTGAGCATCGGGCTTGAGGCTGGCAAGTGATGCGTTGATTTCATAGGGCCTCAAGTCCGGCACCCATAAGCGCTTTTGCCCTTGCACGGTAGTCACTGGCATCAACTCATCCACAACCGGTGAAGGCCTCAACGCTTTGGCCGCACCTGCCGTCCCCGCGATCAAGGTCAGGTTCTGGGCGATATCAAACATGTATTCAAGTGCCTGAACGCGATCACCCCGCCGCCATGCTTTTATGCCCTCGTACACTTCGCTTCCCAGTTGGACCACACTGACCGCCAATAACACGTCCCCCAGTATGGGTACAAAACCCAGAGCGATACCGAACAAACTGACACCCCAATTTAAATAGGACGCCAAACGCGTCACACGGCTTTTAGTGTCTTCATCGCCCGTGGGAACAATTAATACCCGTGCATCATCTTTTATCTGCTCAAGTGTCAACCGCCAGGCGACTTCAAACAGTGGCTGTGACTGAGGAATGTGTTGGGTTTCTAAAAACAACGCTGGTTCATTGATAATCGGCGGACGTCGAATCAACAGTGAATCCAGCGTTACGTTTTTAGTGTCAATTCTGCGCATGAATTCGGCACGATGGCGCAAAGGCAGAAGCGTTGCAAAATAACGAGAGAATTCGGGTTCCTTCAGCCACTCTCGTAACTGTTCCTTGAAGGCATTGAACGTTTGAAACAAGTGAAATGACTGGTCAGGTGCCTGAGGCAAATACAGCAGGCAGCGTTGTGTCTGTCCGACGGTTTTTTGATCCGGCCACATCAGAACAATGCCGGGTACTTCAAAGCCCATTATTTTTAAAGTGCTATGCCTGGGGGGCGCTTGCGCAGCGGAAGCTTTCGAAAGAGACAGTAAGTCAACCATAAACATATAGTGCGTCGGACTTATATGCCCCTTCATATACGTAAGGTGCAACGCCGACGAAAACGCATGCTGCATATTCAGACTGAAGAGTGTGTTCAGTTTATAGCGTGTAGACCTGGGATCATCCGTTGGCCATGGGTCATCCGGGGGATCAAATATCTGACTCAGGTGTGTCTGGTACTGTTGTCCCAAATCCAGGTTGCGGCAAATCGCGGCAAAAGCTTCTGGCTTAAAGGCTGCCGACACGCGTGCAGAGCTGCCCTCCACTTGATAAATCTGCGTGCCGGGAGCAAAGCCATCTGCTTTAGTCAGATCAGCCTCAAAGTTTTGCATGGCGGCCTGAAGCAGGCTTTGATGAGTAATGCTCGATACAATATTGATTTCCAGACTTTGGGGTACCAATAAGTCGGGAAGCAAAAGTTGGATCAGGGTGTCAGCCAATTTGAACTGTTGCTGGCTCAAAAAGATCAGCAGATTATTTAACAAGTGGACTTCTTTAATGCCGTGAGTACGAGGGTTTATATCCCACCACCCTTGTGCAGCCAATGCGGCTTTCAGCAAGGGCTCAGCAAACTGCTCCACTGACTTTACTTGCGCCAGCACTTGCGCGACAGCCTGCTGCGTCACGTGTCCCTGTCTGATACTTTCACGCAGTGCTTCACGAACAAACGAAGGTGCCTCTTTAAACCATGAGGGCAATAATTCTGGAATCAGCAATTCATGCTGATTGACTACTACGGTATTGGCCAGTTCTTCAGCTTCCTCTATGGAAGATGTACTTGCGCCCGTTGCGGGCGACCCTGCTGGAGAGTTCATATATCAACCTTGAATTAATCGTCGAAGCCTTAGCTTATACGTATAACTCA